>DASVGF010000082.1:0-52890 GCA_036379675.1 Gemmatimonadales bacterium | reverse complement strand
CCGCCGACTGAATGAACTGAAGGCTCTGGAAGTGAGGATCCACCGCCGTCTTGGTGACCTGCCGCTTGACCTTGCCGGTGCGCGCGTCGGCCAGAAACAGATCAATGGAAAAAAGTCCCCGGTCGGAGAGGAACATCATCTCGTCACCGTCGGGGCTGAGCGCCGGAGCAACGTTGTAGCGGCCGTCCCCTTTGGCTGCGATGAGGCGGGTACTGAATGCCTCGGGCGGGGCCGTGGCGCTTTTCAATGGGTCGTACTGCGCGCGGGTTTCGGCGTGCCAGCGCGCGACCAGCGTATCCGGGTTGGCATTCAGGACTCGCTGAAGTGCGGCGGTGACGTCGCGCCGCCGGCCGGCACCCCGCAGCAGCTGTCCCATCACGTGATCGCCCCAACGACCGGCTATCCACGCCAGGAACGCATGGCCGTAGCGATAGGGGAAATAACGGGGGTCCTCGAGCTGCGAGTATGAAGGGAGTGAGTCCTTGGTGGTGTCGGCCAGCGCGCCCCGCATCCACATCGCGGTATGCGGCGCCACCGGTCCGATCGACATGTACTCTGCCATGCCCTCGATGAACCAGAGGGGGAGCTGGCTGGCGGCGGGGAGCGCGCCGAGGCTGTTGGGCCGGCCGCTGCCGGTGATGTCGTACTGAAAAGCGTGCACCAGCTCGTGGCCAAGAACGTGATCGAGGTCGGCCAGCGTGCCGCCGGTGGGGAGCACGATGCGGCGGCGGAGCGCCTCGGTGACACCACCGGTGCCCTCACCCAGCGTGCCGAGTATGGCGTTGGTTTGCTGGAACTCCGCCGCGCTGGCGTAGAGAATGACAGGCTGACGGCCGGAGAGCTCGTGGTCGAAGACGCTTGAAAGCCGGGCGTACCAGCGCTCGGCCATCCGCGCCGCGTGCCGCGCCGCCTCCGTTTCCGGAGGGTAGAAAAGCACATCGAAGTGCTCGGTCTTGAGCACCTGGAAGTGGAAGTTTTCGTACTGGACCTTGTTACGCCCGAAGTACTGGGCCTCAACGGTGGGCGCGGCCAGGAGAAGGACGGCTCCGGGAAGGAGTCGTCTCAGAAGGCGGAACCCGGAGGTGTGAAGCTCTCGCTGCATACGCACACGTGCCTCCGCGTCGGGAGGCCCCTTCCCTAGGTCAGCTACATACCCCCGGGTAGACGCTCTCGCCGTGACTCAGCACACACGATAACACCAGTATCCTCAGCCGCGAGGGTACTGGTGTCGGGACGAACCAACCTGGATCAGGCGATCGTGCACCGGGACGGTGCGGGAACAGGTCAGTCGTTCCACTCCTCGTGACGACCGTCGTGGCTCCAGCCGCGATGCCGGCCGCGGTTGGTCCGGTCGTCCGCGAAATGATAGTAGCGGCCGCCGCGCTCATAGACGACGATTTCCCGCATCCGGCTCCGGCGCCGGGGATGCTGGTCGTAATAACGGCCCTCGACGTAATACACCACCACCGGGCGATAGCCGTGACGCCGCCAGTGCCTGCCGTGATGCGCTCGCATCCGTTCGATCACAACTATTCTCGGCGCATTTCGCTCGACGATGACCCGACGCGGCGCCCGATAGCTTTCCGGTGTGCCGGCTCGAACGACAATCTCAGCCGAGGCCGTCTGGGCCTCGAGTGGAGCCGCGATGAGCGCCAGACTAGCCAGGAGTGACCCCGCAAAGATGCTGGTCTTCATGGTGCCCTCGTTGTTGGCGTGGAGGAACGGCGCGGGGCTCAAGGTGCGAGGGTCATGCCAGTTGCTAAGTAGTTGTCCCAGCTACCTGAACGCTGCCCGGCCGGTGCCGGGGTGTCCTCTGGCGCGACCGGGGTGTCCTCCAGCCGGGTCGCCTGGACCACCAACCCGAAGATACCCCGCAGTAGCACCACTCCCGTACTGCTTCGGGCAAACCCGTCCCGGAGCCGGATGCTCAAGGCAAAACTCGACTTGACACTTTCTGATACGGGTTTCATACTAGGCCTCTCTACGACGGCACAGTAATCAGTGCGCTGAGCTACCCGCCTTGCGGGACTGCGTGAGCCGGGTTGTCCGTTCCCGCACGCCGCTCCTGGTCCGAGCTCAACCCTACGCCAACGTCGAGTCAACCATGTGGCGCGAAATTCTCTCCTTCTTCAACAAAACGGATACGGAGGCAAGTATGGCAGGGGAATTCAGCATCGGTGAGTCGCTGGTCGGCGACGGCAACGAAATCGCCCACATCGACCTGATCGTCGGCTCCAAGTCGGGACCAGCGGGTCTCGCGTTTACCTCGGCGTTATCGCACAATTCCGATGGCTTCTCAACCCTTCTCGCGGTCGTCACCCCGAACCTTCCGGCCAAGCCCGACACCCTGCTCTTCAACAAGGTCACCATCAAGGGTGCCAAGCAGGCGGTACAGATGTTCGGGCCGGCCCAGGCCGCCGTTGCGCGCGCCGTCATGGACAGCGTCGCGTCGGGCGTGATCGACAAGAGCAAGGCCAACGATCTGTGCATCCTGGTGGGCGTATTCATCCACTGGCAGGCGGAGAGCGACAAGAAGATTTACGACTACAACTACCAGGCCACCAAGGAAGCGTTGCAGCGGGCCATCCAGAACAAGCCCAGCATTGACGAGGTGCTGCAGAAGTACAAGGCGGCGCGGCACCCGTTTGCGAGCGGCGCCGAGGGCTGATCGTACAGTCCCGCTCAACTGAGATCCGACGAGGGGCGGCCCGCTACTGGGGCGCCCCTCGTCTTTTACAGCCTACCGGGAGACGTTGTTTCGATGCGTAAGCTTCTGCTGCAACTCGACAGCTCACGGCTGCCGAGCGTTTTCGACCAGGTCGTGGCTTATGACGCCGGTGCCGAGGCCATCATGAGCTACGGGGGAGTCACTGAGGGTGACGTCCGCGACCTCATTCACGGCTGCATCTTTACCCGCGGCCCCAAAGACCTGCGCAACACCGCCGTCTGGATCGGCGGCAACAACATGTCTGCCGGCGAACAACTCCTGGCTATGGCGCAGGATGCCCTGTTCCCGCCGTTCTCGGTCTCGATCATGCTGGACTCGAACGGCTCCAACACCACTGCCGTGGCGGCGGTGGTCAAGATCGAGGAGACGCTGGGGAACCTCGAGGGCAAGAACGCGTTGATCCTGGCCGGGACCGGTCCGGTGGGCCAGCGGGCAGCGGGCCTCCTCGCCAAGGACGGCGCCCAGGTCACCATCACCTCGCGGAAACCGGAACAGGGCGACAAGGCGCGCCAGTTCATCAGCGCCCGCTTCAATGTTCAGGTGGAAGCCGTCACGTTGAACGACCCCTCCAAGCTGCCGGAGCTGCTGCAAGGGGTCGAGATCCTCCTCAACTCGGGGCCCGCTGGGGTGCAGATGGTGCCCCAGTCGGCGTGGACCGGCAGCAAGTCGCTGAAAGTCGCGGTGGATCTCAACGCCGTCCCGCCGCTGGGCATCGAGGGCATCGACGTCAACGATGCGGGGGTAAAGAAAAGCGGCGTCGTCGTGTTCGGCGCGTTTGGGGTCGGCAACTTCAAGACCAAGCTCCACAAGGCCTGCGTCGCCCGGCTGTTCACCCGCAACGATCTGGTTCTGGATGCGGAAGCCATCGCGGAGATCGCCCGGGAGCTGGTCACGGTCAAGAAGTAGCCGTGACCCGCGTGGTCGGGATCGACCCGGGCACCGTCACGGTGGACGTGTGTGGGCTGCTGGACGGCCGGCCGTATCTCGATGCCAGCCGTTCTACCGCTGAAGCGCTTGCCGATCCCGCGGGCTTCATCGATCTGCTCACCGCCCCGGGCCTGCCCGATTTGATCGTCGGACCTTCCGGTTATGGCCTTCCTCTTCGCCGTGCGGCCGAGGTGTCCGAAAGCGACCTCCGGCTGGCGTTTCTGGCCCGTCCCCAGGAGGAAGGCGGCATCGGTGGGCTTCGAAGCTTCGCCCGGAAACTGGCGGAGTCGGGCCTGCCCGTCGTCTACACTCCGGGCGTGATTCACCTCGACACGGTGCCCCAGCACCGCAAGATCAACCGGGTGGACCTGGGCACGGCCGACAAATTGTGCGCGGCAGCGCTGGGCATTTACGAGCAGTGCAGGCGCCGCAACCGCTCGCCCGCGGAGGTGTCGTTCATCTTGTTGGAGCTGGGTGGCGCGTTTACCGCTGGAGTGGCAGTGGAGCGGGGACAGGTGGTGGATGGCATGGGCGGAACCAGCGGGCCGATCGGATGGCGTGCGGCAGGGGCGCTCGATGCCGAAGTCGCGTTTCTGGCTGGTGAGGTGACCAAGGCGGCGCTTTTCCAGGGCGGCGTTTCCACCTGGCTGGAGCGGGAGCCGGCCCGCCGCGAAGTCGCGATCGAGGCCTATCTCGAGGGCGCCCTGAAAACCGTCCGGCAGCTGAGGTGCTCGGCGCCCAGTGCCGACGAAGTGCTCCTCTCCGGCCGCAACTCGAGCGATCCGGCCTATCGCCAGCGCCTGGCTGCCGGCCTGACCGATGTCGGTCCTGTCCGCGCGCTTGCGGGGTTTGCCTCGAAGTCGAAGCAGGGAGCTCAGGGCGCCGCCCTCCTTGCCGATGGGCTGTGCGGTGGCGGGAACCGTGAGCTGGTGGACCGACTGCGGGTACGCGACGCGCGAGGCACCGTGCTGGATCATCTGGTCTTCATCTCGCCGGCGGCCGCCCGGCGCCGACTCGGGATTGCCGATGACTGAGCGACTCGTGGTGGCCGGAGTCACGACGCGGGCCCTGGCCTTATCCGCCAGCCGCGCCGGCTACCAGGTGACGGCGGTGGACGCCTTCGGCGATCTGGATCTGCGCGGGGCCGCCGAGGTTCTCACGCTCCGGCAGGATTCCGCCCGGCGATACAGTCCGTCCGCAGCCGCCGCAGCTGCCGCTTCGGTGCCCGCCGATCTTGCGGCCTACACATCCAATTTCGAGAACTATCCCGACGCGGTCGCGCGCTTGTCCCGGGGCCGAACCCTCCTGGGGAATCCTCCCGCGGTGCTCCGGCGAGTGCGTGACCCCATCGAGCTGATGCGGGCCCTCAGGCGGCGGGGGTTTCCAACTCCGAACACGCGGGCAAGCTGCCCGTCGGACGGCGGCGCCTGGCTGGTGAAGCCGCGCCGTTCAGGCGGAGGCCACAACATTGTTCCCTGGCGAGGCGGCCGTTCGGTGCCGAGGACCAGGTACTTGCAGGAGCGCATAGCAGGCAGGCCCGGGTCGATCGTTTTTGCCGCCGACGGCCGGAACGCGGTTCTCCTTGGCCTCACCCGCCAGCTCGTGGGCGACGCGCGTTTCGGCTCCACCGGCTTCCGCTACTGCGGTAGCCTGCTCGCCTCCGAAGAAGTGGCACTCTTTCCCGATCAGGACCGGCTGCTCGGGACCGCAGCCGCTCTCGCCGAGGCGGTCACCATGGAGTTCGGCCTGGTTGGTTTGAACGGCCTCGACTTCATCGCCCGCGAGGGCGTCCCCTACCCCGTCGAGGTGAACCCACGGTTCTCCGCCTCCATGGAGCTGATCGAGCGTGCCCACGGCCTCTCGATGTTCCGGCTCCACGAGCGCGCCTGCCGGGGCACCCTGCCGGTAGCGCCGGGTCCTGTCCGCCGCGCCTTCGGCAAGGCAATCGTGTTCGCGCGGCGGAATGTGACCCTGGCGGACACGGGCCGTTGGCTGGCGAGCACCTGGGTCGCAGACGTGCCCCACCCTCGAGAGCGTATAGGCAGGGGACATCCCGTCTGTACCGTATTTGAAGAGGCGGGTGACGCCGCCGCATGCTACCGTGGGCTGATACGCCGCGCCGACCAGGTGTATCACGCCGCGGAATCGCGAGCGCGGGGGGCGGCATGACTCCGCCGGACCGGGTGGAACGGATCACCTGCCTGGGCTGCGGTTGCGGCTGTGACGACATCACCGTGACGCTGCGCAATGAGAGGATCGTCGAGGCCGACCCGGCATGCCCGGTGGAGAAGGTCTGGCTGGGCGACGGGTCGGTGCCGTGGGAGGTGCGTCTCGCCGGTCAGCCGGTGGCGGTCGAAGAGGCGACGGCGGGGGCCGCCACTCTGCTCCTCGAATCCCGGGGCCGAGTCCTGGTATACCTGGGCCCTGACCTCAGCACCCAGGCCCAACGGATGGCGGTCACGGTCGCCGATATCCTCGGGGCTCGGGTGGACACCGCTACGTCCGACACGGCCGCCGCTGGTCTCCTCGCGGCGCAGCGCCGGGGCCGGGCAACCGCAACGCTGGGCGAAGTGCGGAATCGGGCGGACGTTGTGCTCTTCTGGGGTGTGGATCCGCGGCAACGCTATCCCCGGTATGCCTCACGCTACGCGCCCGAGCCCTCCGGCACTCATGTCCCCCAGGGGCGCGCCGGGCGGTTCGTCATCTCGGTCTCCATCGGCGCCGACCGGGGACCGGCAGATGCGGATCTCACGATGTCGCTCGAGCCCGGCGAGGAGATTGCGGCGCTTTCGCTCATCCGTGCGGCCCTGGCGTCCGCCCCGCCCGCCGGTGAGCTCTCGCCCGGGTTGAGGCAGGCGGTGGCTCTCGCACCCAGGCTCTCGGGCGCGCGCTACGCCGTCCTGGTCCATGACGCGGAGCCGACCGCCGAGGAGCGGAATCCTCGCCGGGTGGAGGGGTTGATCGCGCTGGCGCAGGCCCTGAACGGCCCAACTCGCGCCGCGCTCAGCAGCCTGCGGGCGGGTGGTAACCGCCCGGGAGCAGACGCAGTGCTGACCTGGCAAACCGGCTTCCCATTCGCCGTCGATTACTCGCGCGGCTACCCGTCCTACGAGCCCGGCCAGCGCGGCCTGGACCGGCTGCTGGCCGGCAGCTTCGAGGCCGCACTCGTAGTGGGGGCCCCGGCGGTCAGTGACCAGGCTTCCGCGGCGCTTGCCCGGATCAGGACAGTAGTCATCGGACCCAGGGCATCCGAGGCTGGCTTCAAGCCGCAGGTCGCCATCGACACCGGTGTAGCCGGCATCCACGAAGGTGGAACCGCCTACCGGATGGATGAAGTGCCCCTCCCGCTTCGACCGCCACTCGCCGCGCAGCGCACCGCAACCCAAACGTTGGCCGCGTTGATCGACTCGCTCCGCGCCAGTATCGGAGGCAGGCGGAAATGAGTGCGCCGAGCCGCCTTCGCATAACCGGTGGGACCGTGCACGACCCCGCCAACGGGGTGGATGGGGAGGTGCGCGACATCTGCATCGAGGACGGCCGCGTGGTAGCGAGTGTGCCCGATGGAGCGCCGGCGCTCGACGCGCGCGGGATGATCGTCATGCCTGGGGGGGTGGATATCCACTCCCATTTTGCCAGCTCGAGCTGCAATCACGCCCGCCGCCTTCTCCCGGAGGAACACTCGGCGGATCCCGCGCCGGCGCCCGCACTCGAAGAGAGCGACGGTCCCCCGCGGTCGGGCACGGGTGGCACGGTCCCCACCACCTTTACCACCGGGTACCGCTACGCCGGCCTGGGGTACACCACCGTGTTCGACGCCGCGGTGGCTCCCCTCATGGCGCGCCACAGCCACGCGGAGATGGATGACACTCCCTGCGTGGATGGCGGGATGTTCGTGCTGATGGGGAACGACGAGTATCTGCTCCGCCAGGTGGCGGCGGGCGAGCGGGAGCGGGCACGCGACTATGCCGCCTGGCTCCTCGGAGTAACCGGCGGGTATGCCATCAAGATCGTCAATCCGGGCGGCATCGAGGCGTGGAAGTCGGGCCAGCGCAATCTGAAGGACCTGGACGAGCCTCTGGCCACGACCGGGGTGACGCCCCGAGCCATCCTGGAAACCCTGGCCGACGCGGCCAACCGTCTCGAGCTGCCGCATCCGGTCCACATCCATTGCAACAACCTCGGCCAGCCGGGCAACGTGACCACCACGCTGGCCACCATGCAGGCGCTCTCCGGCCGGCGCGCTCACTTCACCCACCTGCAGTTTCATGCCTATGGGGGGCCCGCCTGGAGTTCCGGGGCGGTGCCGCTGACCGAATACGTGAACGACCATCCGGAGCTCAGCGTGGACGTGGGCCAGGTGATGTTCGGCCCGGCGGCGACGATCACGGCCGATGGGCCGGTCGAGTACCTCCTGCACAAGAGCACCGGGCGGAAATGGGTGAACATCGACATCGAGCTGGAGACCGGCTGCGGCATCGTTCCCTTCATGTACAAGGACAAGGCGGCGGTCGCTTCCCTGCAATGGGCCATTGGCCTGGAGCTCTTTCTGCTCAGCAAAGACCCGTGGCGGGTAGTGCTCTCCACCGACCACCCCAACGGCGGCTCTTTTCTCTCCTATCCGGCGCTGATTCAGCTGTTGATGGACCGGAGTGTCCGCGATGAACGGCTCAAGCAGGTGAACCCCAAGCTGCTCGCCGGGTCCGCCCTGGCCGACGGGCTCTCCCGGGAGTACACGCTGAACGAGATCGCGATCATCACCCGCGCCGGCCCGGCCCGCCTGCTCGGGCTCCGCCAGAAGGGCCACCTGGGGGTCGGGGCCGATGCCGATGTGACCATCTACGCCCGCGATGCCGACATCGCCCGGATGTTCGCCACACCCCGGTACGTGATCAAAGCCGGATCGCTGGTGGTGGAAGAGGGACAGCTCCGGCGGGCGCCGGCCGGACGCCGGCTCCAGGTGCGACCGGGCTACGATCCAGCGCTGCTGCCCGATCTTCGACGCTACTTCGAAGCGTATTCGACCGTGTCGTTCGAGAACTATCCGGTGCAGGGCCTATGAAGATTCGTGGCGTGCTGATCGAAGACACCTTTGCCGAGGCGTTTACGATGCGCGTCGCGCGCATCATCATCACCGGCCGGAGCCTTCGCTGGGTGCGGGCGGCCGCGCTCAAGCTCACCGGGTTTGCGACGTCGGTGATCGGCTGCAAGGTCGAGGCCGGTGTCGAGCGGGAGCTTCCGCCGGCAGACACGCCCGACGGCCGCCCCGGAGCCAGCATTTTGTTGATGACGATGGGCAAGGACGACCTGCCCAAGCGCCTGATCGAGCGTATCGGGCAAACCGTGCTCACCTGCCCCACGACGGCATGCTACGACGGGCTGCCCGGCGCTCCCGACCGCGTGGGCGTAGGGTCGGCCCTCCGGTTCTTCGGCGACGGGTTCCAGATCAGCAAGGTGGTGGCCGGCGAACGGTTCTGGAGAATCCCGGTCATGGAAGGGGAGTTTCTGGTCCAGGAAAAGTTCGGCATGGTAAAGGGTGTCGGCGGCGGAAATTTCCTGATCCTCGCCCGCAGCGCCGACGCCGCCCTCGGCGCGGCCGAAGCCGCCGCCGATGCCATGGCCTCGCTGCCCGATGTGATCCTGCCCTTTCCCGGCGGCGTGGTCCGGAGCGGAAGCAAGGTCGGCTCCCGGCGGATCAAGTCCATGATTGCGTCCACCAACGACGCCTTCTGTCCCACCCTGCGCGCGATTACCAAATCGGCCCTGCCGGAAGGCGTCAACTCGGTGCTCGAGATCGTCATCAACGGCGTGGATGCGCCCTCCATCGCGGGGGCCATGCGTACCGGCATCGATGCCGCGTGCCGGGACGGGGTGGTGTCCATCAGCGCCGGCAATTACGGGGGCAAGCTCGGCCCCCACCACTTTCACCTGCGCAGGATCATGGACGGAGCCGGCGGGTGAGCGGCCTCGTTGCCAGCTTGCGCATGCCGCTGCTCCAGCGGGGTGATTTCTCGGAAGTCCTGGCCGCTCCCTGGAGCACCCTGTCGGCCACGGAGATGGCCGCACGGCCGGTCTACCTCATCCGCGACGGAAAGGTTTCCTTCGGCGATCTCTTCGAGATCACGGGAGCCCCGGACGGGCGGATCCGCTTGAGCGGCGACCTGGCCCACGCCGACCGCCTGGGCGCGGGGCTTGCCGAAGGCAGGGTCACGGTGGAGGGGAACGTTGGCCAGGAGGCAGGAATGGGCCTCGCCGGCGGCGTTCTGGATATCCACGGCGATGCCGGCCCGCGCGCGGGGGCCGCGCCGCTGGGTCATAAGAGAGGCATGGCCGGCGGTGAGCTGATCGTGCGCGGCTCGGCAGGACCCGAGGCCGGGGCCGGCATGCGCCGAGGCCTGCTCGCCATTGGCGGACACGCAGGGAGTCAGGCCGGGCTGGGCATGATAGCGGGGACGGTCGTGGTGTTCGGCGCAGCCGGCGCCGACACCGGGCTCTGGTCCAAACGGGGTACGGTGGTCGCCCTCGGAGCGATTACTCCGCCGGTGACCTACGCCTATGCCTGCACCTATCAGCCGGTGCATCTTCGGCTGCTGCTGACCCGCCTGCAGGACCACTACGGCCTGCCTGTCCGGCGCCGGCATCTGACCGGCACTTACCGCCGCTACAGCGGCGACATGGCTGAGCTGGGAAAGGGAGAGATTCTCGCATGGACAGCGTGACCGCACTCCGAATGACCGCACTTCGAATGAACGAAGCGGCAGTGGAAATCGCCGACCACATGGCCGATGAGTCGGACATGCTTCGGGCCCAGACCCACCGGCTGCCCAGCGGCGCGCGGGTCATCGACGCGGGGGTGGAAGTGGAGGGGGGCATCGAGGCCGGGCTGGCGCTGGCCGAAATCTGCCTGGGCGGCCTCGGCAACGTCAGCTGCACGCCGGTGCAGATCGGAGGTAACTCTCACCCCGGCCTGATTGTCTGGACCGACCATCCCGCCGTGGCGTGCATGGCATCCCAGTACGCGGGGTGGGCAATCTCGGTAGGCAAATTCTTCGCGATGGGCTCCGGGCCCCTTCGGGCGCACGCCCGGGTGGAGCGCGAGCTCTTCGAGAAGCTGGGCTACGAAGAACAGGCCGACGAAGGCGTGCTGGTGCTCGAGGGCCGTACCCTCCCCACCGATGAGGTGGCCCAGTGGGTGGCCGACAAGGCGCGATTGCAGCCAATGCAGATCACCTTCGTTGTGGCGCCCACCGCCAGCCTGGCGGGAGGGGTGCAGATTTCCGCCCGCATCGTCGAGACCGGCCTGCACAAGATGGAAACGCTGGGATTCGATGTGCGGCGGGTCATCAGCGCCATGGGAACGGCCCCGTTGCCTCCCGTGGCCAAGAACGATCTTCGGGCGATCGGCCGCACCAACGACTGCATACTGTACGGCGGCCAGGCCCGCTTTACCATTCGCGCCGGCGACGCCGAGCTGGAGCAGCTGGCCGAGAAGGTTCCGGCCAGCGCCTCACGGGACTACGGCACCCCGTTCTACGAGATCTTTCAGCGCTACGGCGGAGATTTCTACAAGATCGATCCGCTGCTGTTCAGCCCGGCCGAGGTCTGGCTCACCAGTACCGAGACCGGCAGAACGTTCCATGCGGGACACCTCAACCCCGAAGTGCTTGAAGCATCGCTGTACACCTAACCCCCGGAGACCCTATGCGTCGCTCGAGTTGGCTGCTGGTTCCCGCGTTTGTGCTCGCCGCTTCCTGCAAGCCGGGGGACAAGAAGGCAGACACACCCTCCGCCGACACGGCCGCCGCCGCCGCGCCGGCCCAGCCAACGGCCATCGTGACGGTGCTCTATAACACGCCGAAGGACGCCGCCGCGTTCGAGAAGTACTACGCGGCGACCCACCTGCCGCTGGTCGTGGCCAACCAGCAGGAGATCGGGTTCAAACGCGCCGATCTCACCAAGTTCCGCTCCACCCTGGACGGGAAGAAGCCAACCTTCTACCGCCAGGCGGAGCTCTACTTCGACTCCATGGACGATCTGCAGAAGGGCGTGGCCACGCCGGGGTTCAAGAAGGTGGCCGACGACCTCAAGAATTTCGCCAGCGGCGGCCTCATCGGTATGGTCGCCACGACCACCAACGAGCACGAGACCGGATCAGCCGAGGCCGGCGCCATCGTGACGGTCATCTACAAGGCGCCCAAAGACACCGCGGCCTTCGAGAAGTACTATGCCGAAACCCACATTCCGCTGGTGGGAGCAAGCCAGGATGAGATCGGGTTCACCAGGGCCGAGCTCACCCGGTTCAACTCGAACCTCGATGGGACGCCTCCGGCGCGCTACCGGCAGGCCGAGCTCTATTTCCCTTCGGCCGACGCCGCGCAGAAGGGCATGGCCACACCGGCGTTCAAGCGTGTCGCCGATGACCTGCCGAAATTTGCCGACGGCGGGCTCGACGCCCTGCTGGGAGAGGAGACGAAGTAGTTGCGCGTCGCCGTCCTGGCCGCCCGACCCGGGTGGCACACCCGGGAGCTCGAAAGGGCCGCGGGGGAACGGGGGCACGAAGCCATTGTGCTCCCGTACGAGGGGTTGGCGGCGTCTATCGGACCGGCCTCAGGCCTTCGCAGCCGCAGCATCGAGCTGGACGGGGTAGATGCCGTGCTCGCCAGGATCATTCCGTCCGGGTCGCTGGAGCAGATCATTTTCCGGGTGGATGCTTTGCACCGGCTGGAGGACCGGGGTGTGCCGGTGATCAACTCACCCCGCGCCATCGAGCGGACGGTGGACAAGTTCTGGACCTCGGCCCTGCTGGAGCAGTGCGGCATCCCCACGCCCGCGACGGTGATCTGCGAGAACCCCGAGGAGGCGTTCGCCGCCTTTCGCGCCCTGGGCGACGTGATCGTCAAGCCGCTCTTCGGCTCCATGGGACTCGGCATGGTTCGGGTCAGCGACGAGGAAATGGCGTTTCGGGTCTTCAAGACGATCGAGCAGATCCGCGGCGTGTACTACCTCCAGCAAGTCATCGACCATGGCGGAGTGGATATCCGCGCCTTCGTGGTCGGCGGCCGGGTGCTGGGCGCCATCGAGCGGCGCTCAACCGGGTGGCGCACGAATCTCGCCCGGGGCGGCACCGCCCGAAGCATCGCTCTGCCGGACGAGTCCTGTGCGCTGGCGGTGCGTGCCGCGGCCGCCGTGGGTGCAGACTACGCCGGCGTGGATCTGCTGGCGGACCAGAGTGGAACGATGTATGTGCTCGAGGTAAACGGCATACCCGGGTGGAAGGGGCTCCAGGAGGCGACCGGTCTGGACGTGGCCGGCCGGCTCCTCGATTTCGTCGCCAGCCGGCGTCGGTGACCACGCCGGCCGAAGTGGCCGCCGCCGGCCAGCTGGCGTGCCTGCTGGAGGTGAGCGCACCCAAGCCCGGGAACGTGTCGCCCGAGCGCCACTTTCACGACACCCGGTACGAGGATTTCCTGGCGAGCGCGGTGGCCATCGGACCCGCACTGGCCGGCGCCGCCGAGAACCCGCTGGGGGCTACGATCCGCACGGCGGTGGACGCCACCTTGCGGTGGACCCGGTCGAATACCAATCTCGGCATCGTCCTCCTGCTGGCACCCCTGGCCCGGGCCGCGCTCGGCTCCGGCGGCAGCCTGCGGGAGCGGCTCTCGCGGGTGCTGGCGGAGACCACGGTCGAGGATGCGTCGAATGTGTACGCCGCCATCCGGGGGGCCAACCCTGGTGGGCTCGGGCAATCCGCCGAGGAGGACGTGTCAGCCGCGCCGAGCGTCACCCTGCGCGAAGCCATGGCGCTCGCGGCCCGGCGAGACGCCGTCGCGCGGGAGTATACCAACGACTTCCGGTTGACCTTCGAGGTCGGGGTACCGGCCATTCGTGCGGCGCGGCAGGAAGGGCTGGCGTGGACCGAAGCCGCCATCGACGCGTACCTGGCGCTGCTGGACGCGTCGGTGGATACCCACATCGCGCGGAAGCTCGGTCCGGCCGAGGCCGAAAAGGTATCGCAGCGGGCGCGCGAGATCAGAGCGAGCGGTGGGACCCGCTCCGTAAAAGGCCGGAAAGGGCTGCTCGCGCTCGATGCGGAGCTCCGCGATCCACGCAACCGGCGCAATCCCGGCACCACCGCGGACCTGACATGTGCCGCATTGTTCGTTGTTATACTTGAAGGCGGATGGGATCGCTGAGGAGAGTGGCGTGCAAAGCAACTTCCGGGTCCAGGTCAGCAAGGATTATCTGGTCTTCGCGTCGGCCCACTTCATCACCTTCAAGGGCCACCAATGCGAGACTCTCCACGGGCACAATTACCGGGTCGGGGTGGCGGTGGAGGGTTCGGTGGACTCGGAGACGCTGTTCGTGCTGGACTTCAGCGTCCTGAAGCAGATCACTCGTCGCCTGGTCGATGCCATCGACCACAAGGTGATCCTCCCTACCCAGAACCCCAAGCTCAGCTACCGGGAAGACGGAGACCGTCTGGCGGTGGACTACTTCGGGAAACCCACCTACGTCTTTCCCCGGCGGGACTGCGCCCTTCTGCCCATACCGAACAGCACGGCGGAGATGCTGGCACAACACCTGGGTACCCAGCTGCGCCAGGAGCTGGCGGCGGGCGGCTATACCCATCTGACGTTGATGGAGGTCGAGGTGGAGGAGAATTACGGGCAGTCGGCCACTTACCGTGAGGGGCTGGTTCCCGATTGACCGGGCCATGAACCGGGGCCGGCCAGGTCGGCCAGGTCAGCCGCCGTCACCCGTCCAGTATGGAGCGCGCTTGCAATCAGGGCGCCGTCGCACCCCGTGTCCCGCATCCGGTCGAGGTCCCGCCGGGTAAGCACCCCGCCTCCGGCCAGAAGGCGGATCTCGGGAAACCGCCGCCGCAGCAGTTCGAGCAGCCCGAGGTCCACTCCGCATCCGGTTCCCACCCGACCCACATCCAGGAGCAGGAGTGTCGAGACGCCGGCGTCTCTGGCCTGCGCGGCGAGGATGAGGGGATCGGCCACGGGACCGACCGCGTCCTGCATCGCCGGGTGGAGGATGGGGTTGCCGAGCCGCAGGTCGAGGCTGAACACTATGCGGGACGGACCGACCAGCCCAATCACGGCACTCAGGTCCGCAAAGGCCTGGAGGGTTTCGAGACCCACCACCACGTCGCTGGCGCCACAGGAAAGCACCTCCAGCGCCCCGTTCGGTGAGTTGGTGCCGGCATCCACCAGCAATGCACCGGCAAACCCGGTATGGAACTCGGCGAGCTGCCGGATCAGCCCTCGCTGGACGGCGCCACCCTGGATCGCGTCGAGATCCGCCACATAGCACTCGTGCACTCCGAGCTCGGAATGGAAGGCGCGGAGCAACGCCACCGGGTCCCCGTCCTGGCCCGGCGTCAGGCCTGACTTGAGCGGGGCATAGCGGGATCGGTCACCCGCCTGGGCGTGGACCGCAATTCCCCGCGACAGGTCCAACACCGGAATGATCTGCATGCGCGAACCTCAGCCCACGGTTTGAATGGCGCAACCCTCGGCCGTGGTCGGGTGGGACATTGGTGGGGTCAACACCAAAGCCGTGCGCCTGAGGGGCATCGGCTGGTCCGACATGCGGAGCGTGTGCCGCGCGCTCGAGGTGCAGCGGCGGCCGCAGGACCTGGCCTCCACCATTGCCGCCGCGGCCCGTGAGCTGGGAGTCGCGGGCTCCGATCTGCACGCGGTCACCATGACGGCAGAGCTGTCGCAGGCCTTTCGGACCAAGCGGGAAGGTGTCGGGTTTGTGCTTGACGCGCTGGCGTCCGGACTCCCCGGCAGCGACTTCCACGTATATACGGTGAAGGGCCGGTTCGTCAGTCCCACCGAGGCCCGGGCAGCGCCGCTCGCCGTGGCCGCCGCGAATTGGGCCGCCACCGCCAACCTCGTCGCCCGATGGTACCCCGACTGCCTCCTCATCGACATCGGCAGCACCAGCGCCGACCTCATCCCGGTTGTGGAGGGGCGTGTGGTGGCGCTGGGATCAACCGACCCTGAGAGACTGCTCAGCGGTGAGCTGGTATACACCGGGGCGCTGAGGACTCCGGCTGAAGCGGTGGCGCGGCGTTTACCACTGTGGGGCGGAAGTGCCGGTATAGCCGCGGACGGGTTTGCCCTGAGCGGCGACGTGCACCTCTGGCGGGGACAGCTCCAGCCCGAAGACTACACCTGTCCGACACTCGACGGGCGCCCGGCGAGTCGGGAGTTTGCCGGCGAACGGCTGGCGCGAATGGTATGCGGGGACGCCGAGATGCTCAGCGAATCCGACATCGACGCTCTCGCAACGGCATTGGCCGAGGCCCAGCTCGGCAGCGTGGTCGAGTCCGTGATGCGGATCCGGGAACGCTGGCCCGGGATCACGACCGCAGTGGTAGCGGGTCTGGGTGACTTCATCGCCGAGGCAGCCGCGTGCCGGGCCGGCTTGAGCGTGGTTCGGCTGGCCGAGTCGCTGGGCCGGGCAGCCCGAATCGCGCCTGCCGCCGCAGTGGGCTGGCTGCTCCGGCATCAGCTCCAGTCCGGCCCATGATCAGTGTCATCAAGATCGGCGGGGGGCTTCTCCGCATCCCCGGCGCGCTCGATCGGGTGTGCTCGGCCGTGGCCGATGCCGCGCGCGGCCGCAGGGTTCTCGTGGTGCCGGGAGGCGGTCCCCTGGCGGATGCGGTGCGTGAGCTCGCCCGGTCGGTAGGCCTGTCGCCCGATGCCGCCCACTGGATGGCGGTCCTGGCGATGGACCAGTATGCCCATGTGCTCTCGGAGCGGATACCGGGTGCCGTGATGGTGGAGGAGCCCGGCGCTATTCTGGAGGCGTTGCGGCTGGGGAGCGTGGTGGTGCTGGCTCCTTCACGCTGGATGCGGTCGGCGGATGTCCTCCCCCACACCTGGGACGTCACCAGCGACAGCGTGGCAGCGTTCGTGGCGGGAGCGGTGGATGCGGCGCGTCTGGTCCTCATCAAGCCGGTGGCGGCACCCGCCGTGCCGGTGGATTCCTACTTTGCCATTGCCCTGCCGAGCGGAATGCCCTACCACATAGTGGGCTGCGACCGGCTGGAGGAGCTGGGGCAGCGGCTCAGCGAGTAGTGGAGCGCTGGCGCCGCGCCGCCGCCGAGTTGGGACCCCGCTTGCGGGCCAGGTGTTCCTCGAAACGATCGGCCGGCACCGGGCGGCCTACCAGATAGCCCTGGACCTCGTCGCAGCCCTGCTTCTGCAGCAGGCTAAGGTGAGCCTCGGTCTCCACCCCCTCCGCGATGACCCTGAGACCCAGCGCATGACCCATGGCGATGATCGCGGTCGTGATGGCCGCATCATCCGGGTGGATGGCGATCTCACGGATGAACGACCGGTCGATCTTCAGCGTATCCAGCGGGAAGTGCTTCAGATAGCTGAAGGAGGAGTAACCGGTGCCGAAATCGTCCACCGAGAGGTGGAGGCCCATGGCGCGCAGAGCATGCAGCGCTTCGGTGCCTTCCTTGTGGTGGTTGACCAGCACGCTCTCGGTAAGCTCGAGGCTCAGGTAACGGGGCTCGAGACCGCTCAGCTGGAGGGCTTTGCTCACCGTCTCCGACAGGCGGCGCTTGAGCTGGCGGCTGGAGAGATTCACCCCTACGCGAATCCGCGGCAGTCCGGCATCCTGCCAGGCGCGGTTCTGCACGCAGGCCGTCTGAAGAATCCACTCGCCCATGGGCACGATCAGCCCATTCTCCTCGGCGATGGGAATGAACTCCGAGGGAAGCAGCAGGCCCAGCTCCGGGTGGCGCCAGCGGAGCAGCGCCTCGGCCCCCACCACGGTTCCGGTGTAGGCATCCACGATCGGCTGGTAATGGACCTCGAACTCGTTCCGGTCGAGCGCCCGCCGGAGATCGTTCTCCAGGGTGAGCCGCTGGAGCGCGGTCGTGGTCATGGACTTGGAGTAGGTCTGGTAGCTGTTGCCGCCCTGTTCCTTGGCCTTGTACATGGCGGTGTCGGCGTGCATCAGCAGCGTGTCCAGGTCCTCGCCGTCGTAGGGATAGATGGCGATCCCGATGCTCGCGTTGATGAAGATCTCGTGGGTGCCGACTCGCATGGGCTGGGCAAAGCTCGAGATGATCCGGCGCGCGAGCTTGGCGGCGTCCTGCGGGTCGTGCAGCCCCGGCATGATGACCGTGAATTCGTCGCCCCCCAGTCGCGCCACCTCGGGCGCCAGCGTGGCGAAGGCAGGGCCGACTTCGTCTTCCCGCTCCCGGCAGCAGGATCGCAGGCGCGCCGCGACGTGACGCAGCAGCTGGTCGCCCACCTCGTGACCCAGCGTGTCGTTGATGCGGCTGAAGTGGTCCAGGTCGATGAAGAAGGCGGCCACCAGCTTCTGGTTCCGGCTGGCCTGCTCCAGGGCATAGGCCAGACGCTCCTTGTACGACAGCCGGTTCGGCAGCCCGGTGAGACTGTCGTAGTAGGCCAGCTCCCGCACCTGATCGAGCATGCGCGCGTTGGCGAGGGCCACGGCCGCCTGGTCGGCCAGGCGCCGCATCTGGACCCGGTCTTCTTCGCTGGGCACCAGCTCGAACCGCTCGCCCAGGGCGATGATGCCGGACAGCTGCCGCTGATAGGAGAGCGGGAGGATGACGAACGACACCGCGCCCAGCTCGACCAGCGGCTCCAGGTAGGACGGGGCGCCGGCCCCGGTGCGCAGCTCCACCACCTCGGGGCCGGTGAGAATGGTCTGCACGTCGGTGGAGCGCATTCCCACCCGGGCGACATGACGCTGGCCGGACTCGTAGTCCTGGATGACGCTGGTAAGCGAATTGGCGCCGTCAGGGACGCCGAGCGTCACACTGACCACGCTGCACGGGAAGACGTCTCTGATCCGGGCCAGGATGGTGTCCACGATGGTGGTGGCATCGGTGGCGGACAACACGGCCCGGTCGATCTCGGCGGCGGTGGCCAGGGCGTTGAATTGCCGCCCGAGCTGCATCGCCATGGTGTTGAAGGACGAGGCCAGCTGCTCGAATTCGTCGCGGCTGGTGACGGTGACGCGGCTGGTGAAATCCCGCTGGGCGATTCGGCGGGTGCCCTTCTGCAGCTCCTCGAGGGGCAGAACGCTCCGGCGGATCTGGCTGACGCTGAGCAGGAGCACAGCCAGGCTGGAGAGCCCGATGACGATGAGGAACGTGTTGGTGAACTCCACCATCGGCTCCAGCACGGCGGCCTTGGGCTCGGTCAGCACCACGTGCCACATCTGGGCGGCAAACGCTTCCGGGAGCCGGATCTCGGTGGACGAGGACAGGTAGGAGTCATCGGCCGATGCCGCCATCCGCGCCGTGTCCGCGGGCTGCCTGGTCGAGCTATCCGGCGCACCCGGCGCCAGGCTCCCAGGACTGCGGGCCAGGCTGAAGATCACGCGGGCGGAGTCATCCGTCACTACCAGACGGCTGGTGTGGGAGGGCAGGCTCTGTTCCAGGGTACTCCACAGGTATTCCGGGCTCGCCTCTCCCAACAACGTGCCGCGCACTTCCCCGCGGTGGATCATCCGGCGCAGCAGAAAGACGCGAGAAGGCTTTCCCGGCGGATACTCGGTGATGATCAGGGGCAGTCCCAGCCTCAGATCAGAGCTGTCCCGCGACGTGAGGCGCGGACGCCGGCTGAGCCGGCCGAAGACCTCGATCCGGTTGCCATCGTCACCCACGAACTCGACGGCCACGAACCGCTGGCGGGCGAGTAGATCGAGCCCCGCGATGAGCGCCTGACTGGCGGCGATCAATTCGGCCCGGGAGGGTCCCTGCCGGGCCGGCACGGCCGGCCGAGGCAAGCCATTCAGGAGGACGCCACCCATGGCCACCCGGCCATCGGTGTTCCCGGTCTGGGTCTGATTCCCGAGCTTCGGCTTGGGACGCGGCGCAGGCGGTCGCGGAGCCTTGGGCCCCAGCTTGGCTGCATTCAGCTGGAGGATGGCCTTGGGAGGAATGCTCTTGAGCGTGGCGTCCAGCAGCAGGAGGCGCTCGAAGATCGCCTGGCTCAGGGCCAGGTTGGCCTGCTGCAGCTGATGCTCACTCTGCCGGTAGAGTTGCTGTTTGACGTGGCGGTACGACAGACTGGCGAGCACCGCCATCGGTACCAGTGCGCAGCCCACGAACAAGACGAGCAGCCGGCGGCCAAACTTGCTCCGCAGGGGTGTGGACGGAAGAGTCAAATTCGTGCTCGGGGCGTGGGTGAAGCCAGCCTGAAACGTCGGCGTAGTCTGGCTCCTGCCGAGCAAGTGTTATGCCCCCTTGAATAGGGCTCTAGCCTTTGATTTAGCGGAACTTAGCGCGTTTTTCATCGGAAGAATGCGCCCCGGTTCCCGCGTTTCGCCAACTCCTCAGGACAACCCCTCGGCCTTGCCCCCAATCGAAGACAGCCCGAAAGCGTTGGGGGTCATCCGCAGGCGGAGCTCCGTCACCCGCTGAGCGGATACCGTGCCTCCCCTACCCCCCTCGCACGCGGCACCTCGTACCCCCACGATATCCACCCCCAGTGCCTGCACCGTTTCCATGTCGGCCAGCCCGATCTCACCCGCCACGGCTGCAAGGAGGCCCAACCTTCGGACCCCCGCCACCCACGCGGCTACGGCATCAGGAGTCATCGACCCGAACAACCCGCGCCCGTCCTTGTGGTACGTGTCGAGCAGCACTCCGGCCGCGCCGGCGTAGGCTGCCCGCTGGGCCAGGTCCGCCGGAGGGAGAAAGCCGGCCCGGTCGGCGTAGGCCACCGCCACCAGACGCGGGTACCCGGGATGACGCGCCGCCGCCTCGATCGCGCAGTCGAGCAGCCGGCTCAGCACGGTGGCCGACGAGACTCCTCCGAATCCTGCCTTCAGATACACCGCGGCGCGCCTGGGGGCCAACCGCACCGAGCCGAACGCGCGGAGGACGTCCTCCTCAGTGGAGAGGTCGCCCAGAGCCGCGCTGAACCGGCGATCCTCCGGCACCCGGGCGAGTACTTCGGCCATGACATCCGCGGCCACCGCTCCAAGCGGCCCTCGGGCAGGCTCCTTGGCATCGATGATGTCGGCGCCCCCCGCCAGGGCGGGTGCTACCTCCGCGGCCGACCTGACACTGACGAGCAGCTGCACACCCGCTCCCTTGTTAGATGCTAAACTACTGATATGTTAGCAGTTAAGAAGTTACACCGGCAGGGTACGAAGGGGAGGCGGCGGATTGCTGGACCACAAGGTCGTGCTGGTAACCGGAGCGTCGAGCGGTATCGGTCAAGCCATCGCCCTCCGGTGCGCCCGGGCCGGGGCCGATCTCGCCATTACTTACCGACAGAACCAGAGCGGCGCCGAGGCGACCGCAGAGCAAGTCCGGGCCCTGGGCCGGCGGGTGGAAGTCGTCCGCGCCGATATCAGCCAGCGGGAAGAAATCGAGTCGCTGACACACCGGCTCAAGCGAACGTTCGACCGGGTGGATGTGTGGATCAACAACGCCGGGGCGGACATCCTGACCGGCCAGGGCGGCACTCTGTCCCGTCTGGAAAAGCTCGACCTGGTGTTGCAGGTGGATCTCCGGGGGACGGTGCTCGCCTCGTGGGCCGCGGTGGACCTGATGCGGGCCCAGGGAGGCGGGGTGATTATCAATATGTCCTGGGACCACGTCACCTTGGGAATGGAGGGCGAAAACCCGGGCCTCTACTCCGCCGCCAAGGGTGGGATCGCCAGCTTCAGCAAATCGCTGGCGCGCGATGTTGCCCCCAGCATCCGGGTAAACATCCTTGCCCCCGGATTCATCGAGACGGCCTTCGGCGAGGGGGCCAACCCGCGATTCCGCGACAAGGTGATCGGGATGACGCCGCTCCAGCGCTGGGGAACGCCAGACGATGTGGCTGCCGCGGCTGTTTTTCTCGCATCCGACGACGCGGCGTTTATCACTGGACAGATGCTGGCGGTAAATGGGGGAGTGGTGATGTAGCTAGCTCCCAGCTCATAAAACAAGGAGGCACAATGCCCGCAACCAAAGAGCGCACTTACAACGACACCGAGATCGCCGAGCGGCTCAAGGAGCTCCCCGGCTGGTACTACGAGGACGGCTGGATTCGCCGGGTCTACAAGACCGATGGCTGGCCCACCACCCTCATGCTGGTCAATGCGGTGGGCTACCTGGCCGAAGCCGCGTACCACCATCCCGACCTGACCGTTACCTGGGGCAGGGTCACCGTGAAGCTGCAGAACCATGCCGCCGGGGGCATCACCGACAAGGACTTCGAGCTGGCCCGCAAGATCGAGGACGCCATCCTCTGGAAGCCCGAAGGTGGCGCGCTCGAGGGCACGCCCAACAAGTGGGTGCGGTCGGGGGATCCGAGGTAGGGCGGTAAGGCGGAAAGGCGGTAAGCAAGCGTGGGCACAACGGCCGATGCCGGCTCGGAGTCTGGCCGTCCTACCGCCTTACCGCCTTACCGCCGTGTCCTCTTCGTTACCGGCAAGCTGGCGGAGCCGGCACTGCGCCGGGTGCTTCGCGAGATGCAGCCGCCGTTCGAGCCCGATGTCGCCGTCATGAAGATCACCGTGGCGGCGCTGATGACCACACCCTGGATCGCCCGGTTCCTCGAGGTTCCTCCCGACACCGACCTGGTGCTGATTCCCGGTCTCTGCGAGGGCGACACGGCGGTGCTGAGGGATCGATTCGGCGTGAGGGTGGAGAAGGGGCCCAAGGATCTGCGGGAGATTCCCCGCTATTTCGGCCAGCAGGCGGCAGCTCCCGACTACGGCGCCTATTCCATCGAGATCCTGGCCGAGATCAACAACGCGCCCAAGCTCTCGCGAGCCGAGATCCGGGCCGCCGCCGACTACTTCCAGTCGAGCGGGGCCGACCTGATCGATATCGGCTGCACGCCGGGAGTTCCCTTTCCCGAGCTGGCCGACGTGGTGCGGGAGCTGCGCCAGGCCGGCATGCGGGTCAGCGTGGACAGCTTCGATCCGGCCGAGATCCGCACCGCGGTGGCCGCAGGCGCCGAGCTGGTGCTGAGTGTGAACGGCAGCAACCTGGAGGCAGCCCGGGAGCTCCCGGGCACCGGAGCCCGCGTCGTGGTCATTCCCGACTTCGGCGAAGGGCTGGAGTCGCTCGGCCGCAACATCGCGCAGCTGGAGCAATGGCGGGTCCCCTATCTCATCGACCCGGTCATCGAGCCGATCGGCTTCGGCTTCATGGCGTCGCTCGAGCGCTACGCCGAAGTACACCGCCGCTATCCGGAGGCGGCGCAGCTCATGGGCATCGGCAACATCACCGAGCTTACCAGCGCCGATACCACCGGGGTGAACGCGTTGCTGCTGGCCCTGTGCGAGGAGACCGGGGTGCGGGCCGTGCTCACCACCGAGGTGATCCCCTGGGCTCGCGGGGCGGTGAAGGAGGTGGACATCGCCCGCCGCCTCATGCACCACGCGGTGACTCATCGCACTCTTCCGAAAGGCGTGGATGATCGGCTCCTGACCGTGAAGGATCCGGCGGTCCTGGAATACGACGAGGCCGAGCTCCGGCGGCTGCACGCGGAGGTGACAGACCCGAACTTCCGGATCTTCACCGACCGGCACACCATCACGGTCTTCAACAACGAGCTGTTCATCCGCGGCACCGACATCCAGGAGATTTTCGGCCGGCTCGGCGTCGAGGAGGCAACCCACGCCTTCTATCTCGGGCGTGAGCTGATGAAGGCCCGGCTGGCCATCACGCTGGGCAAGACCTATCGGCAGGAAGGCGCCCTGAGCTGGGGGTATCTCACCCCGCCGGACGACGTCAAGTCGGAGCACGTCAAGCTGACGCAGCGGTCGAGGAAGCGGGGCGGCGGAGCCGGCCCGGAGCCATCGAGCCAGGGGGCAGCGGGGCGCCGGGGCAGCAAGGCCTCGGGAGGATGAGCACCGGCTCCCGACCGCTGGCCGAGCCCCTTGGCGGGATGCTGGATCCAGTGCAGGTGTGCGCTCAGTTCCTCGATCTTCCCTACGTGCTGTTGCTCGACAGCGCCGCCATGCAGCAGCACCCCGATGCCCAGTACTCCTTTCTCGCCGCAGACCCGGTGCGGGTGGTACGGAGCAAAGGCGCCAGCACCGAAGTTCTTCAGAACGGAGTATGGGCCGGCGTCACTGGTGACGCGCTCGCGGTCGCCCGGGGCGTGTTGCCGGCCGAGCCGGCGGCCCCGCTGCCTGGCCTTCCGCCATTTCAGGGCGGCCTTGCGGGATACATCGGCTACGACTGGGGCGCGGTGCTCGAACGGCTGCCCCGTCCGCGGTACGATGACCTCGCCATACCCGACGTCGTGCTCGGTCTGTACGACTGGGTGATCGCGTGGGACCACCGGGCCGGCCAGGCATGGGTGATCTCAACCGGACTCCCCGAGACCGGGGCGTCCCAGGAGGCCCGGGCGCGAGAGCGGCTGGCCATGGTCCGGGAGCGCCTGAGGGGTAAGCGGGTAGGAGGGGAAGCGGGGAAGCGGGGAGGCATACCGGGATTGCCCCCGACCGGGCTGGCGCCCTCCTACCCTGTTGCCGGGATCGAAGCGGCAGAAAAGATCGGACTGCGCTCCACCTTTACCCATCGCGGATATCTCGACGCCGTCGCCCGGGTGCGCGACTACATCGTCGCCGGCGACATCTTTCAGGCCAACCTGTCCCAGCGGTTCGAAGGGCGTCTCGATGAGCCGCCGTTCGACCTGTATCGCCGGCTCCGGCGACACAACCCGGCGCCGTTTGCCGCCTATCTCGATTTCGCTGACATGGCGGTGGTGAGCGCCTCACCCGAGCGGTTCCTCCGGCTGGATGGAGACCGGCGCAGCATCGAGACCCGTCCCATCAAGGGCACCCGGCCCCGGGGACTCGGCCCCATGCACGACGCGGCGCTGGGCCGGGCCCTGGCTGAGAGTCAAAAGGATCGGGCCGAGAACGTGATGATCGTGGATCTCCTGCGGAACGACCTCTCCCGCGTGTGCCGGCCGGGCACCGTCAGGGTCCCCGAGCTCTTTGCCCTGGAGCATCACCCGACGGTGCATCACCTGGTCTCGACCGTCATAGGGGAGCTGGAGCCGGGTGCCGATGCGGCGGACGTGATCCGCGCCGCCTTCCCGGGTGGCTCGATCACCGGCGCGCCGAAGGTGCGCGCCATGGAGATCATCGCGGAGCTCGAGCCTACCCAGCGGGGCGTGTACTGCGGGTCTATCGGCTACATCAGCGCCACCGGCGCCATGGACACCAGCATCGTCATCCGCACCTATCTGGCTCTCCGCGGGCAGATATACTTCCAGGCAGGCGGGGGCATCGTGGCCGATTCGGATCCCGAGCTGGAATACCGGGAGACGCTGGACAAGGCGCGCGGATTGATTGAGACGTTAGTCGAGAGTCGCGAGTCGTGATTCTCCTCATCGACAACTACGACTCCTTCGTCTACAACCTCGCGCGCTACGTACGCGAGCTGGGCGAGACTCCGCTGGTTCGGCGCCACGACGCCGTGAGCGTGGACGAGGTAGTCGCCCTTGCGCCCTCCCACATCATCATCTCGCCCGGCCCCTGCTCTCCCAAGGAAGCCGGTATCTCGACCGAGCTGGTGCGTCAGGTGGGGGGCACCATTCCCATTCTGGGGGTGTGCCTCGGGCACCAGTGTATCGGCGCCGCCTACGGGGGAGAGATCGTCCGGGCCGGCGCGCCGATGCACGGCAAGGTGTCCCGCATCCATCACACCGGTGCCGGGCTGTTCGCCGGACTGCCCAGCCCGTTCTCGGCCACCCGCTATCACTCGCTGGTGATCGCGCCCGCCTCGGTTCCGCCGTGGCTCAGGGTAACCGCGACCTCCGAGGACGGAGAGATCATGGCCGTCCAACATACGGAGCATCCGGTGCACGGCGTTCAATTCCATCCGGAATCGGTGCTGACGGAGCACGGCTACCGGCTGCTCGATCACTTCCTTCACGGCGTTCCCTCGGCGCCCCGGCCGCTGCCCCAGGCGGCGGACGGTGCGGTGAATCCGCTCGTGCCCGAGCCGAGCACCCTTGCCTCGGCGCCGCCGCCGGTCCATCTGGTCCGGTGATCGTCGAGGCGATCGTGACGTCCATGGACCAAACCGGGGCGATAAATTTCGCTCCCATGGGAGTGGAGTGGGGGCACGAGATCATCGTCCTCAAGCCCTTTCTGGAGACCACCACCTTCCGCAACGTGAGCGCCACCCGCACGGCGGTCGTGAATCTCACCGACGACGCGATGCTCCTTGCCCAGGGCGCCATTTCCAGTCCCCAATTCCCATCGGTTCCGGCCACGGTCGTCCGGGGCGTGGTGCTCGAGGCAGCCTGCTCGTGGCGAGAGCTGGAGGTGCTGACCATCGATGCCACTCCACCGCGATCCCGCATCGAGGCTCGGGTGGTTCACCGCGGGCTCAAGCGCGAGTTCATCGGCTTCAACCGCGCCAAGCACGCCGTGCTCGAGGCCGCCATCCTCGCCACCCGCACCCACCTGCTGCCGCCCGAACAGATCAGGGAGGAGTTTGCCCGGCTCCAGGTGCTGGTGGACAAGACCGCCGGCCCCCGCGAGCGAGAAGCCATGGAGATGCTCACCCGCTATGTCCAGTCGCGGTAGCGTCTTCGTCGAGGCGCCCGCGCGCCTGCACTTCGGGGTCCTCGATCTCACCGGCGGCCTGGGGCGGAGCTTCGGCGGCCTCGGCGCAGCCATCCCCTGCCCATCCCTTCTGCTCGAGGTCACGCCGGCGCAGCGGATGTCGTTTGAGGGGCCCGACGGGGGCCGTGCGGCCGAGTTTGCCCGCCGGTTTCTGGATGCCAGAGGACTGCCCGGGGCGGCCCAGCTGGTGGTGCACCGGGCCATCCCGAGCCACACCGGACTCGGCTCGGGAACCCAGCTTGGGCTCGGGGTCGCCCGCGCCCTGGCTGAGCTTCACGGAATTCCCGCGGATCCCGTGGAGCTGGCCGGCGCCGTGGGCCGGGGCAAGCGCTCGGCCATTGGGACGTGGACGTTTGCGCTGGGAGGCTTCATCGTAGAAGGGGGGCGGCGGCTCGGCAGCGAAGATATGGCGCCGCTGCTCGCGCGGTTCGCCATTCCCGAAAGCTGGCGATACGTGGTGGCGGTGCCTCACGGAGCCCGGGGGTTGAGCGGAGCCGCCGAAGCCCGCGCCTTCGACCAGCTCCCGCCGCCGCCCGCCGGCGACCCGGAGCGGGTATCCCATCTGGTGCTGATGCAGCTCCTGCCCGCGCTCGTGGAGGGAGATCTGGCGAGCTTCGGCCAGGCGCTTTCCGCGGTCCAGCGCATCACCGGCGGCTGGTTTGCCCAGGAGCAGGGCGGGGTTTTCGCCCCAGGGCCCTCGGAACGGCTGGTGGAGCGCATGGCAGCCTGGGGAGCCGCCGGCGTGGGGCAGAGCTCCTGGGGGCCGGCGGTCTATGGCCTGGTTGCGAGCCAGGAGGAGGCCCGGGAGCTGGCCACCCGGGTCCGGGAAGCCATGGGCCCGGGGGGGGTGGTTTTTGAGGGGGGGTTTGCCCCGACCGGAGCCCGGGTCTGGAGGGGGTAAATCCGCGCCCTGTCCCTAATTGACAGTTCATTTTTCGGGGTGTATACTGACCCCCCTAGTCTCCCGTAATCGGCGAACTGGCAGGTTTTTGAGAGGCAAGCCCATCGCGCTGGCCCGCTCCCCTTTCGGGGAGGAACCTGAGAACCCCACGGCGGTCTGAAGCACGCGATGGCGGCCGCCTCCTCGAGTCTGGTCCATTACTGATACATCATGTAGTTCAGTGGCGTCGCTGAGGGATGAAATGGGCTTGTTCCCGTTCGGTGGAACTATTTCATCGATGCTGAACCCGTCGCGAGTCAATGCGGCGTGTGGCCGCTGGCCAGAGGAATACTGGCGGCGCTCCGCCTTGGCGATGCACCTCTGCAGGTCTGTCCCCGCGCTCCAATTGTCGGCCTTCTCCCGCCTCACCCATCATCGGTCCCTGTCTCATCCTCGCGCGAGCTCCCATCGGCCGGCTGGCCGCGCCAGAGCGGCGCTGCGGCGGTGGATGCTCCCGATGGTCGAGCGCAGTCCTCCGGTGGGGCGTCCGGCGCAGGTGGCAGCCCTGTAGCGAGCAGTCAGTGTTTCCGCGTCATGACACGAATGGCAGTAGAGCAGGAGAATCACCCTTTTCCCTGAGGTTAGTTATGAACCGTGTTGCGCAGAAGGTGGTGTCCGGCGGGCTCGCTGCGGGTCTTTCGCTAGCCGTAGCGCTGTCAGCCGACGCCCAGCAGGCGCGGTCTGGGGCTTGGACCCAGAACGCACCCGAGGGCGAATGGCACATGACTGGTCGTGATTTCAGTCTCCAGCGGTTCAGCCCGCTGAAGCAGATCACGACGTCGAACGTGGCCGAGCTCCGGCCCGTCTGGTCGTTCTCGACCGGGACGCTTCGGGGGCACGAGGGCAACCCGCTCGTCATCGGCAACGTGATGTACGTCCACACGTCCTTCCCGAACATCGTGTACGCGCTCGATCTGTCGAAGCCCGGCGCGCCGTTGATCTGGAAGCACGTGCCCAATCAGTCGCCGGACGCGATTCCAATCGCGTGCTGCGACCTGGTCAACCGTGGGACCGCGTATCACCCCAGCGGCAAGATCTTCATCCAGCTGCTGCAGGGTGAGCTGCTCGCCCTCGATGCCAAGTCCGGCAAAGAGTTGTGGAAGGTGAAGAACGCCGACTACAAGCAGGGCAGCACCATGACGAACGCCCCGATCGTGATCAAGGACATCGTCATCGCCGGTATCTCGGGCGGTGAGTTCGGCGTCCGCGGCCGCGTCACGGCGTACAACGTCAACGACGGCAAGGAAGTCTGGCGGGGCTACAGCACCGGTCCCGACAGCGAAGTCCTGATCGAGGGCGACGCCAACGCCAACTATCCTTCCCACAAGGGCAAGGACCTCGGCGTGTCGACCTGGCAGGGTGACGAGTGGAAGCGGGGCGGCGGCACCACCTGGGGCTGGTACTCCTACGACCCCGAGCTGAACCTCTTCTACTACAGCACCGGGAACCCGGGCAGCTGGAACCCCGATCAGCGGCCGGGCGACAACAAGTGGTCCATGACCATCTTCGCCCGCAACCCGGACAACGGGAAGGTGAAGTGGGCCTACCAGATGACGCCGCACGATGAGTGGGACTACGACGGCGTGAACGAGAACATCCTCTTCGAGAGCGGCGGCAAGAAGCTGCTGGCGCACTTCGACCGTAACGGCTTCGGCTACACGCTCGACCGCACCAACGGCAAGCTGATTGTGGCGCAGCCCTACGGTCCGGTCAACTGGGCCAAGCGGGTGGATCTGACCACGGGCGTGCCGGAGCGGGATCCGAAGTACGGCACCACCTCGAAGAAGAACACCGAGGGCATCTGCCCCGCGGCGATCGGCTTCAAGGATCAGCAGCCGTCGGCGTATTCGCCGATCACCGGCCTCTTCTACGTCCCCGCCAACCACATCTGCATGGACTATGAAGGCGTCGAGGTGAAGTACACCGCCGGTCAGCCGTACGTCGGCGCGATCGTGCGGATGTTCCCGGGCCCCGGTGGGCACCGTGGCAACTTCATCGCCTGGGACCCGATGAAGGGCAAGGCGGTGTGGTCGAACAAGGAGAACCTCGCGGCGTACGGCGGGGCGCTCACCACGGCGGGCGGCGTGGTCTTCTACGGCACCATGGAAGGCTGGCTCAAGGCGCTTGACCAGAAGACCGGCAAGACCTTGTGGCAGTACAAGACCCCGTCGGGCATCATCGGCAACCCGATGACCTACAACGGACCCGATGGCCAGCAGTATGTGGCCGTGCTCTCGGGCATCGGTGGCTGGGCCGGTATCGGCGTCGCCGCCGGCATCGGCGCGGAAGATCCCACTGCCGGTCTGGGCGCGCTCGGCGCGTTCGGCGACGCGGGGAACTTCAGCAATCAGGGTGGCGTCTTGACCGTGTTCGCGCTCAAGAACCCCTGGGCCGCGGGCAAGTAATGCGGTAGAACCCTCGGGCCGGAGGGTATAGCCTCCGGTCCAAAGGGCAGTAAATTGAAGAATGAGAACGGCGCCGGGGTGCTGCTCGCTCCGGCGCCGTTCGTTCCATGGAGCCTGGTCATGAAGCAGCGATTGTTCCTGAGTGTCACCGGCCTGATCCTCGTCACCGCTCTGGCCGCCCCGCGGCGGGCCCCAGCGCAGTTGCGCCCCAACCTGGCCAAGCCCGGGGTCATGCGCGTCTGCGCCGATCCCGACAACATGCCGCTGTCCAACCAGAAGGGTGAGGGCTTCGAGCAGAAGATCGCCGAGCTGGTGGCCCGGGAATGGAACGCGAAAATCGAGTATGCCTGGTGGCCGGTCAGGCGGGGCTTCTTTGCCCGGGCGTTGAACGGCCGCTACTGCGACATCGCCATCCAGGCGCCGGCCGAATTCGACATGGCCGGAGTCACCAAGCCCTACTTCCGCTCCGGCTACGTATTCGTCACCCGCAAGGACCGGGGGCTGGATATCCGGTCGCTGGCCGACCCTCGGCTGAAGAAGCTCAAGATCGGGGTCAACATCCTGAACTCCGACGCGGAGAACACGCCCCCGGCCATGGCCCTGAGCCAATACGGCGTGGTGGGCAACCTCACCGGGTACCCCACGTTCTATACCGACAGCATCCGCCCGGAAGACATCGTGAATGCGGTGGCGAACAAGGAGATCGACGTGGCGATCGCCTGGGGTCCGCTGGCAGGCTACTTCGCCAAACGATCGCCGGTGCCCCTGACGCTGCAGCCACTGGCCGAACGGGACTCAGTCACCGATTTTCCGTTTCGCTTCAGCATCGGTATGGGCGTACGGCGCCGGGATCGAGCGCTGCGGGACAGCCTGCAGACGGTGCTGGACCGCAAGGGCCCCGAGATTCAGGCGATTCTCAAGGAATACAGTGTGCCCATGTTTCCGATTGTCGCCCCGGCCAAGGAGGACGATGGGCCGAAGCAGACCGGGGCGGCGTCTCCGCCGGTATCCGACTCGGGACGAGCTACGCGCTAGTAACAACCTGCTGGTCAACCTGCATCAGTTCTCCAACCACTTCGTTCTGCCCGAAAGGATCGCGCTGCGAGCATGCGTACGCCCCTCCCGATCACCGTCCGGCATGTCCTGCTGGCAACCGTCATCCTGCTGGGTCTGGGGAGCGCCACGGCGCCGGCCGCCGGCGCCCAGGAGCTCCGGGACCAGTACCATTCGGCGCCTCGTGACACCGTCTCCCAGGAAGTGTACGACGGATGGAAGCAGTACAACCTGAACTGCGCCCGGTGCCACGGCGAGGACGTCCTGGGCACCACCATTGCCCCCCATCTGATCCTGTCCCTCAAGCCCGAGGGGCCGGTCAATACCAAAGAGCTGTTCGTCCAGACCGTATGTGCCGGCCGCCCCGCCAACGGCATGCCGTCATGGTGCGCCCTCGGCATGGAGCTTCCCACCATAGAGAAGATCTACGCCTACGTGAAGGGACGGAGCGACGCCAAGCTGTCGCCCGGCCGCCCGGCACGGAAGCCGGGAGCGTAGACCCGGTTCTTGCCGCGGGATGGTGGTAGATTCCGGGAATGCGGACCCGGCCGGCTCTCACCTTCCTCGCCCTGGTAGCGCTGACCGCGCCCGATGCATCCGCGTCGGGCGCCCGGCGTTTGCCCCAGACCGCGGTTGATTCTCCCACTGTTCGGCTGACACTCGCCCAGACGAAGGCCCGGCTGGCCTCAGGTACGGAGTCCAACCCTCCCGATCTTTCGCGCACCGACCTCAGCGGTCTGGATCTGGGCGGCGTGGACTTCAAGCGGGCCAACCTCACCGGTGCCCGGCTGAGTAATGCCCGGCTGGCCGGGGCCAACCTCTTCACCTGCGACCTTACCGATGCGGTGCTGCCCGGGGCCGACCTGTCCAAGGCCAACCTGGACGGGTCGGTGCTGCGCCGCGCCAACCTCGCAGGAGCCAATCTGGCCGGCGCCAGCCTCTTCGCCACCATCATCGAGGCCGCCGACCTGCGCGGGGCCCAGCTGCCGGACACACGCATCATCGGGTATCTCCGCTCCGCCAAGTTGGCCGGCGCCAACCTGCGGAACGCCAACATGGGCGCGGACCCGGGCAACCAGTCGATGGGTGTCATGCGCGCCACGTTCGTGGGCGCCGACCTGAGCGGGGCCGACCTGTCAGGCGCCAACCTCTTCAAGGCCGACCTCTCGCACGCCAACCTGAGCCGGGCCAAGCTGCGCGGTACCGACCTGAGAAATACCGAGTTGATTCAGGCCGATCTGTCCGGCGCCGACCTCACCGGGGCGAAGCTGGACAAGGCCGATCTGGCCGGGGCCGTGCTCACCGGGATTGTGGGTCGCGAGCAGATCGTGGGATTGGACCAGGCCCGTAACCGTGACAAGGCGATTTTCGATGCTCGCTAGCGCTTCCATTCGTGCCCTCGCCTCCCGTGCCCTTCCGGTGCTGCTGGCGTCGTGCGGGACCGACCAGCCCTCACTCGGCGGCCGCACGGACACCGCACCCGCAGCCGAAGCCAGGGCGCTGCCATCGGGCGAACTGGCCTACATTACCAACGAGGACTCCCAGGAACTCACCGTCATCGACACCCGTACGGATAGTGTAGTAGCCACTATTCCGGTGGGCACCCGCCCGCGCGGTGTGCGGCTTTCGCCCGACGGCAAGACAGTGTTTGTGGCCTTGAGCGGGTCGCCCAAGTGCCCGCCGACCATGCCGGACGAGGAGTGTGAGAAGCTCAAGTCGGACAAGAGCAAGGACGGCATTGCCGTGGTTGACGTCGGCACCCGGAAGACGGTCCGGGTCCTCCCGGGCGGATCAGATCCGGAGGCCTTCGACATCAGCCGGGACGGCAAGACGCTCTTCGTGTCCAACGAGGATGCCCACACCGCCTCCATCGTGGACGTAGAGAGCGGGAAGGTGCAGTCGACGCTGACGGTTGGACGGGAGCCCGAGGGTGTACGACTTCAGCCGGACGGCGCGTTGGTGTACGTCACCGGCGAGACCGACCACAACCTGACGCTGATCGACACGAAAACCCGGAAGGTGGTAGGCTCTATCCCGGTAGGAAAGCGCCCGCGCGATCTGGCGTTCTCGCCCGATGGAAGTCATGCCTACGTCACCGCCGAGGTCGACGGCACGGTGTGGGTGATCGACGTGCCCACCCGCAAGACCACCAGGGTGATCAAGCTGCCGGAGGGGTCCAAGCCCATGGGAGTGGTGGTGTCGCCCGACGGGAAGCGGGTGTATGTCGCCAACGGACGCGGCGGCACCGTGTCTGTCATCGATGCCTCGACCAACACCGTCACGTCCACCACGCCGGTGGGACAGCGTCCCTGGGGAATCGGGCTCACCTCGGACGGACGGAAGCTGTACACGGCAAATGGCCCGTCGAACGATGTTTCCGTGGTGGATACCGAGACTATGAAAGTGCTCAAGAAGATTCCGGCAGGCACGATCCCCTGGGGCGTGGCGGTCGGGCCTTCGGGCTCGTAGCGTCCCATGACACGACGGTGGCGATGGATACCGATCGCGGGGATGGCCCTGCTGCTGGTTACGGCGAGTGCAGGGAGAATCCCGCGCGCCTTTCAATTCGAGCCGGCGGCCACACCCGAGCTGCACCGGCTGTGGGACGAGAGCATGGAGGCCAAGGCCGAGCGGGTGGCCTGCCTGGCCGGCGAAATCGAAAGCGATACCGTCCGGATCACCGGCGTGTATGCGCTCCAGCCCGGGTATTCCGACTCGCTCGGCATATCGGCGGGTACGTCCCTGGAGCTGTGCCGGCCGCCGGCCTGGCGGGGAACCGTGCACACGCACGTGGCTCTCCGCGATGGACGGCAGCCCTATTCGCTCTTCTCGGGGGCCGACCGGGGCATCATGATGCTCTGGTGGAGACGATGGAAGGTGGACGGGATCTTCTGTCTGCTGTATACCGCTCAGGAGGTCATCTGCGAGATCGAAGGCCCCCGCGGCGCGGTACTCTTTCCCCGCTCGCGCTACTGACCCCCGCGCTCCTGCGGCACGGCACGCTGTTCCTGCTCCTGCTGGCGGGGTGGACCGCGCCGCTCGCGGCCCAGCATCAGGCGGCTACGTCCCGGGCCAAGTTCCGGTTCAGCAAGGAAGCGGGGCACGCGCTCCGGGAGCTCTGGTATGCCAGTCTGGCGGCGCGGGAGGAGCGCGTGGCCTGCCTCGCCGCCACGATCCGCAATGACACGGTGTTCGTCACCGCCATTGCGCCGCTCCCTCCCGAGGACGCGGACTCGATGGGCATCTCCGCCGTCGCGTCGGTGGACACGTGCGGCCCGCCTCAGTGGTCCGGTACCGTCCACAGCCACATCGCCATGTACACCGATGACCGGCCCTCCACCCGGTTCTCCGCTCAGGACCGGATTGCCATGCGACTCTGGTATGATCGCTGGCATGCTGACGGGGTGTTCTGCGTGGTTTACAGCGAGGACGACGCACACTGCGAGGCGGACGGAGTGGTAGGTGGAATGCGAGCGAGCCCCAGGTTGGTGCGGTAAGGCTCAAGACATCGGCCGCCGAGCCAGCAGTGACCGGGGCCTCCGGCGGGCCAGCCAGCCGTCGAGACCCCAGGTTCGCCCCGCCCGGGCAAGGAAGAACGCCAGCATCAGGAAGAACAGCACCAGGTGAAAGCCCTGCTGCCCGGGGGACATCCACTGTGTTGCCAGCCCGTAGTTGGCCACCAGAAACAGCCCCACCAGCGACGCCAATCCAGTCAGCAGGCCGAGCGTCAGCCCGATTCCCACGACCGTCTCACCCCACGCGGTCAGCTGGGCGAAGGTGGAGCTCTGGGTGAGTACCGTTCCCTCCAGGAAATTCTTGTAGAAGGCGATGGGATTGTCGGAGGCCTGCTTGCTCACGATCTTGGGCATGACGGTGAGCCAGCGCTCCGAGACCGCCGGAATGGGCAGTACTCCCCCCACCATGACCACCGTCATTTTGGTCACCAGCGATTTGACGAAATACAGTCCTACGACGATGCGCAGGACCGCGAGCCATTCAGCGGGATGGCTCATGCTCACGGTGACAGGTCGGGATGGATAGCTCATCGGTGCCGGTTCCTTTCTGGAGAGCTGCCTCAAACCTCAACCCCCAGCTCCGAAAATACAAAGGTCCAGCTGTCCGTCAGCTCGTCGAGCACTTTGGACAGCGGTTTGCCGGCTCCATGCCCTGCCCGGGACTCCAGGCGAAGCAGTACCGGACGGTCACCGGAGGTGGCGGCCTGAAGCCGAGCCGCCATTTTCCGGGCGTGCATCGGGTCCACCCTGGTATCGCTCTCCGCGGTGGCGAGCAGGACCGCCGGGTAGGCCACTCCCTGACGCACATGGTGGTAGGGCGAGTAGGCCTTCAGCCAGCGAAACTGCTCAGGATCGTCGGCGGAGCCGTACTCCGGAATCCACAGGCGCGCGATCAGGAACCGGTGGTACCGAAGCATGTCGAGGAGCGGGACCTGAACCAGGACGGCGCGGAACAGCTCAGGCCGCTGGGTCAGGACCGCGCCGACCAGCAGTCCGCCATTGGATCCGCCGGCAGCCGCCAGCCGGTCGGACCGGGTATACCCTTCCCGGATCAGCCACTCGGCTGCACCGATGAAGTCGTCGAAGCTGTTCTGCTTGCTCCCCAGGATGCCCGCCTGATGCCAGCTCTCGCCATACTCGCCTCCTCCACGGATGTTGGGGACGGCCACCACACCACCATGCTCCAACCACAGAAGCAGGGATCGGGAAAACGCCGGCGTCATGCTGATGTTGAAGCCGCCGTATCCAGTGAGGTAGGTGGGGTTGGCACCGTCCCTGGCCAGCCCCCGGCGATGGACCAGGAACATCGAGATCGGGGTTCCGTCTCTGGAGGGGTAGCTCACCTGACGGACCTCGAGCTCGCTCGAGTCCACGCCGGCCTCGACACCCCGCCAGAGGATCGTGTCGCCGGTGGTGAGATCGATGCGATAGACGCTGGGAGGCACCGTGTACGACGAGAAGCCGTAGAACAGCTCGCGCCCGTTCCACTCGGCGCCGGTGCCGAACACGCTGCCGAGCGTGGGGAGTGCGACATCCTGAATCAGACGGCCGTCCAGATCGGTCAGGCGGAGGCGCGAGGAGGCACGCTCGAGGTAGCTGAGGGCCAGCCGGTCCTGCGCTATGGCCGCTCCCTCCAGCACCGCCTCTTTCCGAGGTGGCACGATCTCTCGCCAGGCGCTCTGGTCAGAGCGCTCCGGATCCACGACATACAGCCGGTAGGTCGGGGCGCCGAGGTTGGTGCGCAGGAAGAGCCTGCCATGGGCCACCTCGCCCTCGAAGGAGGCCGCCAGGTCGCGAGCCACGGCCACCAGCTCGCCATTCGAAGCGAGATCCCGCAGATACAGATCGGTTTGATCGAACGTGCGCGCGACACTCACTACGAGCCAGCGGCCGTCGGGTGAGAGGCTTATCCCCGGCCAGTGCTCTTTCTCCGCCGGCTTGAAGACCAGGGGATCCTGCTCCGGATCGGTGCCCAGACGGTGAAAGTAGACTGCCCGGTGGTACTGATCCTCGCCGGCGGGAACCAGATCGGCAGCGGGATAGCGGGTGTAGTAGAAGCCGCTGCTGTCGGGGAGCCACGCCAGGGACGCGGCCCGCATCCGGGTAATCTGGTCGGGCAGCTCCCGCCCGCTCTCCAGGTCCATCACATGGAGCACGCTCTGCTCGTTGCCGTTCTCGGAGAGCCCAAAGGCCAGGAACCGTCCATCCGTGCTCGGATAATGCCAGTCGAGGGCGGTGGTGCCTGACTCGTTGAGGGTGTTGGGGTCCACGGCCACCCGGTCGTCGCCGGCCACGCCGTCGCGCCAGTAGAGAACCGGCTGGTTCTGGCGGCCTTCGCGGCGGAGATAGAAGTAGCGCCCGCGCACCGGGGTCGGCGCACCCAGGACGCCGATCGAAAGCAGCTGTTCCAGCCGTGCCCGAATGCGCTCGCGCCCCGGGACAGCGGCCAGGTGCGCCTGGGTGAGCGCATTCTGCTCCTCGGTCCAGCGCCGGGTCTCGGGCGCGTCTCCGTCCTCCAGCCAGCGATATGGGTCGGCGATGGTCTCCCCATGCAGCACATCCTCGAGGTCGTAAGCGGGAGTTTCTGGGTACGCGCGCATAGGAAGGGAGTTCGCCACGGGGAGATCAGTCCCCCAGGCTGATTCCGAGCTCACGCGCGGTGGCGATGGTGTCGGAGTCGAGCGGAACGTTTCTGGGCTTGCCTACTACCTCCTCCAGCGGGATCTGCTCGATGCCCGGTCCCTTGAGCCCCACCATGACGCCGAAGGCTCCTTCGCCCACAGCGCGCACCGCGGCGGCGCCAAAACGAAGCGCGAGGAGCCGGTCGTAGGTGGTGGGTGAGCCCCCCCGCTGCAGGTGGCCGAGCACCAGTGTCCGGGTTTCCTTGCCGGTGTGGTACTCAATGGCCCGCGCCACCTTGCTGCCGATTCCCCCCAGACGGTCCACCGTACCGACTCCGCGCCGCTCGACCAGCTCGATGGCGCCGTCCTTTGACCGCGCACCCTCAGCCACCACCACGATGCTGAAGCGCCGACCCTGAGCCTCGCGGCTCCGGATCTTGGCCACAACCTTTTCGATGTCGAACGGAATCTCGGGCAGCAGGATGACATCGGCGCTACCGGACAGGCCGCTGTACAGGGCAATCCATCCCGCGTAGCGGCCCATCAGCTCGACCACCATCACCCGGTCGTGGCTTTCCGCCGTCGAGTGCAGCCGGTCGATGGCCTCGGTGGCCGTACTGACGGCGGTGTCGAAGCCGAAGGTGCGCTGGGTGCCACTGACGTCATTGTCGATGGTCTTGGGAACGCAGACCACCGGCAGGCCCTTTTTCCAGAGCTCGTACGAGATCTGCAAGCTGCCGTCCCCGCCGATCGAGACCAGCGCATCGAACCCGCTCGCCTGGAACGCCGCGACGAGGTCGTCCGAGCGGTCGATCTCGTACTCCTCCCCCGCCTCGTTTTTCATTACGTAGCGGAAGGGGTTGCCCCGATTGGTCGTGCCGAGAATGGTGCCGCCGAGGTGGGTGATGCCGCGAACCTGGGCCGGCCCCAGGGGCACCACCCCATTGAAGTTGAGCAGGCCTTCGTAGCCGCGTTGGATACCGTACGTCTGCCAGCCGCGATTATGGGCCGACAGTACCACGGCGCGTATGACGGCGTTCAGGCCGGGGGCGTCACCGCCTCCGGTGGAGATGGCAATACGCATCGGTCACTGACCGCCTATCGCCTGCTGGATTGCTTTCAGGACCTCTCCCGGCTCGGCGTGCCGCCGCGCGGCCTTCTTGGAGAACACCAGTTTGCCGTCCACCGTCACGTCGAACACTCCCCCGGACGACTGGATCAGCTTGATCTCAGCCTCCGGATAAGCCTGCTTCAGCTCCGCCGCCAGACCGGTGGCTCGAGGAAGGTAGTTTCAGACAACGCAGTACTGGATAATCACATGCATCCGGCTAGCACCTTGTTCGAGGGCGACAGGGAACCGCCGCGAATCGTAGTGTGCCCCTCGGAAGATGCCAAGGGGACCGGCCCGATGTGACGGCGCTCCTTGTCAGGCTGTGCAGTCCGCCGTATCTATTTGACCCATGCGAACCTACTGGTTCCCCGCCGGGGAAAAGGCCCGGGCGCTGCGGCTCCTGGGCATTGTTGTGTTGAGCCTTATTTACCAGACGCCCGCCGTGTCGCAGGAGCGGAAGTATCTCATCGAGATCGGCGCCGCTGGGGCCTACCAGGCATTCGGCGACTCGCTGGTTACCGATCTCGGCGGAGCACTCGGAGCACTGGGCCGGATCGCCGTCTGGCTCCCATTCAATCTGTCGCTGGAGGCTGAGGGCTGGACCGGCAAGCCAAAGACTAAAAGCACCGACACGGGAGTAAGCGTAAAGTCAGGCTACGGCTCGCTGCTGTACAATATTCCGCTGGGCGCACGCAGCTGGGGGTATGGGAAGCTGGGCTACGGAGGAACTCGCTACGCCGATCCCGGCAACTGCGTGGGCGCCATCATCTGTGGCAACACCACCTCCTATGTAGTCGGCCTCGGCGTGCGCGTCGGGCTGACACCCGAGCTACTGGCTCGCGGTGAAGTTGCCATCTATCCCAACAAGGGCAGCACGTCCGTAGGCGGCGTACCAGGCGAAGTGAACTTTACCAACTACGGGCTGAACATCGGGCTGAGCTACATGCTGGGAAGCAAGCCGCTTCCCGACAGCGATGCCGATGGCGTCCCCAACAAGCGCGATCGCTGCGCCAACACCTCGTCAGGCGCGCAGGTGGACAGCCGGGGCTGCCCGGTAGACAACGACAGCGACGGCGTGGCCAACGGGGTGGACCGCTGTCCCAACACGCCGCTCGGCGCCACCGTGGACACCCGCGGATGTCCGAGCGATGGCGATGGCGACAACATCGCCGATGGAGTGGACCGGTGCCCCGATACCCCGGCGGGCGTGCTGGTGGACTCGACCGGCTGTCCCCGGGACAGCGATGGCGACAAGATTCCGGACGGGCTCGACCGCTGCTCCGACACGCCGCGCGGCGCCACCGTCGATGCGCTGGGATGCCCAGGCGACGAGGACGGGGACGGCGTCCTCGACGGTCTCGACCGCTGCCCCCGCAGTCCCGCCGGCGTCACCGTGGGCCCGAACGGATGTCCCCGCGGCCAGACCGGAAGAGCGGCACCGGCCCCGGCCCCGGCGGATACCGCTCCGCAACGCGCGGCAGAGCCACCAGCCCCCGCTCCCGCGCCGGCCCCCTCGTACGGGGCTCCGATGGTGCTGGAGGGCGTGTCGTTCGCAACCGGCAGCGCGCGTCTTCAGCCGGGCTCCTATGTGGAGCTCGACTCGATCGCAAAGGTCCTCCTGGCAAACCCGAATCTCCGAGTCGAGATCGGCGGGCATACCGACAACGCGGGGTCACCGGCCGACAACCAGCATCTCTCCACCCTGAGGGCGGAGGCGGTCCGCAATTATCTGCTGGCCAAGGGAGTCCCGTTCCAGCAGGTGGTGGCGCGAGGATATGGCGCCGCCATGCCTCGCACACCGGATAACAGTCCGCGTGGCCGGGCGCTGAACCGCCGGGTAGAGATCCGGCCATTGCCACCGGGCTTGTAGCAGGCTTGACCAATCCCGCTCCCGGGGTATATCTGATGGGTCGTTTACCCCTCAGGAGCTTTCGATGGACATGCGGTCTCAGTTCGGTCTCGTCGCCTTGCTGGCGATGGCCGGAGCGGCACCTCTGGCCGCCCAGTCTACTTCGGACCCCTCGACCACCAGCCAGCCCAAGCAGGCGTCGGACACCACGGCACCTGCCCCGACGGATGCGGGGTCGCCGGCCAGCGCTCTGGTCGCCCGCGGAGAGGCCGTCTTCAACGGGCCGGGAAACTGTTACGCCTGCCACGGGTCAAAGGGCGCGGGCTCCATAGCCCCGAGTCTCGCCGACGACACCTGGATCCACAGCAAGGGGACCCTGGAGGAGATCACCGCCCAGGTCATCCACGGCGTGCCGAAAGAAGAGTCGAAGAGCGGCATCGCGATGCCACCGAAAGGCGGCGCTGCGCTTACCGATGACGACGTGAAGGCAGTGGCGGCGTACGTCTATTCACTGCGGCAGAAGTAGCGGCAAGCCACCCAGCGCGTCCAGCGCATACCAGGCCCCGAACAACAGACTCACACCGGCCAGGAGAGGCACGACGGACGTGATCCGTCGTGCCACCGGCCGGCGCCCCAGGGCATACCCGAACGTCCAGGAGACCAGCGCCATCGAGAGCGCTGTCCCGCCCGCAAAGAGAACCAGCGCCGCAACTGCGTGAGACTGGGAGGGCGCCGCGCCAACCACCAGAATTCCCCACCCCGCAGACCCGCCGAGTCCGTGAACCAGGCCGATCCCGAACGCGGCGAGCGGTGAGCGCCCCAGGCTCTCGGCGTGCGAATGGGAGTGCCCAGCCATGTGGTGGGCGGCCTCATGGACATGCGGGTGCGAGTGCTCCAAGCCGTTATGGCTGTGCGAATGGCTGTGGAAGGACCCGCGCACCCAGCGCAACAGCAGCCGGCCGGCCAGGAAAGTGATCGCCACCCCGATGGCTACCTCCGCGGCCCTGAGCAGGCCGGCCGGGAGGTACTGGCGAAACAGCACGGCCGGCAAGCCGAAGATCAGCAACGTCATGGCATGCCCGAGACCCCACGCCAGACCCAGCGTTCCCGCTCGCCTTGCACCGTTCCCGGGGTTCCCCAAAATCAGGGTGGATACCGCCGTCAGGTGGTCCGGATCGGTGGCGTGGCGGAGGCCCAGGATGGCCGCCACCGTCAGCGGCATCCCGCTGCTGCCCAAGACCCGGCCCAGCCATTCTTCCAGTCCGAGCATCCGCCATCCTCCGGCAAAAATCCAGGCCGAAGAATACCTCCTGCTGGTCGAAAGTCACGCCGGCAGCACCCACTCTTGGTAACTTTCCCCAATGGCAACCAACCGTCTGGCCGAGGCCGGCTCAGCCTATCTCCAGTCCGCGGCTCATCAGCCGATTCACTGGTATCCCTGGGGAGAAGCCGCCTTTGCGGCGGCGGCGGCAGCCGACAAGCCGGTGTTGCTCGACATCGGTGCGGTCTGGTGCCACTGGTGCCATGTCATGGACGGCGAGTCGTACGAGAATCCGGAGCTGGCCGAGTTCCTCAACCAGCACTTCGTGTGCATCAAGGTTGACCGGGACGAGCGACCCGACGTGGATGCCCGCTATCAGCGGGCAGTACAGGCCCTGACCCGGCAGGGTGGCTGGCCGCTCACGGCCTTTCTTACGCCCGAGGGTGAAGTCTTCTTCGGGGGAACCTATTTCCCCCCTGACGGGAAGTACGGCCGGCCCGGCTTCCGCTCCGTCCTGGCGGGAGTGCTCGAGGCATATCGGGGGCGTCGGGACCAGATCCAGGCCCAGGCGCAAGCCATCCGGAGGGTTCTGGAGGAGGATCTCAACGAGGCCTCACCCGGAGACCTCTCGTCCGAATTGCTCGACGAAGCCGTGGATCAGATGACGCGGGTCTTCGACCCAGTCAACGGTGGCTTTGGAAGCCAACCGAAGTTTCCCCATCCCGGGGCAATCAGTCTGCTGCTGAGTCGCTGGCACGATCAGCCCTCCGAACCGGTCCGCACCATCATCGACCGGACCCTCCAGGGCATGGCGCGGGGTGGCGTGTACGACCAGCTCGCCGGCGGCTTTCACCGCTACAGCGTGGACGCCAAGTGGATCGTTCCCCACTTCGAGAAGATGTCCTACGACAACTCGGAGCTCCTGAAGGTGTATCTGGATGCCTTTGCGCTGTTCGGCACCGAGGAATACGCCGAGGTAGCGCGAGGGATCGTCCGCTGGGTCCGCGAGGTGATGGCCGATCGCCAGGGAGGCTACGCCGCCAGCCAGGATGCCGACGTGGGGTTGGAGGATGACGGCGACTACTTCACCTGGACCCGGGAAGAGGCGGCAGCCGTGCTGAGTTCCGAAGAGATGGAAGTCGCCGGCGCGTACTACGACATCGGGACGGCCGGGGAAATGCAGCACCACCCCGGGAAGAACGTCCTCTTCGTCTCGGCCACGGTGCCGGCCATATCCCTGCGGAGCGGCCGCACCGAGGAAGCCACGGAGGCGCTGCTGCGTTCAGCGCAGGAGAAGCTGCGCGCCGAGCGGGCACGCCGGCAGGCGCCCTTCATCGATCGGACGAGGTACACCAACTGGAATGCGATGATGGCCTCCGCCCTGCTGCGCGCGGGCGCGGTGCTGGGTGACGACTGGAGTCGCACTCACGCGCTGAAGACGCTGGACCGCCTCCGCCGCGAGAGCCGCGAGCCCGACGCCGTCGCCCATACGCCAGGCGGCATCTCCGGCCTGCTCGACGACCAGGTCCAGGCCGCTTCCGCCGCGCTGGACGCGTACGAAGCCACGGGGGATCGGTCCTGGCTCGAGTGGAGCGAGCGGCTGATGGAGCGAGTGTCGAGCGACTACCGCGACCCCGATGGCGGAGGCCTGTTCGACACCGCCAGGGGCCGGCCGGAGGCCGAGGGCCTGCTGCCCACCAGGGCCAAGCCGGTGCAGGACACCCCGACGCCATCACCCAACGGCGTCGCGGGCATCGTCTGCGCCCGGCTCCATGAGCTCACCGGCGAGGTACGCTGGCAGGAGCGCGGCGAAGAGCTGCTGCGAGCCTTTGCCGGCCGGGCCCGCGAGCTCGGGCTCTACGCCGCCACCTATCTGTTGGGAGTGGACTGGCACCTCAATCCGGCCACCCATCTCGTGGTGGTGGGCAATGCCGACGATCCGGCAGCGGACACCATGCACCGCCAGGCGTTGGCCGGGTTCCTGCCACGGCGCGCGGTCCAGAGAATCGAGCCGCGGCAGGCGGGCGAGCGGCGGCTCCCTCCGGCCTTGGAGGGCATGGTAGGAGCGGGTACGGCCCCCCGGGGATACGCCTGCTCCGGATTTACCTGCAGCCCGCCAGCCGAGGATCCGGCAGCGTGGGCCGCCACTTTGACCGCACTTTCTCTCTGCGAGGATTGACCGTGGCCAAGCGCGCAACCATCGAGACCAGCAAGGGCACCATCAAGGCCGACCTCTTCGACACCGAAGTGCCGGGAACAGTCGGGAACTTCGAGAAGCTGGCGAACAGCGAGTTCTATGACGGCACCCGCTTTCATCGCGTCATCCCGAACTTCATGATCCAGGGGGGCGACCCGCTTTCCAAGGAGCCGGGAAACCCCCGGGTGGGCACCGGCGGCCCCGGCTACAAAATCAAATGCGAGACCCACCTGAACACTCATAAGCACACCACGGGAACGCTCTCGATGGCGCATGCCGGCAAGGATACCGGTGGCAGCCAGTTCTTCATTACCCACTCGCCGCAGCCGCATCTCGACCAGGTACACACGGTCTTCGGACAGGTCACCGAAGGCATGGACGTTGTTAACAAGATCAAGCAGAACGACGTCATTACATCCATCCGAGTCACCTGACCCCTGCACCTCGATTTCGCGGTCGTCGCCGACTATGCCCTGATCGACCAGCAGGGAAAGCTCAGCGTGCTCGGCATGTTTCAGCACGTCTGGCTCTCCAACTTTCCCGCGGTCTACCCTCGCACCCACCTCGTGCTACGGGTGCGTGGGCGCCGGACCGAGATCGGGATCCATACCATTCGCATTCGTTTCGTGGATGAAGCCGGAACCGAGCTCCTGGGCGGAGAAGGCACGGTCCAGTTTGGCGAGCCTCCGGCCGGGGTGGTGGACGTCGAGGCCGGAGCCGTACTGGTGTTCGACGTGCCCCTCCCCCGCCCGGGCCAGTACGCCTTCGAGATCAGCCTCGATGGCGAGGTGGCCAATCGCGTCACGCTCTCGGCCGGGTACCCTCAACTGCAAGGTGAGAAGTGAGAGGGAAGCCATGAGTTGGAGCCGCGACCGCGCCCTGGCACTCATGCACGAGTACACCGTGTCCGATGCGCTGCGGAAGCACATGTACGCCGTCGAGATTGCGATGCGCGCGATGGCGCAGCGGGCCGGCGAAGACCCCGAGACGTGGGGCCTGGTAGGGCTGCTGCACGATTTCGATTACGAGCGCTTCCCCAACCCAGAACACTCGGCCACCGAAGGGCATCCGGCCGAGGGCGTGCGGGTGCTGGCGTCGCAGGGCCTCCCGGAGCCCATGCAGCGCGCGATTCTGGGGCACGCCAACTACAGCGGCGTCCCCCGCGACACCCCTATGGCCCGGGCCCTCTTTGCCGTGGATGAGCTGGCCGGCTTCCTGGTGGCCTGCGCGCTGGTACGGCCCTCCCGCAGCCTGCAGGATCTCGAGGTCTCCAGCGTCAAGAAGAAGCTCAAGGACAAGGCGTTTGCCCGCGGGGTCAGCCGTGAGGACGTGACCCGTGGTGCCGAGGAGTTGGGAGTCTCGCTCGACGACCACATCGGCTTCGTGCTCGGGGCGCTGCGGCCACATGAGCGCGCGCTCGGGCTCGGCTCCCCGTGACGGCAGTCCGCTCCGAGCCCGATCCGACCGTCGCAGCCGCCATCAACCGGGCCGCGGGCGGCCGTCCGGTGCCGGGCAACGAGGTGCACCTCCTCATCGACGGGCCCAATACCTACCGGGCCATGCTCGACCTGATCACGCAGGCCACCCGCTGGGTCCACTTCGAGAATTACATCATCCGGAGCGATGACGCCGGCTGGCGGTTTGCAGAGCTGCTGGCCCAGCGGGCGCGGGAGGGAGTCCACGTGCGAGTGCTGTATGACTGGTTCGGCTCGCTCGGTACCAGCCGCAAGTTCTGGCGCCACCTGCGCGACGCCGGCGTCGAAGTGCGGGCCTTTCATCCGCCCCAGCTGATGGATGCCGTCACCAATCTGTCCCGCAATCACCGGAAGCTCGTGGTGGCCGACGGAGCCCGCGCCGTTCTCGGCGGGCTGTGCATCGGCTGCGAATGGACCGGGGAGGGCACCGCGGGCGGCCAGCCGTGGCGCGACACGGCGGTCGACGTCGCCGGGCCCGCGGCGGCGGTGCTGGACCAGACCTTCGGGGCGGCGTGGCAGGTCGCCGGCGGCCGGGTGCCCTCCGATCAGGTAGCCGGCGTGGTGGCGCCGCAGGGGAGCGCCGACATCCGGGTCATCAGCGGCGAGCCCGGCAGAGAGCGCGCCTATCGGGTCATCGAGCTGCTGGCCGCGGGCAGCGTCGAGCGACTCTGGATCACCGACGCCTATCTCATGGCGCCGCCACGTCTGTTTCAGGCGCTCCGTGATTCCGCGCGGGACGGCGTTGATGTCCGCCTCCTCGTTCCGGGCTCCAGCGACCTCCCCTTGATCCGGAACATCTCGAGGATCGGCTACCGGGATCTCCTCCGGAGCGGAGTCCGCATCTACGAGTGGGAAGGGCCCATGCTGCATGCCAAAACCATCGTGAGCGACGAACGCTGGGTGCGGATCGGCTCGAGCAACCTGAATCCCTCGAGTCTCCTGGGCAATTACGAGCTGGACGTTCTGATCGACGACCGGGCGCTGGCCGACGCCATGCAGGGTCAGTTCCGCCGCGATGTGGCGCGAAGCCGAGAGGTGGCCAGCCGGCCGGTTCGGGGGCCGAGGCGAATCAGCCAGGCGCTGCCGGCGGTCCTGACTCACCAGGATCCCGAAGTAGAGGGAACGGCCCATCGCCGGAGCCCGCTCGAGCGGCGCCGCCGGACCGTGCTGGCCCTCCGGGCAATCGTCGGCCATGCTCGCCGGTCGGTGTTCGGACCGATCAGCGCCATCTTCATTGCCCTGGGGCTGCTCTTCGTGGCGCTGCCCCGGGAGTCGGCGTATGTCCTTGCCGGCCTCTGCGCCTGGTTTGCGCTCGGCGCTGGCCGGGAGGCGTTTCGCCGCCGGGTGGACCGCTGACCCTGCGACCAGGCCCTCGCCTGGCGAATCCTTGTCCCATGGGCTCGCGTTTCTGCGTGAAACTTTCCGGCAAACGCCCCGTTCATTCAACTATCGCCTCGAACCGCCGATCTCACGCGTGGTGCCCATGATCCAGCGCGGTTGCCTGCTGATGGTTGTCCTGGCTCTGGCCAACGCGCGAGCTGCGTCGGGCCAGGCACGGGAGATCACGCTGGCTGAGGCCATCCGCCGGGCCGAAAGGGTCCAGCCCGCGGTGGTGCGCGCCGCGTCGGACGTGCGCACGGCCGACGCCCGGCGGAGGAGCGCCCTCGGGGCCTACCTGCCCACACTTTCAGCCGGCAGCTCCGCCAGCGATTTCTTCTCCGAGGGCGCAACCAGGATCGACCCCGTGACGGGCGAGCTGGCGGGCGGGAACTCCAGCAATCGCAGCATCAGCACGTCACTGTCGGCCAGCCTCGATCTGTTTACCGGCTTCCGCCGGGGAGCTGAGATGCGGGCGGCCAAAGCCAGTCAGAGCGCGGCTGAGGCTTCGTGGGTAGACGCGAGGTTCGGGCAGGCGTTAGCCACCACCAATCAGTTTCTCGACGCCCTGGCTGCCGCCCAGCTGCTCAAGGTCCGGGAGACCAGCGTGCGCCGCGCGGAGGAGCAGCTCAAGGTGTCGGTTGCCAAGCTGCGGGCGGGCTCCGCTACCCGCTCAGATTCGCTTCGTTCGCTGGTAACTCTGGGCAACGCGCGCCTGGAGCAGATCACCACCCAGGCCCTGCTCGCTTCAGCGGAGGCAAACCTGGCGCGGCTCATTGGCGAGGCGGGCCGGGTGCGAGCCGCGGACGACTCCGCTTTCTACCGCGTGCTGCCTGCCATCGATACCCAGGCGCTGCGGATAGAGGCCGAGTCGAAATCGCCCCGGATCCAGAGCGCGCTGGCCAACGCAGCCGCGGCCCGGGCATCGGCCCGCGCGTCGCGCTCGTCGTACTGGCCGTCACTGACGCTGAACGCGAACACCGGCTGGAACGGCAGCCGGATCAACGACTACGATTTGCTCAACCAGCGCCAGATCAGCCTGGCGCTTCGGTGGAACGTCTTCGACGGGTTCAGCCGCGAGCTTACCGTGACGCAGCGCGAAGCTGAGGTGGACCTGGCCGAGGCCACGGCGGCTGACTCCCGCCGCCAGATCGAGGCGGACCTCACTACGCGCCTGGCCGAATTGGACGCCGCCCGGACCAGGATCGAGATTACCCAGACCAGCGTCGCGGCCGCCGGTGAGGACATGCGGGTGCAGCAGCAGCGGTACCGTCTCGGCGTCTCGACCATCGTGGACTTGCTGACTTCCCAGGAAGCCCTCAACCAGGCGGAGGTGGACGTGGTGAATGCCCGTTTCGATTACCTCCGCGCCAAGGCGCAGATCGAAGCGCTGATCGGACGGAATCTGTGACCAGCACCCTGCCGAACACCGAAGAGCGCATGGCCATGCTGCCGGCCGACGTCCCCCGGGACGCGGTGATCGTCACCCGCAATCTTCAGCGCGAGTACGATATGGGCGGCGAGATCGTCCGGGCGCTTCGGGGGGTGGACCTCACCATCCGGAAGAACGAGTTCGTGGCGGTGATGGGGCCCTCCGGCTCGGGCAAATCCACGCTCATGAACCTGGTCGGCTGCCTCGACAGCCCGACCGGCGGCGAATACTGGCTCAACGGCTACCGGGTCTCCGAGCTGGAAGACGACGAGCTGGCCCGGATCCGCAACAAGGAAATCGGGTTCGTGTTCCAGACCTTCAACCTGCTGCCGCGCGCCACCAGCCTCCACAACGTGGAGCTTCCCCTGGTGTACGCCGGGATCGGGTCCCGGGAGCGGCGCGATCTGGCGAGCGAGGCGCTGAAGCGGGTGGGGCTGGCCGACCGCATGAACCACCGGCCCAACGAGCTGTCCGGCGGCCAGCGCCAACGGGTGGCGATTGCCCGCGCGCTGGTGAACAAGCCGAGCATTCTGCTGGCCGATGAGCCCACCGGCAACCTGGACAGCGCCACCGGCGAGGAGATCATGGCCCTGTTCGAGGGGCTGCATGACAATGGCCAGACCATCGTCCTGGTCACTCACGAGCACGACATCGCGGAGCACGCCCGGCGGCAGGTGCATCTGAAGGACGGGAGAGTCGAGCGGGATTTCGAGACCGGGAGGCGGGCGTAATGGGTGAGCACCTCATCCCGAGGGAGTGTAGCGACCGAGGGAACTTGCCAGCCGCTTTCCGGAACTCTCGGAGTAGGTCCCTCGCTCTGCTCGGGATGAGGTGCCTCATCGTACCGGCAATCCTGGTCGCGGCGTGCAAGAAGGAAGCGCCGCCGGTTCCCTACCAGGCGCTGCCGGTCGAACGCCGCGACATCGTGGTGTCGGCCCAGGCCTCGGGTGCCCTCCAGCCCGACACCACGGTGGAAGTGAAGTCGAAGGCTTCCGGCGAAATCCTCGACCTCGCCGTCGAGACCGGCCAGGTGGTCAAGCGGGGCGAACTGATGGTGCGGGTGGATCCGCGGATTCCCCGGAACGCGGTGGCCCAGGCCCAGGCCGACCTCGAGGTGGCCCAGGCGCGCCTGGCCAATGCCAACTCCCAGAAGCGCCGGGCCGACGAGCTCTTCAAGTCGCAATCCATCACCGAGCAGGAGCACGAGCAAGCGCTGCTCGACTATGCCAACGCCAACGCGGAGGTCATCCGGGCCCGGGTGGCGCTCGACAACGCGAAGGACCAGCTGGACGACACCAACGTGCGGGCTCCGATCAACGGCACCATCATCGAAAAGCAGGTAGAGCGGGGTCAGGTGATCTCGTCACCGACCAACGATGTGGGCGGGGGCACCGTGCTGCTCAAGATGGCCGACCTCAACCTGGTGCAGGTTCGCACGCTGGTGGACGAGACCGACATCGGGAAGGTCCAGCCGGGTCAGCGCGCCACCGTCACCGTCGACGCATTCCCGAATCGCCCTTTCGACGGGACCGTGCTCAAGATCGAGCCGCAGGCGCAGACGGAGCAGAACGTCACCATGTTCCCGGTCCTGGTACGGATCGACAACAAGGAGGGGCTGCTCCGTCCGGGCATGAACTCGGAGGTGGAGATTCACGTGGGCCGGCGGGACAATGTGCTCGCGGTACCGAACGCAGCCCTCCGCACCCTGCGGGACGTCAGTTCCGCGGCGTCGGTGCTGGGCCTGTCGCCGGAAACGGTGCAGCAGCAGCTGACCGCGGCCAGGCCGGCCCGGGATTCGGCCACCCAAACCTCCCTGGGGGCCTCACCGGCGGTGAGCAGCGGCGACCGGCCTCGGGACGGCGCCAGATCGCAGCGCGGAGCCCCTCAGCGGGTGGGTTCCCGCTACATCGTCTTCGTCAAACGCAGTGGTCAACCCACCCCGGTGTGGATCCGCACCGGCCTCACCGACATGGACTACAGCGAGGTGCTGGACGGTCTGACCGCGTCGGACTCGGTGCTGGTATTGCCCAGTGCCAGCCTGGTGCAATCGCAGCAGGACATGCGCGATCGGATGAATCGGATCACCGGCGGCGGGGCGGTACCGGGCATGCGCCAGCAAACCACTCAGCCCGCGCCGGGTACGAGGCCCTAGCGTGCTGCTGGGCGAAACGCTGGCCGTGGCGCTGCAATCCATCCGGGCCAACATGCTCCGGTCGGCGCTCACCATGCTGGGCATCATCATTGGGGTCGGCGCGGTGATTACCATGGTGGCGCTCGGCAGCGGAGCGCAGAAGGCGGTGCAGGACCGGATTGCCGCGCTGGGCGCCAACGTGTTCACCGTGTTCGCCGGCCAGGCAAGGCACGGCGGAATCATGATCACGGACCGCACCATTCTGAGCACCGACGACTACGACGCGCTCCGGCGTGACGCCCGCCTGCTCGCGGCGGTCGTTCCCGAGATGCAGCAGCCGCTCCAGGTCAAGTACGGCAACCAGAACAGCAGTGTGAACGTCGTGGGCACCACCTCCAACTACGTCGATGTGCGGAATTACACGGTGCCGTATGGGCGGATGTTTACCGCAGGGGAGGACGAGGCCCGGCAGCGCTACGCCGTGCTGGGCGCCTCCGTGCCCCGCATGCTCGGGGGCAACCCGGCGGCCATGATCAACCAGAGCCTGACGATCCGCGGCATCCCCTTCGAAATCATCGGGGTGCTCAGCGAAAAGGGCTCGGCCGGGGGGTTCGGGAACCCGGACGAGCAGATCCTGATCCCCCTCAACACGGCGCGCTACCGGGTATTCGGAAGCAACCGGCTGCGCTCGTTCTCGATCCAGGTGGCCGACAGCGTGCCGATCGAGCAGGGCATGGTGGACCTGGAGCGGGTGCTGCGGCGGGAGCACAAGCTGCGCCCGGGGGCCGACAACGACTTCGCCATCCGGAACCAGCAGGACGTGCTGGCCACCCAGCAGCAGGCCACCCAGGTCTTCACCAGCCTGCTGGCCAGCATCGCCGCGGTGAGCCTGCTGGTGGGAGGCATCGGGATCATGAACATCATGCTGGTCTCGGTGACCGAGCGCACCCGCGAGATCGGGGTGCGGAAGGCCCTCGGCGCCACCCGGCTCAACATCCTCCTGCAGTTTCTGATCGAGGCGCTGACCCTCTGCCTGCTGGGCGGAGTGATCGGCATCCTCCTCGGGATCGGCACCGCGATACTGCTCTCGAAGGTGTTCCAGTGGAACACGCTGATTTCGCCCACGGCGGTGGGCATCGCGTTTGCCTTCAGCGCGGCCGTCGGCCTGTTCTTCGGAATCTGGCCGGCACGCCGGGCCGCCAGGCTCGACCCGATCGTGGCGCTGCGGTACGAGTAGGCGGCCTGGCGCCTAGGCCAGGTCCTCCGGCTCCAGGACCACGTCCGCCGCCCCGTCGGCCTGGTAGTGCACCCGTACCGTCCAGGCCCGGCAGCACACCTGACAGTCCTCCACATACTCCTGGCTGGCGCCACTTCCGGGGTCCAGGGCTATCTCGTTGATTTCGCCGCAGTAGGGACAGCGTACCGCGGCCTCGGTTTCGGCCGTCCCGTCACCCAGAGGAAACTCCTCATCCAGACTATCGCCTTGCGGGGTCATCGTCTTCCGCCTCTCAGGTGCTTCGCTCGATGAACCGGATCTCGCGCATTCGCGTTCCGGCCGCGCTGACTGCCTTTGTAGTGATTGCCCGGGTGGCATCGGTTCCGGCACTCTCCGACCCTGTGGCCGGCGTATCACCGGCGGGGCTGCAGCTCGAGGCCCCCTGGCTCTATCTGGTCTTTGCCCCGGTGTTCACGCTGTGGGACGCGATCTCGATGCTGAGCATCAGCCGGCTGAAAGGGTTCCTTGCCGGCCTGGCGGTATTGTACCTGATATGGCGGCTCTTCGGGGGCCACCGCCCGTTTTCGGCTCTGAGGGAGGTCGGGACTCTGGTTGGTGCGCTGGCGCTCCTGCTCGCCTTCCTGGCCGCGGGCGCGCTGTGGCATCGTCCCATGCTCGCCCTGGCCGGCACCGGCCGGGACGACCTGGTGGTGGACTTCCACAGCCACACCAACCTCTCCCACGACGTGCGAGGGACCTTGATGCGGGGGTTCGACGCCGAGGCCAACCGGCGGTGGCATGCCCGGGCGGGGTTCGATGTCGCATTCATTACGGACCACAATCTGGTGAGTCGGGAGTCGGGAGTCGGGAGCGACCCCACAGTTCTGTGTCCGGGCATAGAGGTCAGCGCCTGGAGGGCGCACATCGTGCTCCTGGGCGACACGCTGCCGGTGGATCGCCGGCGATACAACGGGTCCTTCGACGCCCTGCTGGCGCTGCTCCAGACCAGCGACTCGGCCTACGGCTCGCTGTCGGTCGCGTCCCTCCCCGAATACCGGCGCAATCACTGGGGGCGGCTCGATGCGCTCACGCGCGCTGGTCTCGACGGGTTCGAGATCGTCAACGCGTCGCCCAAGGCGAATGAGATAACGCAAGCGGAACGAGATACCGTCATCGCGCTGGCTCGCGCTCAGAATCGCTTCGTGGTGGGCGTGAGTGACAGCCACGGGTGGGGCGCCACCAGCATGGTCTGGAACCTGGTCCGGGGAGCGGCGGACCCTCGGGCCGAAGATGTGTGCGCCACGGTGCTCAACCGGCTGCACGCAGGGTTTACGGCCGTTCGCGTCATCGAGCGGCATCGCCTCCGTCCCGATGCGTGGTGGCCCCTGTGGCTCACGCCGGTGGGCGTGGTATGGGAGGAATGGCGCAGCATGGGATGGGCGCTGGCGGCTTCGTGGCTCGTCTGGATATGGGCAATCTCCTTGCGCACATCTTTAGGCCGGACCAAGATACGCCGATGAAGCGATCTCGATTCCTGGGAACCGGCCTGGCGGTTCCCCAGCGGGTGGTGACCAACGAGGAGCTCTCCCAGGTCATGGACACCACCGACGAGTGGATCCGTACCCGCACCGGCATCCAGGAGCGGCGCTGGGTAAGGGAGGGGGAAACCGGGGTGGACATGGCCCATCAGGCCACCCTCCAGGCGCTCGAGATGGCCGGCCTCGAGCCGGGCGACCTCGACGCCATCGTCTACGCCACTTCGAGCCCCGACCACTTCGCGCCCGGCAACGGGGTCTACCTCCAGCGCCTCCTCCAGATATCCACCATTCCCGCGCTCGACATCCGTGCCCAGTGCAGCGGCTTCATCTACGCCCTCTCCGTGGCCGATGCGTGGATCCGCACCGGCCAGTTCCGGCGAGTCCTGGTCGTCGGCTCGGAGATCCAGTCCACCGGGCTGGAGGTGTCGAGCGCCGGGCGCCACGTCGCCGTCATCTTTGCCGATGGCGCGGGGGCGGTCATCCTGGGGCCGGCCGACGAGGGCGAC
>DASVGF010000081.1:0-3410 GCA_036379675.1 Gemmatimonadales bacterium | reverse complement strand
TTCGCTCCGGACCGAACCGGCGGCCCTTCGTCACCAGCACCGCCTTCATTCCCGATACGATCGGGCCCGGGTTCGATGCCACTCGCACCGACGTGCACTTTCGGGCCACGCTCCAGGGCCGCGGCGGCCGGGAAGGGCTGGGGCCCCGCATCGATCTCATCTATGCCCGGACCGGGTGGGACGGCGCCGGCCTGAACCAGCAGATCAATCAGATCGGGGGCTATCTCACATATCGGGCACGGGCGCTCTCGATCACCGGGTCGGCATTTCACCGAACCCGGTGGACCCCGCTGGATATCCGTGCTTCGGTGGGTTGGAACCCGATCCAGCAATTCAGCGCCTGGGCGGAGCTGGCCCACCTCCACCACTTCGGCGGCCGCAATAGCGACTATGCCGAGCTGTCGGCGGGGCTGGAGCCGATACGGGGATTGGCGCTGACCGGCAGTGCGCGGCTGGGTAAGATGGTGGCGGCCCCGTCGATTCTCTCCGACACCGCGCAGGAGATCCGCGATTTCCAGGCGGCGCTGGGGTGGAACCGGGCTCGGCTCGGCTTCCAGGTGGTGTATGCCCGCACCTCGGCCTTCGAGCCGCCGGGATATGCCGAGTTCCCCCGGGTTCCCCGACTGACTGGCTCGCCGCGAACCGAGTGGGTTACCGCCTCGGCGCGAGTGGCTCCGCTCCAGTGGCTCACGCTGGAGGTCTGGCACAGCGATCCGCGGGACACCCAGGTCGATGGGGTACCGCCGACTCACTCCATGGGAGCCGCCACGATCCGCTCCAAGTTCCTTCGCAAGTTTCCCAGCGGGACTTTCGACCTGAAGCTGCGGCTGGCGGTGGAGAGCTGGGGCAGTGGGGTTATCGGCCGCGAGCTCTCGGGCGCCGTCATCCCGCTCAAAGGCGCCACCTTCGTGAGCAGCCTCATACAGATTCAGCTGGATCGCTTCCAGATCTACTGGGATCGCGTCAACGTGACCAACACGTCTCTCACGTATGTGCCCGGGTTTGAAATCCCCGGATACGGCAGCAAGTACGGGGTGCGGTGGGAGTTCCTAAACTAGGTTAACTCAACAACGCAACCGTCATGCCGAAAAGAGTTTAGCGGCCACAACTATCCGCAGGGACACCGCGGCAGAAAGGGGCGGATGGCCGATCCAGGTTCTGCCACTATCCTGCCCGCAGCCTACCAAAGCGGGCAATTCGGGAGTAAATTCACGGGCTTTCCCGGCTACCATGGAGGCTCGGCTTGCCGTACAGCATGACGGGGTTCGGCGCCGCAGAAGGGCCGGTAGCCGGTCGGCGGCTCCGGATCGAGATCCGGACCGTCAATCACCGGTACTTCAATCTCTCGGCCAAGCTTCCCAGCGACCTCAGCGCTCTCGAAGGGGAGCTGCGCGAGCGGCTGCGCCGCGACTTCGACCGGGGGCATCTTTCGGTGCAGGCGCGCTGGACCGAGTCGGCCGACGGTCAGACCGGCTTCGCCGTGGACCTCGACCGGGCCCGGCTGGTGGCCGCGCGCCTCAGGGAGATGCAGTCGGCGCTCGGCCTCGGTGGCGAAGTGACCGTAGAGCTGGTGGCCCGCCAGCCCGAGGTGCTGTCCTCGGCTGCGAACGGCACCTATGAAGTGCCCTGGAGCGAAGTGGAGCCGGTGGTGGCCAGGGCCGGCGCCGAATGCCGGGCCATGCGCGCCCGCGAAGGTGAAGCGCTCACCCAGGAGCTGGCGCACCGCCTGGACCTGCTCGAGCGTTCGGCCGGGACGATCGCCGCTCGGGCGCCCGAAAGACTGGTCAAGGAACGGGACCGGCTGCGGGCTGCCGTGGCCGAGTTGCTCGATGGGCGAACGGTGGACGAGGAACGGCTGGCGCAGGAGCTCGCCTTTCTGGCGGACAAGCTTGACATCACCGAGGAGCTGGTCCGCTTCAAGTCTCACGTGTCGGCGGTGCGCGGCGCACTCACCAGCGAAAAGCCGGTGGGGAAGCAGCTCGGCTTTCTGGCCCAGGAGCTGGGCCGCGAGGTGAATACCATCGGCAGCAAGGCAGGCGATGCCGAGATCGCGCAGCTGGTCATCGCGATGAAGGGTGAGCTCGAGAAGTTCCGGGAACAGCTCGAGAACCTCGAGTGACGCCGTTTCTGCTCGTGCTCTCCGCCCCCTCCGGCGGCGGGAAGACGACGATCGCGAAGAAGCTGTTGCAGGGCCGGGGCGACCTGGGCTACTCCGTGTCGGCCACCACCCGGGCGGTTCGGCCCGGTGAGCTCAATGGCCGGGACTACCACTTTCTCACCCGCCCGGAGTTCGAGCGGCGGCAGAAGCAGGGCGAGTTTCTCGAGTCGGCCACGTACGCCGGCGAGCTGTATGGGACGCTCAAGAGCGAGATCAGCCGGATCTTTGCCGAGGGGCGGCACGCAGTGCTCGACGTGGAAATCGAGGGGGCCCGGCAGATCCGGCAGGCCCTGCCCAACGCCCTGCTCGTGTTCGTGCTGCCGCCGTCGGCCGAGGAGCTGGTTCATCGGCTGGCCGGACGGAACACGGAGGATCCGGAAGTCATCCGGCGGCGGGTTGCGCGGGCGGCCGAGGAATTAGCCGCGGTGCGCGAGTACGATTATGTCGTCGTGAACGAGGATCTGACCGACGCCGTCTCGCAGGTGGCCTCGATTCTGGAGGCCGAATCGCACCGGGTCGCCCGGCAGACTGAGCTTTCCGCATTTGTCGAAGAGCTGCGGCGGGATGTACTGAAAGCTGCAAAGAAAATCGAGAAGTGACTTCTTCGCTTGGACCCAGACCCAGGACCCTCAATGCGCATTATCACGCCATCCGAAGTCGCTCGTCAGGCCGGTAACAAGTACCTCGGGGTACTCGTGGCCGCCAAATTTGCCCGTTACCTGAACGAGTTTCCCAAGGACCAGCTTCAGCAGCCGTCCGAAAAGCTCACCACCAAGGCCATGCAGGAGCTGGTGGGGGGAGATCTGAATTACAAGCTGGTTCGGCGCCGCCGCTCCGAGGCCTGACCGTGTGGGCCGGCCGGCACGTCGTCCTCGGCGTGTCAGGCGGTATCGCCTGCTACAAGAGCTGCATCCTCGCCCGCCGGCTGGTCGAGGCGGGAGCCCGGGTTGATGCGGTCCTGACGCAGGGGGCCGGCGAGTTCGTGCGGCCTGCCACGTTCGAGGCGCTCACCGGGCGCCCTGTTCAGAGCTCCCTCTGGGACTCGGGCGGGGCGCTTTCACATGTCCGCTTGGGTCAGACGGCCGACGTCATCATCGTGGCCCCGGCCACCGCGAACCTTATCGCCCGGGTCGCGATGGGACTGGCGGACGACTATCTCACCACGCTGCTGCTCGCCCGGACTGCTCCGCTGCTCATCGCGCCGGCCATGAACGACGAGATGTACGCCAACCCAGCCACCCAGACCAATCTC
>DASVGF010000080.1:0-4546 GCA_036379675.1 Gemmatimonadales bacterium | reverse complement strand
GGTAGTCTCCTGACGCATAGGCCGCCAGAGCCAGACCACCCGGCAGGATCCGGTCCACAAACAGGGCTCGCGGATCGACATCGAGCGGTGCCTCGGCCTGATTGTCCAGCGCGGTTTCGTGATAGGCCTCCCGGCGGCGGGTGAGGGTGTTGGCGTAGTTGATCCCTCCCGCGAAGACGGTGTACTCCTCGACGGCGCCCCCCCGGTTCGGGCTGATCAGCGCCGAGAATTGATCAGAGTGGATCCAGATCTCGTTATGCCCGTCGCCGTCGAGATCGAGCACCTCCACCTCCAGGTCCTCTCCCCGCCTGAGCTCTCCCTCGGCAAGCGCCAGATTCTGCCAGATGGCCTCACGGAGGTGGGGTAGGTACAGCCCGCCGAACACTCCATGCCAGTAGGCATCGTTGCATTGAGCCCGCCCGATGGCCCGGCGAGCCGCATTCGGGTCACCGCGACGCCGGCAGAGCAGCGAGAGGGCCTGCATCTTCTTGTGCATCCGGTTGGACTCGGAGTACTTCACCAGGAAGTTGCGCCAGTGCGAGCCCCGGATAAGCGCGCCGTCCGGACCGGCCACCCGGTGGGGGCCCAGATCCAGCTCCAGCCGGATCAGTCGCAAAGCTGGATCGGGCGGCAGCGACCAGCCCTCCATCTCGCGGTACGACGCGGTAGGGAGGTATGCGATGCCACCGCTCGGCACCGTCTCGAGCGCGTCGCTCAGGGTGCTGAGCTGGACCTCGCCCCGCTCGACCTGCCCGCCCACTGCCTCCAGGAAGCGGTTGAGCCAGCCCCGTTCATACACCCAGTTGTGGGTTCCCGGCCACCCGCCGAACTTCTCACCGTCGTCGGCAAACACGGCCAGACGCTGGCCGGCGCCCCGGAGCGAGCGAAGGTACTCTGCCGTCTCTTCAGGAGGGCGGAAGGGAATCAGGTAGCGCAGCCGCTCATCGATCGGAAATAATGCGACCTGCTTGCCCCCGCTTTCAGTCCGGAAGGGCGCGTGAAGCTGGTCGCTCGAGAAGCCCGATACCAGAAAATGGCGATCATCCACCAGGGCATAGCGGACACCGGCATCCGCCAGGTCCGCCGCCAGCTCGGGCTCCCACACCCGCTCGGTCAGCCAGAGCCCGCGCGCGTCCACCCCGAAACGCTGCCGGATAGCCTCGTGCATCCACTCGATCTGCTCCACCCGGTCGGCGCGGGGCAGGGAGGCCAGCACCGGCTCGTAGAACCCGGCCAGGAGCAGCTCGATCCGGCGGTCGGCCACGAGGCGGCCCAGCAGGTCGAGGTAGGCCGTATCGTGATCCTCGAGCCACTCGAGTAATGGCCCCGAGAGGTGCAGGACGACCGGAAAGAAGTCGCGGGCGGAGAGGTGCTCGAGGATCGGGCGGTACACGTTCCGCACGTGATCGGCGAACACATGATCGAAATTACCCACCGGCTGATGCAGGTGGAGTCCGAAGGCGAATCGGATTGACGCCATGGATCAGCTGACGGCGAGCGAGCGGGAGCCACCGAGCGCCGCGGCAATGGCCGGCAGCACGTTGGGGAAGACGGTATCCCTCTGGTAGAGCTCGTCAGCAAGCCGGTGGGCTGCCTCCAGGCCGGATCCACGCGCAGGGCCCAGCGCCGCGATCAGCCGCTCGGCATCGTCGCAGTGCTGGCGGAATCGCATTTCCGCATAGTCACCGGCCGCCCCGGTGGAAATGATGAACTGCCAGTCGGAGGACTGCGCCAGCAGCAGCTCCCGCGCGGCCTGCGCCAGCACTGGCCGGGCCTCATTGGAAGTTAGCGCGCCGGGCGCCACATCCCAGAACGCCTGCTCGAGCGGCCAGAGCCGCTCCCAGGTCCAGGCGGTCTGCTCGCTCAGCCACATGCTGCTGTCGCCATTGGCCCCCCAGGAGCCCCACGGCAACCGGATGGCGGCCCGGGGCGGATGCTCCTGCAGGTGGCGGGACCCGCTCGCGGGCGTGATCGCGTTCGTCTTGTCGCGTAATGCGCGATACACCTGACCCAGGAACTGGGGACCTTCAAACCACCAGTGTCCGAAGAGCTCGGTATCAAAGGGGGCCACGACCACGCCTTCGCGGGTCTGACTCTGCCCTTCGGCAATGCCGGCCAGCAGGCGAGAGAAGTGCTCGGCATGACTCAGCGCCGTGCCGGCCGCCTCATCGGGGTTGTAGGGCTGCTTGTGTCCCAGATCCACGCCGGGCCCGGTGACACGCCAGAGCTTGAGGCCGCCGGGCCAGCGCATCTTGTGGAATTCCAGATACGACGCGTCTCCCGGGTAGCCCTCGAAGCGGCTCCAGACCTGCATCGAGGCGCGGGGATCGCGCACATACGCCGCCACCTCTCCGTGGGCGACGCGATAGGCCCGGTAGGGCGAGCGCAATGGCTCGGACGCGGGCGCGTGCCGCTGCGGAGTGTGAGTGTTGGGGTCGCCGGCCGGGTCGCCCGACAGCCCCAGCGGGTGTCCGGCAGCGGCCAGGTGGGCATCCACGAAGAAATAGCGGAACCCGGCATCGGCGAGGTGTTCCTCGATCCCGCGGCGAATGCCGGTGCGTGGCGCCGTCGGCCAGGGCTGCCACTGTCCCCGCGGCCGATAGGCGCATTCCGGGAGCCAGCAGCCGGCGGGTGAGCGGCCAAAGATGCGGCGGTGCTCGGAGACGCCGACGGCGAGCTGCAGCCGGATGCTTTCGTCCCGGGCCAGCAGCGGCAGGTAGCCGTGGGTGGCAGCGGAGCCGATGATCTCGATCCGCCCGTCGGCCTCCAGGGACTTGAAGGCTCCGATGAGGTCCTGGTCGATCTGGTTGAACAGCTCGCGAAGGCGAATCAGGCGCTGGTGCCAGAACTCCACCAGCGGCAACAAATGAGAATCGCCGGTGGCGGCGAGCGAGGCTGGAGCCTCCTCGCAGGCCTGGATCCGCTGCTCGAAAAAAGTCTCCATTTCGGCGACGAAGACCGGACTAGTCAGCTGGTTGGCGAGCACGGGGGTAAAGCCGATCGTCACCGGGCCGGGGATGTTGTCGGCGGCCAGACTACGAAGCACTTCGAGCAGGGGCAGGTAGGTATCCAGCGCTGCTTCACAGATCCAGTCGCTGCCGTGAGGCCACCGCCCGTGATTGAGCACGTACGGCAGATGGCTATGCAGCGTGAAGATGAAATCCATGCTCCGGGCGCTCATCGGGTACTCGCGAATGAGATGGCGCGGCGGTACACGTCTATGTAGGTGGCCACCGAACGCTCCCAACTGTAGTCGCTTGCCATCCCCTCACGCACGATCGTAGTCCATCTGGAGGGATGGCGAAACCGGTCCAGCGCCCGGAAGGTGGCCTCCTGGAAGGCCTCGGGGGTGTAGGGGACAAAGGAGAAGCCGGTCACCTCGTCCTCAACCGTATCGGAGAGTCCACCCACATCGCGCACAATTGGCGGCGCGCCATAGCGTTGGGCCCGCATCTGGGTGAGGCCGCACGGCTCATAGAGTGACGGCATCAGAAAGAGATCGGCTCCAGCCATGAGGCGATGCTCCAGCCGGTCCGTAAAGTCGAGCTGCACGCCGATCCGATCGGGGGCCTTTGACGCAAGCTCCACCAGCGCCGTCTCGTATTTCTTTTCGCCGCTGCCCAGAAAAACGAACTGGGCATCGAGGGCGAGAAGCTCGTCGCTCTGGAGGATCAAATCCAGCCCTTTCTGGGTCACCATCCGGCCGGTCATGCCGAAGAGCGGCACCTTTCGCCGCTGCGGCAAGCCAAACGAGCGCTGCAGAGCCGCCTTGCAGCGTCGCTTCCCCTCGAGGTTCTCGGCCGAGTACTGGGCGGTGATTTGAGGGTCGGTGGCCGGATCCCAGGTCCGCTGGTCGATGCCGTTGAGCACCCCGACGAGCCGCTCGCCCAGCCAGACAAAGACGTCGTGCAGGCCGAACCCGCCCCCGGGCGTCCGCAATTCGCCGGCCTGGGTGGGGCTCACGGTGGTGACAAAATCGGCGAAGGCCAGCCCGCCCTTCAGGTAATTCACCTTTCCGTACCACTCGAGCTGGCGCCAGTTGTACAGCTCCCAGGGGAGTCCGATGTCCGGCATCACCTCGGGAGGAAAGTGCCCCTGGTAGCCTGGGTTATGCACCGAGAGGACGGCGGTGACCACCTGCGAGAAGCGCTCAGCAGCCTGGGTGCGAAGGTACACCAGGGCCAGGGCGGTGTGCCAATCATGAGCGTGCAGCAGGATGGGGCCGTGCACCAGCCGCGGAAGCGCGGTGATGGCGGCCTGGGCAAAGAACGCGAAGCGGCGCGCGTTGTCCGGATAGTCGATGGCGTTCTCGCCGTAGATTCCGGGCCGGTTGAAGTACTCCAGATGCTCGATGAAGAAGACCTGAGGGCCGGATTTCGGGCCGGCCACGCGAAAGACGCGGGCCTCTTCGTTGCGGGTGCCCATGGGCACCATGAACGGCTGGCCGACCGGCTCCAGATCCGGGTCCGCATCGCGCACCGTGCGATACAGAGGCATGACGGCGGAGACGTCGAGCCCGGCGGCTTGCTGGAACCGGGCCAGCCCG
>DASVGF010000079.1:0-2106 GCA_036379675.1 Gemmatimonadales bacterium | reverse complement strand
CGCTGGAGAGCTCGCCCGACCCCTGACCCCGGGAACGCCGATGCCCGAGCTGCCCAGGGATACGGCCGAGACGCTGGGGATGTTCGCTCTGGTGCGGCGGCTCCGGGAGGAGATCGACCGCGAGGCGTTCGGCTGCTTCGTGCTGAGCATGACCCGGAGCGTCGGTGACATCCTGGGCGCCTACCTGCTGGCCAAGACCGCCGGCCTCTTCGCCGACACGGCCGGGGTGGAGAGCTCCACTCTCCCGATCGTGCCGCTCTTCGAGACGATCGACGACCTCCAGCGCGCGCCCGCGATCATGAAGGAGCTGCTGACTGTTCCCGTGGTACGCCGGAGCGTCCGCGCGCAGGGCGGAGTGCACGAGGTCATGATCGGCTACTCCGACTCCAACAAGGACGGCGGCTTCCTCGCGTCCAACTGGGAGCTGTACAAGGCGCAGATCAAGCTGACGCGGGTGGGCCGGGAGGCCGGCATTCCCATCGCCTTCTTTCACGGGCGGGGCGGCTCGGTGAGCCGGGGCGGCGCGCCCACCGGGCGCGCGATCGCGGCCCAGCCGGCCGGATCCATCGGCGGCCGGATGCGGATCACCGAGCAGGGCGAGGTGGTGTCCTTCAAGTACGCCAACCGGGGCACCGCGCAGTACCAGATCGAGCTCCTCGCCGCGAGCGTCGCGGAGCACACCCTCAAGTCCGAGCGAGAGGAAGCGCTGGTGCCGACGGCCGAGGGCGACGAGGCGATGGAGGCGCTCTCCGGCGCGGCGATGGCGGCGTACCGCCGCCTGATCGACGATCCCAACCTGTTGCCCTACTACCAGGCGGCCAGCCCGCTGGAGGAGCTCACCCTTCTCAACATGGGCTCGCGCCCCGCCCGCCGGTTCGGGGCCCAGTCGCTGAGCGATCTCCGGGCGATCCCCTGGGTGTTCGCCTGGTCGCAGAACCGGCACTTCGTGCCCGGCTGGTACGGGGTCGGCAGCGGGATTCTCACTTTCCTCCAGGTCCGGGGCCAGCGAGGTGCGACGCTGCTGAACCGGATGTTCAGCGACTCACGGCTCTTCCGCCTGATCGTGGACGAGGTGGAGAAGACGCTCTCCTACGTGGACCTGGAGCTGGCCCGCCAGTACGCCGAGCTGGTGCCGGATCGGACCGTGCGGGACGCCATCTTCCCGATGTTCGAGGCGGAGTACCACCGCACGGTGGAGGCGGTACTGCGCCTCAGCGGCGGGCGCGAGCTGGCGGAGCGGTTCCCCCGATTCCGGCGCAAGCTGGCACGGCGGATGCCGACGCTGAACCAGGTCAGCCGGCAGCAGATCGAGCTGCTGCGGCGCTTCCGGGAGTCGGGCGGGGATCGCACGCAGGAGGAGCAGCTCTCGGCGCTGTTGCTGTCGATCAATGCGATCGCGGCGGGGTTCGGGGCCACCGGGTGAGAGGGGGGAAACCTGGGAAGTGAAACGGGGCACTGTCACCCTGAACGAAGTGAAGGGGGCCATCTCGAGCATGGTCCCCTTCGCTGCGCTCAGGGTGACATGGGTACCCAGACCGTTCAGGCCCTCTCCGCGCCCGCCCTCCGCTTTCTTTCGACCTCCACCTTCAGCTGCCCGCACGCCGCATTGATGTCCAGCCCTCGACTCCGGCGGACCGTGGCCTCGATCCCCTGATTCCGCAGCCGGTCGGCGAAGCGCCGGATGTCGGGTGCCGCCGTCGGGGTGAGGTCGGGCGAGCCGCCGGGGTGGAGGGGCAGGATGTTCACCAGCGCACCCAGCCGCCGGGCCAGCTTGGCAAGGCGGTCGGCGTCGGCGTCCGAGTCGTTCACCCCGCCGATCATCACGTACTCGAACGTCACCCGCTTCCGGAACGCCTCCGCGGCGCGCAGGACGGCCTCGAGGTCGTACTTCTTCTCGATCGGCATGATAGCGAGCCGCTGCGGTGTGGTGGCGGCGTGGAGCGAGATCGCCAGCCGGAACTGCTCCGGCCGCCGGGCCAGCTCCGCCATCCCCGGCAGGATGCCGACCGTGGAGACGGTGATGTGTCGGGCCCCGATGCCGAACCCCTCGGGCGAGTTGAGCACGCTGAGCGCCACACTCACCGCCGGCCAGTTGAGCAGCGGCTC
>DASVGF010000078.1:0-5106 GCA_036379675.1 Gemmatimonadales bacterium | reverse complement strand
GACGGCCACCTACGGCGGCGATGCGGCTTTCTCGGGCGACACCGACACAGAGAACCACACCGTGAATCCGGCGGCGCCTGCCGGCACTACCACGACCATCACGAGCGACGATCCCGATCCCTCGGCGGCCGGCGCCACGATCACCGTGAACTTTACCGTGACGTCCTCTGGCGGAACGCCCACCGGCAACGTCCTGGTGACCGACCCGCAGGGCGGGAGCTGCAGCGCCAGCGTCGCGGCGGGCAGTTGTCAGTACACCCCGGGCGGAACCGGAACCCGTACCATCACTGCCACGTATGAGGGCAGCGCCGGATTCGCGGGAAGCTCGGATACGGAAGACCACACCGTAAGTCCGGCTCCACCTAGTAACACTGCACCCACGGCGAACCCGGATGCTTACACCGCTCGAGCTGGTGTCCAGCGAACCGTAGGCCAAGACGAAGATCTGCTTAACAACGATTTCGATCCCGACGCGGGCGACGTGCTCGCTGCTGAGATCGTGCAGGGTCCTTCGCGAGGGGTAATAGTCGCCTTTGATCCAAGCGGAACATTCGACTACACACCCAATGGCGACCAGGCGGGGAATACGGACACGTTTACATACAGGGTAAGAGACCTGGCAGGGGCTGTGTCTAACACGACTACAGTAACGATTACCATCACTCCTTAAGTTGAGTTTAGCTATTAGTGCGTGGCCGCGCGTGAGTCAGCGCGGCCATTGTCTTGAGGCCGGCCGAGGTGTGATCCAACTCATATCGGTCCCGTGAGCCGCGCGCTAACCTGAGGCATCGCGCGACTCTTGCTCTCAGAGGCTCCGGCCCTCATGCACCGGCTCGCAGGTCTCATTGGTGGCTTCGGCATTGTCGTCGCGGCGGCCCTTGTGAGCTGCGGCGGTGACGATCTGGTGTTGCCGGGTGAAACCAGCCCGGCCGAGATTGCCGTCATCACCGGCAACAACCAGCGCGGGCCGGCCGGGCAGCCGCTCCGGGATTCGCTGGTGGTACGGGTCCGTGACCGCCGGGGCCAGGCGCTGCCGAATGCGCGGGTGGCGTTCAAGCTGGAGGGCGAGGTTCCGGGCGCCAGCATCAGCCCCGATACGGCCGAGACCGGGGCGGAGGGGATGGCCCACGCGCGCTGGGTCCTCGGCAGCGCCGGCGGCACCCAATCAGTGGTGGCTGCCGTAGTCGGGGCCACCGGACTGGTCGCCCGCTTCGAGGCGGAAGTTGGAGCGAGCGCAGCCCGGATCGAGCGGGCCGGCGGAGATGGGCAGCGCGGCTCGCGCGGCGCCCCACTGGCCAACCCGCTGGTTGTCCGAGTGACCGATGGGCTGGGCAACCCGGTTGCAGGCGTCACCGTCGAGTGGTCCACCGACGACGGGAGCGTGGACCCGGCTTCGTCTCAGACCGGATCGGACGGCCGGGCCGGTACCCGCTGGACTCTCGGCTCATCGGCGGGAGAGCAGACCGCCGAAGCGCGCAGTGCCGGGCTCGAGGGCTCGCCTCTGGCGTTCACCGCCACCGCGTCCGGTGAGGCCAGCCGCCTGGTGCGGGTCTCAGGCAACGGTCAGTCCGCCCGGCCCGGCGATGAGCTGGACGACCCGCTGGTGGTCCGGGTGGAAGATCAGGACGGCAATGGCGTGCCGGGACAGCCAGTCAGCTGGGTCGTCGCCACCGGGGGCGGCAGCGTCTCCGACGTCAACAGCACGACCGACGAGAACGGGCGCGCCTCGATCCGCTGGACCCTGGGGCCCGAGCCCGGCGGCAACAGCCTCAACGCGGTGGTGTCCGGTATCGGTGCGGTGGGCTTCAGCGCCACCGCGACGGGTGGTGATGATGGGGGCTCGCGGGCCCGTCAGCTGGCCTTCCGGGTCCAGCCGTCCGATACCGAGGAGGACGAGCGGATCTCGCCCCCGGTCGAGGTGGTAGTGCTCGACCAGGACGGCAATCGGGTGTCCGGCGGCGAGTTCAGGATCAAGCTTGATCTGACCGGGGACCGTCGCGGGAAGCTCAAGGGGGACCGCGAGGAGCGGACCGTTTCGGGCGTTGCCACGTTCAATGATCTCAAGGTAGACCGGGAGGGTGATTATCGCCTGCGTGCCTCCACCGACGGGCTTCCATCGGTCGAAAGCGACGAGTTCGAGGTCGAGGAAGACTGAGGTTCTCCTGCTGCTGGCCGTTACGGCCTGCGGTGGGGAGGGCCTGACTCTTCCAAGCTCCGGCGAGCCCTTCCGAATCGAGGTAGTCAGCGGCGACGGCCAGACCGATACGGTAGGCCGGCCGCTCCCCGATTCCCTGGTGGTCCTGGTGACCGATCCCGGAAACCGCCCCGTCAGCGGAGTCGAGGTGGAGTTCGTCGTGCCCGCCGGCGCCGTGGTGGCGCCCAACGATACCGTGCTCACCGGCGCCGACGGCAAGGCGGCGGTTCACTACACGCTCGCCACCACCGCCGGCGATCAGCTGGTGCAGGCCCGCGCCAAGCCGGTGGTTCCTTCTCCCTCGCTCAACACGGCGTTCCATCAAACCGCCCTGCCCGATGTCCCCACCTCGCTGGTCCTCGTAAGGGGCAATCAGCAGATCGGTGAGACCGGCGCGCCGCTCCGCGATTCGCTCGTCGTGATGGCGCAAGACCGATACGGCAACGGGGTTGCGGGAGTAGAAGTGACCTGGGAAGCCAATGGAGGTGAGGTGATTCCGGGATCGGTGACCACCGGAGCCGACGGCCGGGCCGCCGCCCAGCGCATTCTGGGAGACCGGCCCGGTTCATACGCCACGACCGCCTCCGCCGGGAATCTCGAGGGCTCGCCGGTCGCGTTCATTGCCACCGGCGCGGGGCCGCAGCTCGTGGTGACCCGGCAGCCCTCACCCAGTGCCTCCGCTGGAGTACCGCTCGGCAGGCAGCCGGTGCTCCAGCTTCAGAGCCCGGCAGGAACGCCGCTCGAGCGGTCCGGCGTTGCCGTCACGGTGCAGATCGCCTCCGGCGGCGGCTCCCTCGGCGGCCAGGTGACCGTCCGAAGCAACGGGGCGGGGGTGGTGACCTTCGAGGATCTGTCCATCCGCGGGGCGCCGGGAGCCCGGACCCTCATCTTTGCCGCCAGCGACTTCACGTCCGCTATCTCGGATGAGATCGACGTCGGCCCCGGGCCGCCGGTGCCCGGCGCCAGCTCGGCGGCGGTGCCCAACGGAGCCGCGGGCATGCCGACCGAAATCACCGTGCAACTTCAGGATGCGTTTGGTACGCCGGTGGCGGACGCCGCTGATCGGATCGCCATCTCGGTGACCGGAGCCAACCCGGCTGCCAGCCTGACGGTAACCGACCGGGGGAACGGGTCGTACACCGCCTCCTACACGCCCACGATCGCCGGCACCGATGTGGTGGACGTCCGGGTAAACGGAGAAGCGGTGCCCGGGAGCCCGTTTGCCAGCGTGGTGGGTGCGGGAGCGGCCGATCCGTCCACCACCACCGCGGCGATCAGCCGGAGCGGCTTCTTCGGCTCGACGGTCACCGTCGTGGTCACCACCCGGGACGCTGCCGGGAATGTGCTGGGGCGCGGCGGCGATCAGGTACAGATGCAGGTAGATGGGGGCAGCCTGGTAGCGCTCACGGACCGCGGCGATGGCACGTATATAGCCAGCTTCTTCGGCGGGTTTGCGGCCGTGAGAATTGATATCTTCCTCAACGGCAACCCCATTGCCGGCAGTCCCTTCACGTCGTGACCGGGATCGTTGACCCTCCCCGGCGCGGCGGCTATCTTGCTGCGCCGTTGCGCCCTGGTGGTGAAACTGGTAGACACGCTATCTTGAGGGGGTAGTGCCGAAAGGCGTCGCGGTTCGAATCCGCGCCAGGGCACGTCTCAACAGGTAAGAGGTGAGAGGTGAGAGGTGAGAAGGGCTCATGGCCATTTTCCCACCCTCTGGCCTCTCACTTCTCACTTCTCACCGTTCAGAACGCCACTGTAGCTCAGGGGTAGAGCTCTCGATTCGTAATCGAGCGGTCGTCGGTTCGAATCCGACCAGTGGCTCTCAGCCGGTAACGCCGTCCTCCCCTACGTCGAATCTCGCCATTCCCCGCAGCACCCACAGCAGCAGCACAGTCGCTCCGACCGCGAGCACGTAGTGGCCCAGTCCAACGGCAATACCGGTCGCAGCCGTAGCCCAGATCGAGGCCGCGGTGGTCAATCCGCGCACCGACTCCCCGCTCTTGGACACGAAGATCACTCCGCTGCCCAGGAATCCGACGCCGATGGCGACGGCCTGAATGACTCGTACCGGGTCCGATCGCAGTCCCGACTCACTCCCGGGATACGAGAGGACCGCGAGCTCTCCCAGGACGGTGTACAGGGCTGAGGCCACGCCTACCAGCATGTGGGTGCGGAGTCCGGCCGACTTGCGCGCCCGCTCGCGCTCCCAGCCGAGGGCGGCGGCGAGTGACGCAGCGGCGAGAAGCCGGACCAGAAGGGCCAGCTCCTCCATGAACCCGATGTTCATTGTGCTCGAGAAAATCAGGCCGGCTGGGCAGACCAGCGGCTGCTGCGGCAGTGCCCGCACGATACAGGAGTGGCCTCGCCCTCGCGGATATCGGGGGAAGGATAGGTAACTGTAAAGCTGAACCCACAGTTCTGGCACCGCAGTATGAACGTCACCTGACACTCCTCGTTCGCGACTGCCTACTCAATACTCCCTCGGGCAGCCTTCCCGCGGTGGCGCGCACCACACCAGGCCCGGCCCATCCCTCACACCCTTGGACAAACCGATCTCCGGCTGGTTCATTCAGAGTCCGTTCGGAGCCTGACGACCCACGAACAAGGAGGTCCGGAGTGGAGCGGCAACGCGGCGTGACTCTGCGGTTCCTGGCCGAGCCGGGCGACGTCAACTTCGGCGGGAAGGTTCATGGGGGCGCAGTAATGAAGTGGATAGACCAGGCGGGCTACACCTGCGCTGCCGGCTGGACCGGGACGTACTGCGTGACGGTCTATCTCGGCGGCCTCCACTTTCTGGGCCCGATCTTCGTGGGCGAGCTGGTCGAGCTTCGTGCGCTGGTGATTCGCACTGGTCGGAGCAGCCTCGACATCGCCGTGGATGTGTATGCCGCCGACACGAAGACCCTGGC
>DASVGF010000077.1:0-46851 GCA_036379675.1 Gemmatimonadales bacterium | reverse complement strand
CCCCGCGGCCCCGCAGCCCCGCTCGGAGCGGCCCCGCCGCTTCGCGTCGTAACCAGCCTCACCACCTACGGCGCCATCGCCCGCGAGATTTTGGGCGATCGCGGCACCGTCAGCTCGATCGCCCAGGGCGACGAGGATCCCCACTTCGTGCAGCCCAAGCCCAGCTTCGTGAGCCTGCTGCGCGATGCGGATTTGTTCGTGACGACCGGCATGGATCTCGAGCTCTGGGTGCCGGCGCTGCTCGACCGGGCCGGCAACCGGAAGATTTTGGAGGGAGGGCCGGGGTACGTGTCCGCCTTCAAGGGTATCGACCTGCTGGAGGTGCCCACCTCGCTCAGCCGGTCCCAGGGCGACATCCACGTGCAAGGCAACCCGCACATCCACACCGATCCGCTCAACGGCATCGTCATCGCCCGCAACATCCTCGAGGGCCTGAAGCGGGTCTCGCCGGGAAACGCCGCCGCTTTCGAGGAGCGGGAAAAGGACTTTGAGAAGCGGGTGCTCGAGGCCACGATGGGCAAGACGCTGGTCGACGTGCTCACCCCAGCTACCGCGTACCAGCTGCTCAAGGGCGGCAAGCTCTACGACTTCCTGGGCAAGCAGAAGTATCAGGGCAAGCCGCTGATGGATCGGCTGGGCGGCTGGCTCAAACAGGGCGAGGTCTTCCGCGGCAAGGAAATGGCCTGCTACCACAAGGAGTGGGCCTACTTCAGCCGGCGCTTCGACGTAAACTGCATCACCTACATCGAGGCTAAGCCGGGCATCCCGCCCACGCCGAGGCATGTCCAGGAGGTGATTGCCTTGATGAAGCAGCGGAAGACCCCCGTTCTGTTCGCCTCCAACTACTTCGACCGGAAGCAGATCCAGCAGGTGGCGCAGCGCACCGGCGCCAGAGCGGTGATCGTGCCGGAGAACACCCAGGGCGCGCCGGGCGTGGACACCTATTTCGACCTGGTGAACACCTGGGTGGGGAGCCTGGCGGCGGCGTTCAAGGATATGGCGCTCAGCACCGGGGCGTGACGATGGACCTGAGCCTCTTTCTTCCGCCCCTGGTGGCTTGCCTGGTGATCGTGGCCATCCACTCCTACCTGGGCCTCCACGTGATCGCGCGCGAGGTGATCTTCGTGGACCTCTCGCTGGCCCAGATGGCGGCACTCGGCTCCACTGTCGCCATTCTCGCCGGCAGCCAGCCCGACTCAACCTCGGCCATGCTCTACGCCCTGGGGTTCACCACGCTCGGCGCCGGCCTGTTCGCCATCACCCGCACCAGCGACAAGGGACCGGTGCCGCAGGAGGCGATCATCGGGATCGTGTACGTCATGGCGTCGGCGGCGGCGATTCTGGTGGCCGACCGCACCCCGCGCGGCGGCGAGGCGATCAAGGACATCCTGGTGGGCAGCCTGCTGTGGGTCACCTGGCCCACGATCATCAGGCTCGCGGGCATCTACGCGGTCATCGGTCTCTTCCACTGGGTGCTGCGGCGGCGGTTTCTCACCATCTCCTTCGAGCCTGAAACCGCCCTGGCCCGAGGGTGGCGGATACGCTGGTGGGATTTCCTGTTCTACCTCTCGTTCGGCGTCGTCATCACCTTCTCGGTGCCCATCGCCGGTGTGTTGCTGGTCTTCTCGTTCCTGGTGGTGCCGGCGGCGATCGCCTTCCAGTTCACCCGGCGGCAAGGCGCGCTGGCCGCCTGGTCGTGGATATCCGGCGCCCTCGCCTCGGCGCTGGGGCTCTGGGTGTCGTTCCACTACGACCTCCCCACCGGCCCCATCGTCGTCTGCATGTTCGGGGTGCTGTTGCTGGCGGCGTATATGTTGAGGCGGGTGATGGCGAGAAACCTCATCCCGAGCGCAGCCAGGGATCTTCCCAACAGGGTGTGATGAGGTGTCCTTGTCCCCTACGCCGACTCCGCGCGGAGCGGTGGGGTCGCGGGCAGCGCCCTGATCGCTCTCGTCATGGATTTGGGCAGCGGCTGACGGCCCGGCGCGTGGGTCGCTGGAAGGGCGGCGCGGCGGATCAGCTCGAGGTGCGCCGCCACGATATCGGCCAGGCGCTGGGCCCGGTCGAGATGCTCCTCCGACAGGACGGCCGGGGCCGTCGCGCTGAAGAGCAGCGCGCCGTGCACCTCGCCCGCCACCCGGAGCGGCACCACTAGCCTGGTCACCTCCTCGTCCTTCTCGAACGCGTGGGGGGACTCGCCTCGCACTACACGGGCCATCGGCGTCCGCTCCACCGGCAGCACCGGTAGATCGGGCAGCGAGCGGCGCTCGCCCGGATCGAGCAGCACCACGCCCTCACCGTTGGCGGGCTTCAGCGCAAACGTCAGCTTGTCGTAGGGGAGCAGTCCCACACCCTCTGACGCGATGGCGCGGGTGGCGGACATCGAATCCGAGGTGGTCGCCAGGATCCCGGAGATCCGGAACAGCAGCTCGGCCGAAGGATCGCGCGCCGGCGGGCGGTTGACGCGGGGCGCGTCCGACGGCCGGAGGAACCCGCCGATCTGCGGGGCGATCAGCCCCGCCAACAGGGTCAGCAGCTCGAGATCCTCCGCCGTATACAGCTCGGGCCCCACGCTTCCCACCAGCAGGTAGGCCGACGAGGCGCCGCCGAGATTGAGCCGCGCGCCGATCACCGCCCGGATGTCAGCACCGGTGGTGTCGGTGGCCGTGAGAAAGCCCCGGGGCCAGCGATCGTCCTCATAGGTGTCCGGCACCAGGAGCGTCCCGGCGCCGCCGAAGATGGCGGCGATGTCGAGATGCTCCCGGTTGATGGCGAGCGAGGGATCGGCCCAGAGCGGTCCCCCGGCGTGCTCGCCCAGCCGGAGGTAGCGCTCGCCGGCGGCGTCGGGCACCAGCAGCTCGATATGGTCGTGCGGGAGGAGCGGCGCCAGTCCGCGCGCTACGCCGGCCACGAACCGCTGGGGAGTGCCGGCGTCGCCGTTGGCCTGCGCCACGGCGCCGAGCAGTCCGGCTATCCGCTCCTGCTGCTGCGAGGCCCGGTTGTCCACCGGCGTCCACTGCCGGGCGATGCGCCCCAGCATCGGGGCCACCCGCTGGGCCACGCACTGGAGCAGCACCCGCTCCGCCGCCCCGTAGCGATCCTTCTGCAGATCGGCGACTAGGATGAGCGCCACGTCGCGCTTGCCGAAGCGGATCGGCAGGCAGGTGACGGAGCCGTATCCGGCTGCCAGTACCACAGCTTCAATGGCGGAGAGCTGCTCAGGCTTCAGATGTGGTAAGGGAAGGGGAACCGCTAGATCGTCTTCGGCCAGCTCGGAGGGGCCCAGCAGGACCACGCCGCCTTGCGTGGGATAGAGCCAGAGGCCCATGAGGTCGTGAGGGACTTCCACCGATACGGTGTTGGACAGGGCTTGGTGCCAGGTGGCCAGCGCCACCGGGTCGAGCTTCCCCTCCTCACCCCGGAGGATGGGCACGAGCGGCTCACTCCCGAGTGTGGAGAGTGCATCGTCCGCCGACTCGTCCGTTGGGCCTGGTGTCATAGATGTCGCGATAGGCATGACGTATGCCCATCGCCCCGCCGCATGAATGCCAAGAGCATCAAGCACTTGCGGGCAGTCTCCCCGGATCCTCCAGGATAACCCCCGCCTCCGGATGGCGTCCTGCCCGCGTCTCTTGCAGGCTGCTGGCCGGATACGCCTTGGAAAGCCAAGCACTTGACGTACCCCCACCCCCTATATAAGTATCCCGCTGCGCGCGCGATTGTCACCCCGAGCGCAGCGAGGGGCCGGGCCTCCAACGTTGGTCTAGCGCTTGAAATTCCGCTCCCTCGCTTCGCTCGGGATGACACTCTCCACTCCGAACCTGGATGATGCATGCAAAAACTCACCCTCCACATCACCGGCATGAGCTGCGGCCACTGCCTGAACGCGGTGAGCCAGGCACTGCACGCCTTGCCCGGCGTAAAGGTGGAATCGGTGCAGATGGGTCGCGCGGTGGTGAGCTACGACGAGCGCGCAGTGAAGCCCGACGCGATCGAGCGGGCGGTCAGCGACGCGGGCTACGCGGCCACGGCCGCTTGAACTGTGAGCAGAAGGCAACGCTGTCATCCTGAGCGAAGCGAAGGAGCCGGAGTTCGAACGTTTGACGAACGCCAGAGGTCTGGCCCCCTCGCTGCGCTCGGGGTGACAACCGCCATTTCATGACGACGAGTACTGCGGAAATCGAAGTCTCCGGCATGACCTGCGCCGCCTGCAGCGGGCGGGTGCAGCGCACGCTCGAGAAGACGCCCGGGGTCGCCTCGGCCAGCGTGAACCTGATGACCGGCTCGGCGACGGTGGACTACGATCCCGATGCCGTCAGCATCGACCGGTTGCTCGAGACGATCCGGGGCACCGGCTATGGCGCGGAGCGGCCGGCGTCGCGCCCGTCGACCGAGGAGCTGCTCGAGGTCCAGGACAAGGCTCGCGAAGCCGAGACCCGCGAGTTGAGCCGGAAGTTCGCGCTGAGCATCGTGGTGGCGGTGCTCTCGATGCTGTTGAGCGCGCGGCTGGCTGAGCTGACCCCCGGGGCCATGGCCGATCCGTTCATGCGGTTGATGATGCCGCTGGGCCAGAGCCTCGCGCAGGTGGCTCCCTGGATCGCGAGCCTGTCGGCCGCCGCGCTCCGGTTCGCGCTCCTGGTGCTGACGCTGCCGGTGGTGGGGTGGGCCGGACGGCACTTCTACACCCGGGCCTGGACCGCGCTCCAGCACGGCGGCGCCAACATGAACACACTGATCGCGGTAGGCACAGGCGCGGCCTTCCTCTTCAGCCTCGCGGTGACGCTGGCCGGCGATTGGCTCCAGTCCCATGGTATTCCGGCCCAGGTGTACTACGAGTCGGTCACCTGGATCATCGCCCTGGTGCTGCTGGGCAACCTGCTGGAGTCCCGCGCCAAGGGGCGCACCTCCGGAGCGCTGCGCCGGCTCATCCGGCTCCGGCCCACCAGCGCGCGGGTGATGCGCGGCGGGGTCGAGCGGGAGATTCCGCTGGAGCAGGTGACCGAGGGCGACGAGATCGTGGTGCGGCCGGGCGAGAAGATCCCGGCCGACGGAACCATCCTCGACGGCTCCAGCTACGTGGACGAGTCCATGCTCACCGGCGAGGCGATTCCGGTGTTCAAGCGCCCGGGTGACCGGGTGATTGGCGCGACGCTGAATCGCAACGGTGCCTTCCGCTTCCGCGCTGTGCACGTCGGGCAGGACACGGTGCTGGCGCAGATCATCCGGCTGGTGCAGCAGGCGCAGGGCTCCAAGGCGCCGATTCAGCGGCTGGCCGACCGGATCTCGGCGGTCTTCGTCCCGGTGGTGATCGCGCTGGCGGTCGTCACGTTCGGGGTGTGGCTGGTGCTCGGCCCGCCGCCGGCCTACCTCTGGGCGCTGGTCGCCGCGGTGTCGGTGCTGATCATCGCCTGTCCCTGCGCCATGGGACTCGCGGTGCCCACGGCGGTCATGGTCTCCACCGGGCGCGGCGCCGAGCAGGGAGTGCTGATCAAGCGGGCCGAGGCGCTGGAGCGAAGCGGCGCGATCGACGTGGTGGTGTTCGACAAGACCGGGACCGTCACCGAGGGCCGCCCCGCGGTGCGGCTGGTTGAGCCGGTAGCCGGTCACGCCGAAGTGAAGCAGGAGGGTCTGCTTCGCCTGGCAGCATCGGTGGAGCACCTGAGCGAGCACCCCTACGCCGAGGCGATCGTCGCCGAGGCCGGGCGCCTGGCTCTCGCGCTGAGCCCCGCGTCGGAGTTCGAGGCCATGCCGGGTGAGGGCGTGTTCGGCATCGTGGATGGCCGGAGGGTGGCGGTGGGTAACGCGAAGCTGATGCGCGACGCGGGGGCGGATCCGGCGCCGCTCCAGAGTCGGGTGGAGCAGCTCGCGGCCGAAGGAAACACGGTGATGTACGTGGCGATGGATGGAGCCATCGCCGGTTTGATCGCGGTGGCCGATCCCATCCGATCCACCAGCGCCGAAGCGGTGCGGCAGCTCAAGCAGCTGGGCCTCGAGATCGTGATGCTCACGGGCGATAACCGGCGAACCGCCGAAGCCGTCGCGAAGCTCGCCGGCATCGAGCGGGTGGTGGCCGAACTGCTGCCGGATCAGAAGCTCGACGTGGTGCGGCGGATCCAGGCCGGCGGCAAGACGGTGGCCGTGGTAGGCGACGGGCTCAACGATGCCCCGGCGCTGGCGCAGGCGGACATCGGCATCGCAATGGGCACCGGGGTGGATGTTGCCGTGGAGGCCGCGGCCATCATCCTGATGCGGGGCGACCTGCTCGGCGTGGTGGATGCGGTGAAGCTGTCGCGCCGGACCATGCGGATTATCCGGCAGAATCTGTTCTGGGCCTTCGTCTATAACGTCGTGGGCATTCCGGTGGCGGCGGGCATACTGTATCCCGTGCTCGGCTTGTTGCTGACACCCTCCATGGCGGCCGCGGCCATGGCGGCGAGCTCGGTGAGCGTGGTGACGAATAGTCTGCGACTTAGAAAAGCGGTGAGCGGTGAGCGGTGAGCAGGATATCGAGAACGCACCTCATCCGGAATTCACTCGAGGAATGTTGAAGGAGCAAGACATGTCGGCAGTCACCAGCAGCCCTTGCGCCTGCGGCTCGCGTCACGGGGACGGCACGCAGGCCATGGCCGTGGATCCCGAGATCAAGCATGCGATCGGCGGACGGCTCAGGCGGATCGAGGGCCAGGTACGCGGGGTGCAGAAGATGATCGAGGAGGAGCGCTACTGTGCCGAGGTGTTGATGCAGCTCTCATCGGTGCAGGAGGCGTTGCGAGGGGTGGGCCGGGCGCTGCTGCTCAATCACCTGAAGCACTGCGTCACCGAGACAATCCGCCGGGGCGACCCGAAGCAATCCGAGGCGATGTACGAGGAGCTGATGGAGCTGATGTACAAGAATGCGAGGTAGGGGCGGTAGATGAAGCGGCGGTAGATGCGGCGGCGGTAGGTACAGCGGCGGTAGGCTCCGCGCCGGAGCCCCTACCGCTTCTTGCCGACCGCCTCTTTTCTTTCCGCCGCTTTTCTTACCGCCGCTTTTCCTATCGCCTTGTCCGCCCGTTCAGCCGTCACCGCCCTCCCCTCTATCGCCTCCTCCGCGCGGTCATCCCGGAACTCCAACGCGGCCCGGTACTCTTTCACCAGACGATCCATCATCGCCTTCCGCCGCGAGTAGAGCCGCTTGAGCGGCCGGTTGGGCCGCCGCTCCTTGGCGTACGCGGTCAGCAGCGGCAGTCCGATCGAGGTGTCCAGGTAGGCCACGACCGTGCCGGGCAGCTGGTCGGGGTCGATCTTGCCCCAGCTCACCGCTTCGGCCGGCGTGGCGCCGGAAAGCCCGCCGGTGTCGGGCCGGGCGTCGGTCATCTGCAGGAAATAGTCGTGTCCCCGTTCGTCGATGCCGAGCACTTCCTGGATCTGCGGCTCGGTCTGCAGCATGAAGTTCTTGGGACTGCCGCCACCCACGATCAGCACCCCGCTCTTGCCGCCGGCCCGCTTGGCCTCGAGCACGATGCTCGCCGTCTCGTTCACATCCGCGCTCACGTCGAACCGGAGCTTGCTGCCGGCCAGCGCCTGCTCGGCGACGTTCATCCCGATCGAGCTGTCGCCGGGAGAGCTGGTATAGATCGGCACCTCCAGCTCGTGCGCGGCCGAGAGGACCGAGCGGCGGGTGAGTCCGAGGGCCTTCTCCCGCTCCCGGACATAGCCGCCCAGGAGGTAGTGGTACTCGGCGCTGCTCATGGGACGCTGGAACTCCTCCCGGGCCGACACCTCGCGGATGAACGCGTCGGTGGAGAGCAGCACGTTGTAGTCGAAGAAGATGTCGTAAATCCGCACGACCCCCTTGTCGCGCAGCTCCACGTCGTCGGCGTTGGGGGTGCCCCGGTGCATGGCCAGGCCCAACGCAAAGTGGGCATCGTGGTAGAGATTGGCTCCGGTGGAGATAATCCAGTCCACGAAGCCCGCCTCCATCAGCGGGATCATGCAGCTCATGCCGAGCCCGGCCGGGGTCATGGCGCCGGTGAGGGTCATCCCCACGGTGACGCCGGGCTCCAGCATGCGCTGGGTAAAGAGGTGGCAGCCCTCCCTGAGCCGGCCCGCGTTGTAGGCCAGGAAGGCGTTGTCGATCAGCTCGGCCACCGTCTCCTTGCCGGTGAGGCCCCTGGGATCGATGCGCTGGCCCCGGAGGTACGGCGCCGACGGACGGCTCATCGCTTCTCCTCCCTGGCCTCGATCACCAGCCGGGTGGCTTCGGCCGGATCGTCGGTGAGCTTGAACAACAGAAGATCGCGGGCGTCGATCTTCCCCTCACTGACCACGGTGCTCTTGAGCCACTCCACCAGCCCCAGCCAGTAATCCTTCCCGAACAGAATCACCGGGAAATGCTTCACCTTGCCCGTCTGAATCAGCGTGAGCGCCTCGAACAGCTCGTCCAGCGTGCCGTACCCGCCGGGGAACACGATGAAGGCGGTGGCGTATTTCACGAACATCGTCTTCCGCACGAAGAAGAACTTGAAGTTGAGGCTCCGGGTCAGAAAACGATTCGACCCCTGCTCGAATGGCAGCTCGATGTTGCAGCCGATCGAGAGTCCACCGCCATCAACCGCCCCCCGGTTGGCGGCCTCCATGATGCCGGGACCGCCGCCGGTGATCACCGGGATGCCGGCCTTGGCCAGCAGCCGGGCCGTCTCCACGGCGGCAGCGTACTGGGGGTCGCCGGGCTGGGTGCGGGCCGACCCGAAGATCGACACCCCATCGCGCACGTCGGCCAGGTTGTCGAACCCCCAGACGAACTCGCCCATGATTCGGAGCACCCGCCACGGATCCGAGACCAGGATCTGTTCCTTCTCGTGCCGCTCGCGGGGCTGCGGGCCCTCGAGAAGGGTCTCGTCCTCCGTTGGACGCTTATGGTCGTCCATCGAGCGGTAGGGACTGTTGGTCACTGGTGCGCCGGCGTAAGAGTCATAGGGAGCAGAATATACCCATTATAATTGGCCCATGTCCGGCTCCTGGTTGTCGCTCACCGGTCGGCTCGCCTGGCGGGGCATGGTCAATCCCAGACTGGGGCTGGACCTGCTGCGCGCGGCCTGGGCCTTCCGGCGGCGGCGCTGGTGGGCCAGGTCGCCGTTTCTGCCGCTGCCGGATAGAACCTATCTGCGCTGGCGGATGTTTACTGCATACAGGGACGAGGATGCGGTACCGCCGGTCGAGGACGTGGTCCGATTCGCCCGCTGGCGGCGGCAAACGATGGGGTTATAAACGGTGAGAGGTGAGAGGTGAACGGTGAGCGCCGGGTGCCCAGACCGCCCCACGTACTCATCCTGGGTGGGGGATTCGGGGGCCTGTACGCCGCCCGGAGGCTCAAGCGCGCCCCCGTGCGCGTGACGCTGGTAGATCGCCGGAACCATCATCTGTTCCAGCCCATGCTGTATCAGGTGGCCACGGCCGCGCTCAACCCCAGCGACATTGCCGCCCCGATCCGGTCGGTGCTTCGCGATCAGCCCAACACCAACGTGCTGCTGGCGGAGGTCAGATCGATCGACACCAAGGCGCGGAAGGTGACCTTCGCCGATGGGGAGGAGCGGACCTACGACTACCTCATCGTGGCCACGGGGGCCCGCCACTCCTACTTCGGGCACGATGAGTGGGAGACGGTAGCGCCCGGCCTCAAGAGCATCGAGGACGCGATTCAGATCAGGCAGCGCGTGCTCATGGCGTTCGAACGTGCCGAGCGGGAGCCCGATCCGGTTCGGCGGCACGCTTTTCTGACCTTCGTCGTGGTGGGGGGCGGACCGACCGGGGTCGAGACCGCCGGCGCCCTGGCCGAGCTGCGGCGCTACGCCCTGCGGCGCGACTTCCGTCATATCGACCCGGGTGAGGCCACCGTTCTCCTGCTCGAGGGCGGGGTTCGGCTGCTGCCCTCCTATCCACCGAGTCTGGGAGACAAGGCCAAGCGCGAGCTGCGGCGGCTCGGCGTGGAGGTGCGGACCGAAACTCTCGTCACCGATATCCGTGGCGGTTACGTCGTCGCTGCCGGGTGGACCATTCCCACCCAGACGATCATCTGGGCCGCCGGCAACGTGGCCAGCCCGGTGCTCCGCTGCCTCGGCACGCCCCTCGACCGGGCAGGCAGGGCCATCGTCGAGCCCGATTGCACGGTCCCCGGGCACCCGGAGGTGTTCGTGCTGGGCGACGCCGCGTCGTTCAACCACCAGGAGGGTGGTCCCCTGCCGGGTATCTGCCCGGTCGCGATCCAGATGGGGGAGTACGCCGCGCGAACCATCGAAGCCGACCTGTCCAATCAGCCTCGCCGTGCCTTCCATTATTGGGACAAGGGCCAGCTGGCGGTCATCGGCCGCGGCCGCGCGGTGGCGGACATCTGGAAGCTGCACTTCTCCGGCTTCATCGCGTGGCTGGTCTGGACCTTCGTGCACATCTTCTTCCTGATTGGGTTCCGGAACCGGGTGCTCGTCATGATCCAGTGGGCGTGGTCCTATGTGACCTTCGGGCGCGGGGCCCGGCTGATCATGACCGATGGGAAGCCGGCGCCGGCGGAGTGCCCGTGAGGCTCGGCGAAGCGGTCAAGGCACGGGCGCGCGAGCTGGGTTTCATCGCCTGTGGGATCACCCATCCGGGACCCTCGGAGCACGGGGACCGGCTCGACGAGTGGCTGGCCAAGGGCTACAGCGGGACTATGCGGTACCTGCACCGTCAGGCGGCCCGGCGGAAGGATCCCAGCACGATCGCGCCCGGGGCGCGGTCGGTGGTGGTGGTGCTCGACAACTACTACACCCCTGACAGCGAGACCCAGGCTCGAGCTCCACGAATCGCGAAGTACGCCCGGGGCAAAGACTATCACCGGATCACCGGCGAGCGGCTCCAGCAGCTGGCCGGGTTTCTCCGGGAGAACGGAGCCACGCTGGCCCGCACGTTTACCGATGCGGGCCCGGTGCCCGAGCGCGAGCTGGCCCGGCGGGCGGGGTTGGGCTGGATCGGCAAGAACACCATGCTGATCCGTCCCGACGCCGGGTCGTTCTTCTTCATCGGCTCGGTTTTTACCGACCTGGCGCTCGAGATCGACGAGCCCCTGGACCTGGACCGCTGCGGCAGCTGCACCCGCTGCCTCGATGCCTGTCCCACCGGAGCACTCATCCAGCCGCGGATGCTCGACGCCACCCGGTGCATCTCCTATCTGACGATCGAGCAGAAGGGACCCATCCCGGACGAGCTGGCGGAGCGGTTCGAGGGCTACGCCTTCGGCTGCGACATCTGCAACGATGCCTGCCCCTGGAATGAGCGATTTGCCCAGCCGACCGGTGTGGCAGAATTTGCGCCGGCGATGGCGCTGGAGGGCAGCGGGCCGGAGTTCTTCGAGAACATGGATGAGGGGGAGTTTACCCGGCGGTTCGGGGACACTCCGCTCGAGCGCCCTGGCCTCCAGGGCATGCGGCGGAATTATCGGGCTGCGTTTCGCTCTGCTCTTCCCACCGCGGGCACCCAGTGACCCCGATGCTGCGCCGGATGCTCCGGTACGATCTCTGGGCCAACGGGGAGGCGCTCCGGTCGCTCGGTCAGGCCTCCGCACCAGCCAAGTGCATCAAATGGATGGCGCACATACTGGGTGCCGAGCTGCTGTGGCTCGCCCGGATTCGGCGGGAGCCGGCTACGACGCCGGTCTGGCCCGACCTGGATGTGTCCGGCTGTGGGGCCAAGCTTGCGGAGCTCTCCGGGATCTGGGACGGGTACCTGCGGGACGGCGGCACGCTGAAGCTCACCGAGAAGATTTCCTACACCAACTCCAAGGGTGAGACCTGGACCAGCACGGTCGAGGACATCCTCATCCACCTTACAATTCACTCTGCGTACCATCGCGGGCAGATCGCCTCCGACATGCGGAGCGCCGGGCTGGAGCCGGCCTATACCGACTACATCCACGCGATGCGTCAGGGGCTGATCGAATGAACTCTACTCCTGATTCTCTTGCGCCGACTCCTCTAAGCACCGGGAGGGGCGGAGCAGACGACACGGGCATGGGTTCGCAGGCAGGCTCCCAGGGGAAGGGCGGAGTGGTTGTCGCGGAGCCTGCCGGAGGGCCCGTGTCCGTGTCGTCTGCGCGGGGTTGGATGGTGGGCCGCCACCCCTCAGCCAGCGGCGAATGGACCGAGCCCTCCGGCTTCGAGTGCCTGACTTCCCTCCCGCCACCGCCCCTTGCACTCAGCCTCCGGGCTCAATCCATTCGCCGCTGGCTGCCCCACCCCTGGTCGAAGTGGACTTACTATTCACCATGACCCAGCCCGCTCGCCATTCGGACAGGCCGATCGTAGGCGCATATCCCGCCCCGGAGCTTGACCGACTTCGGGCGGTCAGCCGCCTGCTCGATAATGCGTTCACGATTCCCGGCACCAACCTTCGTTTCGGCTTCGATGCTCTGATTGGCCTCGTCCCCGGAATTGGCGACGCACTTGGCGCTCTCTTCTCGGCCTACCTCATCCTCCAGGCCCGGCGCTTGGGAGCGCCTAAGTCGGTCATCAACCGCATGATCGCGAACGTGGGGGTGGACACTGTGGTGGGATGGGTTCCCGTCCTGGGCGACCTGTTCGACGTCGGCTGGAAGGCCAACAACAAGAACCTCGCGCTGCTGGAGCAGCATCTGCAGCAACCCGCCGCTACCCGCGCCGCCAGCAAACGTTCGCTGCTCCTCCTGGGCGGCGGCCTCCTGGTGGCCCTTGTCGGCATCGTCGCGGTCGGAGTCCTGGTGGCCCAGCTGGTCCTGAACCTTCTCCAGCGCTGAGGATCGGCCCGCATGAAGCCGTCGCTCTACAGCATCGCGATCTTCGTCACCGACATCGGCCGGGCGGTGGGGTTCTACCGGGACAAGCTGGGACTGCCGATGACGAAGCACGGTTCATTCGGCGCGGAGTTCCTCGACGGGGAGACCCACCTCGGCGTGCATCCGGCGGTGCACCCGGAGGCCAGGTCGCTGGTGGGCAGGCACACCGGTATCACCCTCTTCGTGCCCGATTTGCTCCACTACTGCGGCGTGCTTCACGACCGGGGCGTCCGCTTCCTGACGGAGCCCACCCAGCAGTCCTGGGGCGTCATGGCGATGATCGCTGATCCCGACGGAAACGTGCTGGCGCTATGGGAGGATAAGAATCCGGAGCACGAGGAGCATCATCACCCGGAGCATCACCAAGCGGTGGATCAGGCCGATGGAGTAGCCTAGGGTCAAGCAGACCCCGACAGCAATCCTCGATCATCTGCGCCTGCTGCTCCATCCCGTAGGCCGCGAACGGCTTCCCGGCTTCCAACCGATAGCAGTACGGACTCGCGCCGATTCCCGTAGTACGATAGACCAGATCCCTGAGCTGCGCCCGCGCTCCTCGCGCGAAGTAGGTGAGCGGACCCCACGCCTGATACTGCCCGCAGTGGGTCAGCTCGTGCGCCAGCACCGCGCGGTCGTCCCGGCACCGGTCGGGGAGGAACACGTGGTTCCCCAGCGCAATTGCCCGGTCCCGGGTGGCGCCCAGCACGATCCGGCGCAGCAGACCGCGGCGGTATACCCGCACCCGGCCGCAATCCAGACCAGGGGTCAGGCTGCCGAGCTGGGAGCGCTCCTGATGCGTGAGTTGTTCAGCCGGCATTATCGTGCTTCCGTGCTTTGACGATTGCTCTCGTTCTTCTGATCGACCGCGGCCTATTCCGCCAGGAACTCTCCAACGGCCCTGAGCGAGTCGATGTGATCACACGCGATCTTGATGGTGGCCATAATGGGCACCGCCATGATGGCGCCGGGAATCCCCCAGACGTACCACCAGAACACCAGGCCCACGAATACCGCTACGGTGTTGAGCCGCATCTTCCGGCCCAGGATCCAGGGGGTGATCAGGTTCCCCTCGAGAATGTTGATGACCGTGAACACGATGGGCACCAGCAGCGCGTGGCCCGTCTCCTCGAACGTCAGAAACGCCGCCAGCGCCAGGATCACCGTGTTCACCAGGCCGCCGACATAGGGCACGAAGTTGAGCACCCCCGCGATGACGCCCCACAGGACCGGGTTGGGCATGCCAAGAACTGCCAGCGCAATGCCGGTGACCACGCCCACGCCGCAGTTGATGAGGGTGGTCACGACGAGGTAGGTCGAGACCTGGCTCTCGGTCTCACGCACGATGCGGACCGCGGTCTTCTTGTCCTTCAGGTTGGGCAGGACGCCTACCAGCTTTTGCAGGAAGAGCTCGCCCGAGGCCAGCAGGAAGTAGGCAAGGAAGATGACCACCAGGCTGGTGCTCAGCATCGCGGTGGTGCCGCCGAACACCTGTCGGGTGATGCTGGGCCCCTTGATCTCGACTTGCGGCGTCTTCTTGTCCATGTCGGTGGCCTGCTCCACCTGTTCGGCCGCCTTGGTCACCTGCTCAACCGGCTTCTGCAGCGGCCGGATCCGGCGCTGGATCGTGGCCATGCTTTCCGGGGCCCGGGCTATCCAGGCGCTCGCCGCGGGAGCGAGCTGGTAAACACCCACGCCGATGACGCCGAGCATGGTGATCACTACGAGGGCCGCGCCGACCGGCTCGGGGATCCGCAGCGCGTTGCGTAACAGGCGCACCACAGGGCTGAGGAGAAAGTTGAGCAGAATCGCCAGCACGATGGGCAGGAAAAACGCCTGGGCAAATCGGAGCGTGTAGAGCAGCGCCAGCACCGTAAGAATGATGAGGGCGACGTGGCGGATGTCGGTCTTCTCCTTGACCACCATCACCGGGGCGACCTCGCCTGGCGCGGGCTCGTCCTCGGGTTCGATCGGCTGCGCGTCTGTGGTCATTCGGGCTCCCTCGTGAAGGCACACTCTTGTCCCTTACAGCCCGGAGACGCTAAGGTTACGCGGCCGCGCCGGTGGTCCCGGTTCCCGCCCAGGACGTCCTTTAGCCCGGAATAGAGTAGCATGTCGCGACTCTGGCAATCGATTCTCTCCGTCTGGGCCTGGCTGGTGCTGGTGGTGTGCATCGTGGTGTGGTTTCCCATCCTGGTGGTGGCGCGCCTGCTCACCGCACCGTTCGATAAAGGCCGCTACATCCCCGGCTACATCTTCCGCCGGATCGGGCCCGCCATGGCGATGCTGAATCCGCTCTGGCGCTTCCGCTATTCCGGCAGGATGCCGGCAGACCCGAGGCGGCCCTACGTGGTGGTTTCCAACCACGAGTCGTTTGCCGACATCCTGCTCATCAGCCATCTGCCGTGGGAAATGAAGTGGCTTTCCAAGGCGGAGCTCTTCCGCATTCCGGTAATGGGCTGGGAGATGTGGCTGGCGGGAGACATCCCGGTCCGGCGCGGCTTCGGTCCCAGCGCGGTGGAGGCCATGGCGCGGTGCCGGGAGGTGCTGCGCGAGCGTGTCTCGGTCATGATCTTTCCCGAGGGAACCCGCTCCAAGACCTCCGAGTTGCTGCCCTTCAAGGACGGCGCCTTCCGTCTGGCAATTGAAGCCGGCGTGCCCATCCTGCCGCTCGCCGTCTCGGGCACCGGCACCGCCCTCAGGAAGCACGACTGGCGCTTCGGCAAGTCGGTGGCTGAGGTGCGCGTGCTCGATCCGGTGGAGACCGCCGGTCTGACCCTGGCCGATGTTCCTGCCCTCAAGGCCCGGGTGCGGCAGACGATCGTGGAAGCCAGAGATGCGCTCGCCAAGAGCTTTGACCGTACTAAGACCAGGTAGCTGAGAGCTAATGGCTGATCATAGATAGCCCCTTCCTACGAGCGCCCGAGGTCGCCGGGAGCGCGCACCCTGCCAACCGCACCGGCCAGCGCCAACAGCGTGAGCAGATAGGGCAGCATCAGAAAAAGCTGATAGGGCGCCTGGAGCCCCATCGCCTGAAAGAGGTACTGCAGGGCTGTGGCGACGCCGAAGAGCAGGGCGCCCAGCGCGGCGCCGACCGGGTGCCAGCGCCCCATCACCACGATTGCCACCGCCACGTACCCGCGGCCCGCCGTCATCCGCTCCGCAAAAGTCCCCACCTGCGCCAGCACCAGCGTAGCGCCGGCCAGTCCCGCGAACGCGCCGCCGACCACGGTCGAACCCGCCCGGATGAGATTGGTCCTGACCCCCGCCGCCCGGGCCATCGCGGCAGCCTCGCCGGTGGCGCGAAGCGCGAGGCCGAGCCGGGTCCGGAACAGAACCCACCAAACCAGCGGCAGCGCACCCAGCGCGAGATAGGTGGGCGCGGGCTGGTCGAACAGGGCCGGGCCCAGCACTGGAATCTTCGAGAGACCGGGAATGGCGAGCGGGGGCAGGGTGGGCACCGTCAGCCCGGCGCCCTCCACGCCATACACCTGGCGGTAAATCGTTCCGGTCAACCCGATGGCCGCGAGCGTCACGGCAGTGCCGGTGATGATCTGGTCGGCGCGGGCCCCGATGGCAATCAGGGCAAAGAGGGAGGAGAGCAGCATTCCGGCCAGGACGGCACAAACCACTCCACTCCAGGGCCCCCACTCGGTGGCACCCAGGGTGGCGGCCAGTGCACCCGCCAGCATGGTGCCCTCGAGGCCCAGATTGATCACGCCGGCCCGCTCGGTGACGGTCTCACCGGTGGCCGCAAGCATGAGCGGCGTGGCCACTCGTACCGCCGCCGCCAGAAACCCGCCCAGCAGGAGCAGCGGATCCATCTCAGCCGGATGCTTTGGGGGAAGGCACTCGCTTCCGGAGCGCCACGCGCGTACTCAGCCAGCCTCCCCGCGGCGCCGTGGCCAGCAGTGCCACGATGATCACGACGGCCTGCACGACATACGTGGCCACCGCGGGCACCCCCGCGTCGCGCTGCATGGCGCCGGCACCCGCCTCCAGCGCGCCGAACAGTATGCCGGCCACCACGACGCCCGCCGGATGAAGTCCCGCAAGCAGGGCGACCGCAATCGCGGTGAACCCGTATCCGGGCGACAGGTTCTGAAACAGGGCGTAGGATACGCCGCCCACCTCGACCCCGCCGGCCAAACCTGCTATGGCGCCCGAGATGAGTAGAGCCACCGCGCCGATACGCTGGCTGTCGATCCGGCCGCTCACCTCGGCGGCCCGGGGCCCCACACCGACCGCGCGCAGGCGAAAGCCCCACAGTGTCCGGGAGAACACGAACCACAGGATGAGGCCGCCGGCAATCGCAAGGATGAATCCGGCGTGCAGGCGCGAGCCCGCAAGCAGGGGAAGGCGGGCCGACTCGGCAATCGAATCACTCTGCGGATAGATGTGTCCCCGCTCCTGCAGCGGCCCCAGCACCATCCAGCTCACCAGCGAGAGCGCCACGAAGTTGAGCAGAAGCGTGCTGATGACCTCGATCACGCCGAAACGGAGCTTGAGCCATACCGGAATGGCGACCCAGGCAGCGCCGGCCAGCCCCGCGGCTACCAGAAGGGCGGTGATGGCCACCGGGGCAGGTTGTTCCGCCACCCTGAGCCCCACCCACGTGGCGGCGATAGCCCCGGCGTAGAACTGTCCCTCGGCGCCGATGTTGAGCGCGCCGGCGCGAAAGGCTACGGCAATGCCAAGGCCGATAAGAATGAGGGGGACCGAACGGACCAGGGTGCTGGAGGTGAATGCATCCCAGCTTCCGAAGGCGCCCGACCAGAGGGCGCCCAGGGCAGCCGAGGCATCGTACCCCGCGAGCTGAAGCCCGGCGGCGAGAACTCCGAGCCCCAGCGCTACCGCGGCCAGAGCCCACCGCACAGCGTTCACTGCGGTGGCTCGGTGCCCAGCATCATCGAGCCGATCTCCGTACGCGACGCGGCAGGAGGAACTTCCACGATGACGCCCCGGCTCAGGACGATCACGCGATCGGCCAAGTGCAGCACCTCATCGAGGTCGGCCGAGTGGAACAGCACGGCGGCGCCGGCGGCCGCGGCAGAGCGCAGGCGCACGTGGATCGCGGCGGCCGCGCCAACGTCGAGTCCCCTCGTGGGGTTCTCCGCTACGATGACCGCCGGCACCCGGGACAGCTCTCGTGCCAGGATCAGCTTCTGCTGATTGCCTCCGCTGAGCGATCCGCCCTGGACGGTGGGGCCGGGAGCCGCGATCTCGTACTCGCGGATCAGCTCCGCCGTCCGGGTGCGGGCCTCGCTCCACGCAATCCGGCCACCCCGCACCCAGGGCGCTTCCGCACCCAGCCCGAGAACCACGTTCTCAGTGAGCGTGAGCGTTGGAATCAGTCCTTCAGTGGTACGATCCTCCGGGATGAAGCCCACCGGCTGCTCCACCTGCAGTTTGCCCCGGAGCGGCATGATTCGGCCGGCGACCGCGCGGAGGAGCTCGCGCTGGCCGTTCCCCTCGACCGCCGCAATGCCTACCACCTCTCCCGCCCGGATCGAGAGGGAGGAGCGCCGGAGCGCAATTCCATAGCCGCTCTCGCGCGGCACCTCGACCGCGTCGAGCCGGATCGAGTCGCGGGTAGAGGGTGGCGCAGACCAGCGGGCGCGGCTCTGGAGCGTCGGCGGCACACCGGCCTCTTCCCCCACCATCGCCGCGGCAAGCGTGGCGGTGGTGTGATGCAGGGCGGAGCCGCTGAGGGTCACCGAGCCGTGCCGGAGGACGGTGACGCTGTCGGCTGTTTCGACGGCCTCGTCCAGCTTGTGGGTGATGAGCACCGCCGACCCGCCGGCGGCGGTGAAGCTTCGCACCATCCGCATGAGCTCGTCCGCTTCCGGGGGAGCCAGCACCGCGGTGGGCTCGTCCAGCAGGAGGATGCGCGCATCAGCCGCGAGCGCCTTCACGATCTCGAGCCGCTGCTTCAGCGCCACCGACAGCCGGCCCGCGCGTTGATCGGGATCGAGCGGCAGGCCCAGCCGCTCGCTCAGCGCCCGAGCGCGCTCCCGCATCGCCTTCGGGGTCACATCCCAGCCGGCGAACAGCGCCACGTTCTCGGCAACCGTCAACGCGGGCACCGACGTGAAGTGCTGGTGCACCATCCCGATGCCCAGCGCCCTGGCCTCCCGGGGCGAGGAGATGCGCCGGGGAGTTGCATGGACCCGCACGACGCCGGCCTCGGGCCGCACCAGCCCGTATGCCACATGCATCAGGGTAGACTTGCCGGCCCCATTCTCGCCCAGCAGGGCGTGAATCTCACCCCGGGCCAGCGCGAAATCGGCCCCGCGCAACGCCTGCACGGAGCCGAACCGCTTTTCGATGCCGCTGAGCTCGAGAACCGGAGTCACGCCGTCAGAGTCCGGTGGGATGGTCGTGGAAGTCCCACTCGAGGTCGAACTGCTCCGCCAAATGAGACGCCATGGCCTGGACGCCGAGCGTCTCGGTGGCGTAGTGCCCGGCGTAGATGACGTTGATTCCCCACTCGATGGCGTCGAAATAGGTGTGGTGGGGACCTTCACCGGTGATGAAGGTGTCGAGCCCCGCCTCGCGTGCCGAGCGAATCATGCTGCCGGCGCCGCCGGTAATGATGCCGATGCGGGAAGGCTTCTCGGGCCCACCGGGAATCAGGGTGGCGCTTCCCTTGAGTGAATGCAGCACCCGATCCAGCTCGAGAGCTGCCGACTCACGGGTGGGAAGGCTTCCCGGGCTCGCGCCCCATACTCCCATCTCGATGCCCCGATAGCTGCCGAATCTGCCCTCCACCCGGATGCCGAGCCGTTCGGCAAGCACCGCGTTATTGCCCACCTCAGGATGCACGTCGAGGGGAATGTGCGCCGAGTACAGGGCGATGTCGTGGTCCAGTAACCCGGCCAGCCGCCGGTATCTGCGGCCGGTCACCGGCACATTTCCATCCCAGAGCAGCCCGTGATGCACCAGTATCAGCGGCGGAGCCTGGCCCGGCTCCAGCGTGGCGATCACGCCATCGATGGTGGCCTGGGAGGCATCCACCGCGGCCACGATTCCGCCTACCAGGCCGCTGTTCTCGACCTGGAGGCCGTTCACCGCGTTGTTCTCGTCGGGAATATCCCGGATCTGGAGATACCGGTCGAGATACTCGACCAGCTCGGGGAGAGGGACGGCGGCCGACGGGTCGCCCACGTCAGGCCTCCATCGAGGCAGGCCGCGGCGCCGCGATCAGGGTGCCGGAGATGATCGAGTCGGTTGCGGCTCGCATCCTGGCCTTCAACGGAGCCGGGACGAGGCCGTCCAGCCGCGGGTTGGGGACATAGCGGACCACACCGCTCTTCAAGCCGAACGCCTCCACCCGAGGCTGGAATTTTCCCGAGTGAACCTCGGAGGCAACCAGGAGGAAGGCGTGGGCCAGGTCGATGACCGCGCTGCCGGGGACGCGGTCGGGTGCGAGACGGGACTGGTCGGCGTTGGCGCCGAACACGTAGACCCCGGGATGCTCCTTGGCCGCCTGAAAGAGGCCCAGAGCAGCGGCGTCCGCATTGTGGTGGAACACGTCCGCACCCACCCGGATCAGGGCCAAGGCGGCTTCCCGTCCGGCCGCCGGGTCATCAAAGCTGTTGAGGTAGATCTCCCGGCTCTGGATCCGGGGGTTCACGGCCCTGGCCCCATTGACCCACCCTTCGTACGCGGCCTTGATCGGCGGAAGCTCGATCCCTCCCACGAATCCCAGGATGCCCTTGCGGCTGAGGCCACCCGCCACCATCCCGGCCAGATAACTGGCTTCCTCTAACCTGAAGATCAGTGGGGCGACGTTCCCCCGAACCCTTTGGCCCGACGTAATGATGAAGATGGTTCTGGGATATTCCTGGGACACCCGCTCGGCCGCGTCCTGAAACTCGAATCCGTTGGCGAAGACGAGGCGGTAGCCCTGGGCTGCGTAGGTACGCAACGCTTCGGACTGCTCCGCCGGCGTCCGCGCCTCGACATGGCTGGTGATAACGCCGAGCGAGTCGTGAATCCGCTGGAGGCCCTGATACGCCGCCGCATTCCAGGCGGCGTCAGCGATCGAGCCGGGCGTGATGAGCCCGACCTTCATTCCCGGGGCTTGATCGGGTGAGCATGCTACAACTGCCAGTAAGACTACAGTTTGACGCCAATTGGTGAGCAGTAAGTTCAAGGTTGGCACGTCTTCCCGCTCAAATCTGCGTCAAAGTTTTTATTTCCACACACTTAGGTGAATTTTCAACTATTGTGGGGAATTGCCGCCACCTTGGAGGTCCCCGTAGGATCCATTTTGACCTCGCCGGTGACCTTGGCGCCCTCAATGATTGAGATGCGGGGGGTGAGAATATCACCTGCCACCATCGCGCTGGCTTGGAGCTCCACTCGCTCTTTCGCGTGGATCGCTCCACTTACCCGTCCAGCAATGACGGCCTCCTCGGTGTGCAGGTCTCCTTCAATTACGGCACCTTGCGCCACGAGTACCTGGGTACCCACCCGAACGGTCCCCTTGACTCGGCCCTCGATCCGGACCACGCCTTCTGTTTCCAAGTCTCCTATCACTGTCATGTCGCTGGCGATTATAGAGAACGGAATCTGGTCCGTCTTTCTCCGCTTGAGCTCGTTGCCTTCCTCGTCCCGCGCCGGGTTACTGAAAATCCCCATTACCGACTCTCCTTGACCATGGTCTGTGGATCCACAGCCGACCCGTTCTGGCGGATCTCGAAGTGAAGGTGCGGCGCCGTAGACCGTCCGCTGTTGCCGCTCAAGCCGATGACCTCGCCAGCCGTCACTGTCGATTGAGGTGTCACGAGAATGCGCGAGAGGTGTCCGTACATGGTTTGGTACTCGTCGAGGTGATCGAGCAGCACAAAGAAGCCGTACTCCGGATCCTCGCCGGCCTCACGGACCGTCGCGCCCCCGGAAGCCCGCACCAGACTGCCGACGGGCACTGCGATGTCGATGCCCTTGTGGGCTTCCTCCCGGCCGCCCGGTTTGACCTGGCCGCGGGTCAGATAGCCGGACTCGTCGAGCGGCCAGTGTTGCGGCAGTCCCAGGCCCACCCCCAAATCGGCGGGCATGGACGCCAGTCTGGCACGGACCGGTGGGGCCACGGGGAGAGACGAGGCTGTGGTGACCGGATCCCGTACGATCTCTCCACCCATCATCTGGCGTACCTGGGCGTAGCGGGATTCCGCACTGTCGAGTGCCGCCGATAGCTCGCGGACGCGGGCGTTCTCAGACTCGAGGCGAGCCAGCTCGCGCTCCATCCCGGGCACCCGGGCAGCGGCACGTACGATCGGCCCATAGAAGACGAGGAGCGCGAGCAGCACCAGACCGACGGCACCGAGACCCCAAGCCGCGAGCTTCAGGGTCCAGCTGCGAAGTCGGATGGTCCGCGTCTTGGTCGTCCCGTCGCGTTGGATCACCACGGTGACGGAGCGCGAGCGGCGCTTCATCCGGCGAAGGGCTCGCCCAGGATCAGCTCGAGCACGCGGGAAAGATCGTCATTGGAGTAATAGCTGATGCTGATGAACCCACGCCCGCGCCGGCGGGTGGTAACCCGGATGTCGGTACCGAGCCGCTTTCGCAGCGCGTCCTCCACCCGGCGCGCATCGCCGGTGGCCATTTTCTGCGGAGCGCGGGTGCGACTGGGCGACGCTGCGCCGTTGGTGGGGACGGCAGCGGGTGCGGTCGGCGTCTCGCCTCGCGAGCGAGCCTCGGTTTCCCGGACTGACCACCCGTGCTCGACCACTTGGGTGGCCAGACGCACCGCCTCGCCCTCGTCGGTCATTGCCGCAAGTGCGCGCGCATGACCCTCGGACAGCTTGCCCTCCTGGACCAGCGTCTTCACTTCCGCCGGGAGCTTGAGCAGGCGCAGCAGATTGGCCACGGTGGAACGGTTCCTACCCACCAGCCGGGCGATCTCCGCCTGGGGCAGCTTGAACTCGTCACCCAGACGCTGATAGCCGGCGGCGATGTCGATGGGGTTGAGATCGTCTCGCTGCAGGTTCTCGATTAGCGCGAGCGTGAGGAGCGTCTTGTCGTCCACATCTCTTACCACGGCCGGGATTTTGCCCCAGCCGAGACGCTGAATGGCCCGCCAGCGCCGCTCGCCGGCGATCAGCTCGAATTTTCCGTTGCGGGGACGGACGATGACAGGCTGAAGGAGGCCGGAGGCTTCGATCGAGGCCGTGAGCTCGACCAGGGCATCCTCATCGACGTGAGTCCGGGGCTGATACGGATTGGGCACCACGTTGCCGATGGGGAGCTCTTTCAACGACCCGGAGGCCTCGGCCTGCTCTCTCGACACCGCGCCGAGCAGCGCCTCGAGCCCACGTCCCAGTCGCTTGGTCTCACTCATGGGTGATTACCTCCGGGAGGGGTACGGGGATCTCCTGGACCGGCGCGGCCGATCCCTCGACCCGGCGCAGCAGCTCCTGAGCGACTGCGAGATAACTCTTCGCACCGACCGACTGGGGATCGTAAAGGAGGATCGGCTTCCCGAAGCTCGGCGCCTCTGCCAGGCGGACGTTTCGGGGGATCGGAGTCATGAAGACCTTCGCCCCGAAGTACTCCTTGGCGTCCTCCGCCACCTGGCGGCACAGGTTCAGCCGGGAGTCGTACATGGTCAGGAGCACCCCACTTATCGCCAAGTTGGGATTGAAGTTCTGCTGCACTAGGCGGACGGTGTTGAGAAGCTGTGAAATCCCCTCCAGACCGTAGTACTCGCACTGAATAGGGATGAGTACCGCGTTGGCCGCGGCCAGGACGTTGAGGGTGAGGAGACCGAGCGAGGGAGGACAGTCTACCACGATGTAGTCGTAGGATTCCTGGAGCTGGTCCAGGACACCCTTGAGCACCGCCTCACGGCCCTCGCGCTCGACGAGCTGAAGCTCGGCGCCGACCAGATCCTGGGTGGCGGGTAGTACCGAGAGAAACGGGAGCGCCCCAATCGAGAGAATCGAGCCCGCCGGCGGGCGCCCTTCGACGAGCGACTCATAGAGCGAGAGCTCCACGGTTTCCTTGGCTATGCCGACCCCGCTCGTGGCGTTGCCTTGGGGGTCCGCATCCAACAGGAGAGTGCGCCGCTCAGCCAGGGCGAGCGACGACGCAATATTGACGGCGGTCGTGGTCTTGCCGACGCCGCCTTTCTGGTTTGCGATCGCTATGACATGGGCCATTGGTCGTAATTAAGCCTTATAAGAATGTAGGCCAACGACTTACGGCGTACTTGCGGTCGGGACTTCTGGGGGAAAGCAAATGCGTCGCTTGAGCGACACCCGAATATAGGAAATCATCTCCAGTGTGCAATCACCTGGCGTGGAAAGGTGGAAAGTGGTGGAAAATTTTGGGGGATATTGTGGAGAGATGAAGCGAATGTCAGAGTGAACGGGAGTAAAACCACCGATGAATCATATGACCGGTTTCACGTGAAACAATCCATCGAAATGACGATCCCCCGCTGATGCCTTCCAATCCCGAGCTCCGGTACCTAGCTCTTAACTCGCGCTCTCCCGGTTTCACGTGAAACGGAATTTTGGTTCCGGCGGTGCCTGAGAATTTCAAACACCAGCCCGTGAAGATCGCTGGGCGAGACCCCGGGGATTCTGCTGGCGTGTCCTAAAGTGGTGGGACGGAGTGCCTGGAGCTTCTCCCGGGCTTCGATGGAGAGCGCAGAGAGGTCGCGATAATCCATGGCAGTCGGCAGCCGCAACCCATCCATCTGGCCCACACGCTCGGCTGCCGACCGCTCGCGCAGGATGTAGCCCGCGTACTTCAATTCTATGTCTGCCCAGTTCGCTAACTCGCCGTCTACCGCGTGGCCTGCGGCACGGAGCAACTCCTGGAGCGGAGCCTCGGGCCGGCGAGCCAGCTCCGCTACCCGGGCCGGTTCCGCAATGGGAGAGGAGCCACAGCGACCGAGGAGATCGTTCACCTGGAGCGGAGCGATCGTGGCACCATCGGCCAGCGCGTGAATTTCTTCTTCCGCTCTGAGCCGCTGGTCCGCGGTCTCCAGCTCGCCCGGCGTGAGCATCTTGAATCGGTCCGCAACCGGGAACAGCCGGCGGAGCGCATTGTCCTGCCGAAGGAGGAGCCGGTACTCCGACCGCGACGTGAACAGCCGGTACGGTTCATCTACCCCGCGGGTGACGAGGTCGTCTACCAACACTCCCAGAAACGCCCGGTCCCTGCTCAGGACGATGGGCTCAAGATCCAGCGCGCTCGCCGCGGCGTTCATCCCCGCCACCGCTCCCTGTCCCGCCGCCTCCTCGTAGCCGGTGGTGCCATTCACCTGCCCAGCCAGGAACAGACCCGGAAGCCGCCTTGATTCCAGAGTGGGGTAGAGCTGCGTGGGGGGGAAATAGTCGTACTCGATGGCGTAGCCCGGGCGCGTCATCCTTACCCGAGTCAGGCCCGGAACGGTCCTGAGAAAGGCGAGCTGGACCGAGGGCGGCAACGAAGTCGAGAGCCCGTTGACGTACATCTCCGAGGTGTCCAGGCCCTCAGGTTCGAGAAAGATCTGGTGTCGTTCCGCATCGGGGAACTTCATGATCTTGTCTTCGATCGAAGGACAGTACCGCGGTCCCCGCCCGCTGATTGCCCCGCCGTAGAGCGCCGATTCCCTGAGATGCCGCAGCACGATCTCCTTGAGGGCCTCGCCGGTATGAGTGAGGTAGCAGGGCTTCTGCGGTGGATGCTCACCACGCTGGTAGAAGGAGAACCAGAATGGATCAGGATCTCCGTCCTGTCGGATCAGCCCCTTCAGGTCTACGGAGCGCCCATCAATCCTGGGCGGCGTCCCGGTCTTGAACCGAGCCACCTCGAGCCCGATCTCCTGAATCTGCAGCGCTAGCTCCGTGGCCGGCGCCTCTCCGGCCCTCCCGGCCGGAAGCTGGGTATTCAGCCCCATATGAATCCTGCCCCGCAGAAAAGTCCCCGCCGTGAGCACTACCGCGCGTCCCCGGTACACTCGCCCATCCAGCGTCTCGACACCGTTCACGCATCCGTCGGCTAACAGGAACCGGGAAACCGTTCCCTGAGCAAACTCGAGATGGGCCCGACCCTCCAGCAAGGATCTCACAGCTCGCCGGTAGAGGCCTCGATCGCACTGGGCACGGGGTGACCAGACGGCCGGCCCCTTCGACCGATTCAGCATCCGGAACTGAATCCTGGCCAGATCGGTTGCTCGCCCCATAACTCCACCCAGCGCGTCCACCTCTCGGACAACGGTCCCCTTGGCAATACCACCAATGGCGGGATTGCAGGACATCTGACCGATGGTCTCGAGATTCTGAGTCAACAGGAGGGTGCTTGCACCGCGGCGCGCGGAGAGGGCGGCCGCTTCGGCGCCAGCATGGCCGCCGCCAATCACGATGACGTCGTACTGATTCATGAGACGAATCTACCGTGGTGCGCCGAACGGGACTAAGCAGTTCATCATAGCGACACTCAGGCGACATTTACTAATCACTTGCACTGCTGGGCCGACTAGACGGGCACCTCAGCCAGTCGGGTTATCCTCGCCACCTCCGCCGCCGGAACCACCACATGCTTATGCTCCGCCCGGATACCGAACTTGGCGCTCTTCCTTATGTAGTCGTCCTTGGATCCAGCAGCCGTAGACAGGTCATGAATGCCTACGTCAAGGAGGTGTACGCCTGCTGCGTCCTCGCTGTCATAACGTCCCACATAGGTTTTGGCGCCATTCGTCTCGAGGACCACGGTGATGCCGTGCAGCTCAGCGTGGCCCGGATGGAAGACGTGACCAGCCATCCTCAAACCTCGGCGCCACAGAACCGGTCGAAAGCCGCGGTCAGGTCGGCGGCGATCACCTGGGGCGACCGACCCTCGATCTGGTGGCGGTGCACGAAGTGCACGACCTCCCCGTCCCGAAGCAGCGCCATGGAAGGACTGCTGGGCTGATACTCGCCGAAGTACTGACGGGCCCGAACTACCGCCTCCAGGTCCTGGCCGGCGAAGACGGTCACCACCTCATTCGGCCGAACCGGATGCTTGAGCGCAAGAGACAGGGCCGGGCGGGCGTTGCCGGCAGCACAGCCACAAACAGAGTTCACGAAAACCAGCATGGTCCCCTTCTGGTCTCCGATCGCGGCGTCCACCTCGACCGCGGTGGTGAGCTCCCTGGCTCCCATCCGGGTCATTTCGGCCCGCATCGGGGCAACGAGGGCGGGATTGTAAGGCATTCGTGCTTCCTTATAAATAGGAGGAGTTGTGACTTACTCCGTCGAAACCATTGTGTCCGGCTGATCCAGCGCGGCCCGCATGGCATGCCAGGAAAGGCTGGCGCATTTCACCCGCATGGGGAACTGGGACAGCCCGGAAAACGCTACCAGCTTGCCGAGCGACTCGGCATCGGCGGGCGGGAGGGTGCCGGTAACCAGACGCTGGAATCGCTCAAAGAGGTCCGTCGCCTCGGTGCGGCTCTTTCCCTTAACCGCGCTCGTCATCAGGGAGGCCGACGCCTTGGAGATAGCACAACCGGATCCCTGGAACGCCGCGTCCTTGATAACCTCGCCGTCCAACTGGAGCCACACGGTCAGCCGGTCCCCACACAGCGGGTTGTTCCCCTCGACCCGACGATTGGCGCCTTCCATTCGCCGAAAGTTCTGGGGGGCCCGGTTATGGTCCAGGATCAGGTCCTGGTAAAGATTGCCGAGAGTCGCCATCAAGCAAACATCTTCTTGACACGGTCTACACCGCGCACCAGGGCGTCGATCTCAGGGCGAGTGTTATAGAAAGCGAAGGACGCCCGTGCAGTGGCAGGGACACCGAACCGCTCCATCACCGGCTGGGCACAATGGTGTCCTGCCCGGATCGCTATTCCGCCATCGTCCAGGATGGTCCCCACGTCATGAGGGTGCACACCTTCGAGCACGAACGAGAGAACACTGGCCTTCTGGCGGGCGGTGCCAATCAGCCGCACACCCGGAACGCTACTGAGCCCCTCTGTCGCATAGGTGAGCAGTTGCTGTTCCCAAGCCTGGATTCTATCGAAGCCTATTCCTTCCATATAAGCGATGGCCGCACCGAGGCCCATGACCTCCGCGATCATCGGAGTGCCAGCCTCGAACTTGGCAGGAAGCGGGGCCCAAGTGGACCGCTCGAGGGTCACGGTGCTGATCATGTCCCCTCCCCCCTGGTACGGGGGCATGCCCTGCAGCAGGGCTTCCTTGCCGAAGAGCACCCCGACACCGGTTGGGCCGAACACCTTGTGTCCCGAGAAAACGAAGAAATCGCAGTCGAGCTCTTGGACGTCGACCTGGAGGTGTGGAGCCGCCTGGGCCCCGTCGACCAGCACCCGGATCCCACGCGCGCGGGCCAGGGCCACCAGCTGCCGGATAGGGTTCACCGTGCCGAGCGCATTCGACACGTGCGTGACGGCCACGAGTCGAGTCCGGTCGCCGAGCAGCCGCTCGAAGGCGGTGAGGTCAAGCTCGCCGGCGTCCGTGATGGGCGCCGCCCGGAGCACCGCGCCCGTCTGCTCACACAGGAGTTGCCACGGGACGATGTTGGAGTGATGCTCCATGACTGTTATGACGATGTCGTCGCCGGGTCTCAGGACCGTTCGCCCGTAGCTCTGGGCGACCAGATTGATTCCGTCGGTGGTTCCCCGGGTGAAGATGACCTCCTTCGCGGAGGGTGCGTTGATGAACCGGGCGACCCGCTCCCGCACTTCATCGTAAGCAGCCGTCGCCCGCTCGCTGAGGTAGTGGACGCCCCGGTGAATGTTGGCGTTCTCTTCGGTGTAGAAGCGGGTGACCGCATCGATAACGGCCTGGGGTTTCTGGCTGGTGGCGGCGTTGTCGAGGTAGACGAGGGGCTTGCCGCGGATCCGCTGGCGCAGGATGGGGAAGTCCTGCCGTATCCGTTCTACGTCAAGCGGAACAGCAGGGCCGCGGGGCGGCGAGGCGGCAACAGCAGACCCGCTCACAGTGCTCCCAGTCGCTCGCGGACCAGACGTTCCAGCTCGTCCCTCACCGGCTCCAGCGCGACCTCCTCGATTACCTCGGCCGCGAAGGCATAGGTGAGGAGGCGCTGGGCCTCGGCCGCCGGAACCCCCCTGCTCCGGGCGTAGAACAGGGCGACGTCGTCGAGCTGTCCCACGGTTGCCCCGTGGGTGCACTTCACATCGTCGGCAAAGATCTCGAGCTGCGGCTTGGTGTCGACCTTGGCGGTGTCGCTCAGCAGGAGATTGCGATTGGTTTGCTTGGCGTCGGTCTTCTGGGCCTCAGGCTTGACGAAAACCTTGCCGTTGAAGACGGCGCGGGACCGGTCGTCGAGGATACCCTTGTAGACCTCCCAGCTGCGGCAGTTGGGCTGGTCGTGATAGATGGCGGTATGGTTGTCGACCACCTGCTCGCCCTCGGTGACGTACAGTCCGTACATCAGCGTCTCCACGTTCTCGCCATTCAGGCGGACGTGAAGGTTGTGGCGGGCCAGAGCCGCCCCCATAGCCATCGAGAAGGAGCGGTAATGACTATCCCGCTGCTGCTCGACGTGGGTGAGCCCCACGTGATAGGCCTGCTCGCTCTCGCGCTGGATCCGGGTGTGCTCCATCCAGGTGTCGGCGCCGGCCACAACCTCAGTGACGGCGTTGGTCCAGTAGACCGAGCCGGGAGCAAGAGTCACATAGCTCTCGATAACGGATGCTCGGGCGCCGCGATCGAGGATGACCAGATTCCGCGGGTGCGTCACGCTTCCAGTGGCCTCGGGCGTGCTGACGAACACCAGGTGCACCGGCCGGGCGAGCTCCGTATTAGCCGGAACGTGCAGGAAGCCACCATCCCGCATGAAGGCCGTGCTCAGTGCCGTGAACGGACTCCCGGTTATTGGCGCGTGTCGAGCCAGGTTCTGCTCGAGGGCGGCTCCGTCGGCCCGGAGGGCGTCGGCGAGGCTTCCCACCCGCACCCCGGGCGCGAGCTCGCCCACCGAGCTGAGTCCCTCGGCGTATGCGCCGTCCACAAACACCAGCGTGGTCCATTCCGGGTGGCCGAAGATGAACGGGGCCAGGTGCTCGCGGGTGATACCCTTGCCCAGGCCGGGAGACTGGCGCCAAATGCCTTGCGTGATGGGCCCGACAGGGGTGAAGCGCCATTCCTCATCCCGGACGGTGGGAAACCCGGTGGCGGCGAAGCGGTCTATGGCGGCCCGGCGAACCGGCTCCAGCCATTCGGGCCCGTCGGCCGTGGCCGTGTTGCTGCGCGCGCCGAACTCCTGCAGGTACTGCTGACTCACAGCGCGGCCCCCGCCGCTTCCTCGAGCCATTCATAGCCCCGAGCCTCGAGCTCCAGCGCCAGCTCCTTACCCCCTGACCTGACGATCCGCCCCCCGGCGAGAACGTGCACCTTGTCGGGCACGATGTAGTTGAGCAACCGCTGGTAATGCGTCACGACGATGGTGGCCCTATCAGGGCGGCGCAACGCGTTGACCCCACCGGCCACGATCCGGAGCGCGTCGATGTCGAGGCCCGAATCGGTCTCATCCAGAATGGCGAGCTTGGGCTCCAGCACGGCCATCTGAAGAATCTCGTTGCGCTTCTTCTCGCCGCCCGAGAATCCGGAGTTGACGGCGCGGCTCATGATCTCGGGACCCCACTCTACCAGGCGAAGCTTGTCCTCGAGCAGATCCAGGAAGTCCATGGAATCCACTTCTTCCAGTCCTCGCGCCTTTCGGATCTCGTTGTAGGCGGCGCGGAGGAAGTAGGCATTGCTGATGCCCGGGATCTCGACCGGATACTGGAACGCGAGGAAGATGCCGGCCTGGGCCCGCTCCTCCGGCTCCATATCCAGCAGGTCCTTCCCCTCGTAGAGCACCTGGCCCTCCGTGACCACGTACGCCGGATGGCCTGCGAGCACCTGGGCCAGCGTGCTTTTGCCGGAGCCGTTGGGGCCCATGACGGCATGTACCTCGCCGGCCCGCACCGTGAGGTCGATGCCCTTGAGGATCTCCTTCTCGCCCGCGGTTGCCCTGAGGCCCCTGACCTCGAGCATGGCCTGATTCTGCCCCATTACCCGACACTCCCTTCGAGGCTCACACCAAGGAGCTTCTGCGCTTCGACCGCGAACTCCATAGGGAGCTCCTTGAAGACTTCCTTGCAGAAGCCGTTGACGATCATTGAAATCGCGTTCTCCGTGTTCATCCCGCGCTGCTTCAGGTAGAAGATCTGGTCTTCCCCGATCTTCGAGGTTGAGGCTTCGTGCTCCACCGCGGCGGTCGAGTTCTGGACGTCGATATAGGGGAAGGTGTGCGCGCCACAGCGATTTCCGATAAGCATGGAGTCGCACTGGGTGTAGTTGCGGGCTCCTGCCGCCTTGGGCAACACCTTGACCAGCCCGCGATAGCTGTTCTGACCCTGGCCGGCCGAGATTCCCTTGGAGACGATCGTGCTCCGGGTGTTCTTGCCGAGATGGATCATCTTGGTGCCGGTGTCGGCCTGCTGCTTGCCGTTGACGACGGCCACCGAGTAGAACTCGCCCACGGAGTTGTCGCCCTGGAGAATGACACTGGGGTACTTCCAGGTGATGGCCGAGCCGGTTTCTACCTGGGTCCACGAGATCTTTGAGCTGGCGCCCGCGCACTTCCCGCGCTTGGTTACGAAGTTGTAAATCCCTCCGCGGCCTTCCTCATCGCCCGCGTACCAGTTCTGGACCGTGGAGTACTTGATGGTGGCATGGTCGAGTGCCACCAGTTCGACCACGGCCGCGTGCAGCTGGTTCTCGTCTCGCTTGGGCGCGGTACAGCCTTCGAGGTAGCTCACCGAGGCTCCCTCTTCCGCCACGATGAGCGTGCGCTCGAATTGCCCGGTTTCCGCCGCGTTGATCCGGAAGTAGGTGGACAGCTCCATGGGACACTTCACCCCCTTCGGCACAAACACGAAGGAGCCGTCGCTGAACACGGCAGCGTTGAGCGCGGCAAAGAAGTTGTCGCTGGCAGGCACGACCGAGCCCAGGTACTTCCGGACCAGCTCGGGATGCTCCCGAACGGCCTCACCGAAAGAGCAGAAAATCACTCCGGCTTCAGCCAGCTTGGCCTTGTAGGTGGTGCCGACGGAGACGCTATCGAAGATGGCATCTACCGCCACACCGGCCAGCAACTTCTGCTCCGATAACGGGATACCAAGCTTCTTGTAGGTCTCCAGCAGCTTGGGATCGACCTCATCCAGGCTTCCCAGAGGGTTGGTGGTCTTGGGCGCCGAGTAATACCTGAGGTTCTGGTAGTCCACCGGGTTGTACTTGATGTTGGGCCAGCTGTGTGGCTCCGTCATCTTGGTCCAGCCCCGGAACGCCTTGAGCCTCCACTCGAGCAGCCAGCCAGGCTCTCCCTTCTTGGCCGAAATGAGCCTGATGATGTCCTCGTTCAGGCCCTTGGGCGCGGTATCCGCCTCGATGTCCGTGACGAAGCCGTATTTGTATTCCCTGTTGACCAGGGATTCGACTGACGAGCTCATATACCCTCCTGCTCCCGGGCCGGCCCACCGGCCCCCGCGCCGTCTGCGGGAGTAAAGCGCACGCGATACTCGCAGGCGCTACAGCCGCTCAGAATGTGGCCCTGACGATCTACCTGCGCCCCAAGTACCGCTGCGAGGAACCTTGCCTCGGCGGCGCAAATCTCCGGAAACCGCTCCGCCACCGCCTGGATGGCGCAATTGTGCTCAACCAGGGTGCCGCCCTGAGATGAGGCGGTCCCCTCCGCCATGTATCCCTCCTCCGAGAGCAGCCGGGCTACCGCGACCATTCGCTCCGCGGGGGGAGCATCGGCCAACTCGCCCTGGAGGCGCCGCGTCAGTGCATCGTACCGGGCCTCGAGCACGGCTACTGCGGCCTCGCGGCCTTCGCGCGCCACGACATGGTCGAGCAGCTCGGTGAGCGTGGCTTCATAACGCCGAGGAAAGAGGCCGTCGCCGGATGGCGTCAGAGTATAGGCAAAGGACGGAGCACCTACCCCCCGGTGCTGGCGCTCATACTGGACGAGGGACGAGCCCTCCAGCTCCTTCAAATGGTGCCGTATGGCATTCAGCGACACGCCAATACGGCCGGCGAGCTCGCGAGCGGTTAGCCGGTTCGATCGCTTGAGCTCGAGCAGAATCTTGCCACGCACTCCCTGCAACCCTAGCGGTAAGGAAGGGCCGGGAATCAAGGAGGAGTGAGTGAGGGCACCCATGCGCAAATGTTAAGTGTTTTAGTCGGGATTGTCAATTCGCTCCTTATTTTGGTGTGAATTCATAGGTATTTGTATTCTAACGGGTTGGACGGTTCTCGCGAGGGGCAGGAAGGTCACTATTTCCTGGGCTATTTGGATAGGGAATTAGTAGTAGTTCTAACTCCTTCCTATATAGCCGTGGGCTCACGCTGGTGGCGACACTCCTTATTTCCCATATTGTTGCGAAGCTCCATCCCCCTATCACCTGAGGCAGCACTGGGTATGACTATCCACCGCATCCGTTTACTGGGTGACCCTATTCTGCGCACCAAGTGTGAGCCCATCACCAAGCCGCGCTCGACCGCGGTCCGGGTCATCATGGACGACATGCGGGAAACCTTGCGGGACTGGCAATCGCGGTTCGGCAGCGGCCGGGCCATTGCCGCTCCACAGATCGGGGCGCCGGTTCGAATGGTCTTCGTGGAGATGGACCAGCCCTGGCCGCTGATTAACCCCGAAATAGTCGATATCGGTAACGAGGATTTCGAGGTCTGGGACGATTGCTTCTCGTTCCCCAATCTCCTGGTTCGGGTGTCTCGTGCCTACCGGATCCGGGTACGATATCAGGATCTCAAGGCGGAGTGGAACGAGATCGATCTGGAGGGCGATCGGGCGGAGCTGCTTCAGCACGAGATCGACCACCTGGATGGGGTGCTCGCGGTCGACCGTGCGCAGGGGCTGGATCCGTTTTGTTTGCGGGAGGAATGGCACCGCCTGTATGGTCCTTCCGGCCGCTACGGGCCGCCGGAGCCCCGAACCGAAAGCTTCGCCAACCAGCTCTGATCGCTCAGAACCAGCGGCCGAGCCGGACGAATACCGCTTCCCGGCCGCCGCTGGCCACGCCGTACTCCAGCCGCACCGGCCCCACCGGAGTCTCGGCACCCAGCCCGGCCCGTACACCGACCCTCCATCTTCCCGACCCCAACAGCGGGCCACCCAGAGCGGTGCGCCCGGCCGCCAGCTCTACCCTTCCCACGAAGGGGCCTCGAAGAGGGTAGGTGGTCATCAGGTTGACGAGCGTCTCCCGGTCACCACGATCTTCGCCCAGGTGGAGCCCGGGGAACCCGTCCTCGCCGCCAAGCGGGAAGGTTGCCTGGAGCGGCAGGCGCTCGCCCCAGCCCACCTGGACCCGGGGCCGGAGGCGAAACCGCCCTGCCCGGATCCAGACTTCTGCCTCGAGTGCCACCCGTTGGTAGAGCGCGGTCCACAGCAGCTCGGTGCCCACCGCCCGCCCCCGGGTGCCGGCCCTCTCTAGTCGCGCCACCCCCCCGAGGGCGGATCGCTCCCGTCCCGGCTCACGCCAGGCATGCCCCACGGAACCCAGGGCAACTTGCCATCCGCCGCCGAACGCTCTTTCGATACCCAGAAACCCGATCGCCTCGCGAGTATCCAGGGAGCTCAACTCTTCCCCCGCCGAGTCGAACCGCCTCACCGACTCTGACGCAATGCGGGCAGTGAGCGTCGGCGTCATCAGCTGACGCCCGAGCTGATAGTTTCTTCGCAGGCCGGCGTAGAACTCCTTGCGGAGCTCGCCGAGGAAGAGCGCCGCGCTCCCCTCCAGGGCCAGATCGAACACTCGGCGGTCCACCGCCCCGATCCACATGCGGCCGCCCAGCTCGTTGTCGTAGGCCAGGCCGAGCCCGGCCACCCGCCGCGGACCCCGCCTGACCTTTACTGTGAACGAAACGGAGTCACCGCGCCCCTGGGGCGTGAGCCAAACCGCCTCGTATGCCTCCGAGTTGGCGAGGTGCTGCATCCGGCTCCGGAGCAGGCCGACATCGAGGCTATCGCTCAATCCGAAGCCGAGCAGCCTCTGCAACGCGAGTCGCTCGGAGGAGTTCCGCGCTTCGATGGTGACGCCGGCAATGCGAGATGGCGGCGGGATCTCTCTCCGGGGCCGGCGGGAGACGCAGTGAACCCGCGCCAACACCGTGTCGGCCGCTCGGATCCCGCGATCGATCAAGCGATCCACGTTCTCCGCCGAGAAGTTGAGCCCGGTGAAGCCCTCGACCGCGGGTCGAATCAGGATGTCGCCCGGAGCAACCGTGTCGCCCGGCTGCTGGAAGAGAAAACCCAGCAGCCGATCGGCGAGGGCGAGAGGGGAGCGCAGATCGACCGAGTCCGGCTGACGCTCGGTGGCATCGGAGACGATGAGCCGTTCCGCCCCTTCAGATCGAGCCACGGCCGCCGGGATGTTCGCCGCGAGGCCGCCATCAGCCAGGATCCTCCCATTGAGGGACTCCGGCGCGAATACCAGAGGAATCGCGATACTGGCCCGCACTGCCCGGGCCAGGTCGCCGCCCGCGAGCACCACCGGTCTGCGGTCGGCCAAGTCGGCTGCCACGGCGCGGAATGGGATCGGCAGCGAGTCGAAGTTTCCCCTGGCCAGCAGGTTCCCCCGCAGCATGGCGGCGTTGACCAGCGCGTTGACCTCGGTCTCGCTGACGGAGGCGCTCTGGAGTGCGAACCGGCGGTCGCCCTGTTCCCAGACCACCAGCGGCTGCAGCAAGCCGAGGGAGCGGGGCGCCCGGGGCTGATAGGTCCGAAAGAGATCGGCGATGGGAAGGGAGCGGGCGAGGGAGTCGATCTCACGGCCACTGTAGCCACTTGCGTACATCGCTCCGATGATGGCTCCCATGCTGCTGCCGACAATCAGGTCGGGCCGGATCCCCAGGCTGTCGAGCACCCGAAGTACCCCGACGTGTGCCAATCCCTTGGCGCCGCCACCGGACAGCACCAGCGCGGTGCGGACCGGCCGGCAGGTTTGCGCAGCGGCCGGCCCGACCAAAATGAGCGACACCATCAGGAGAAGTACGCGGAGCATGCGCGGTTAAGATAAGGCCTGCGAAGGCCCTTGCGCCCTACCAGGACACTTCGTATACCTTTGCCAGATACCAAGTCCTACAGTCAGCCGGCGGAGGAGCCGCAGCAATGACCTATGTGATCGTCGAAGCCTGCATCGGAGTGAAGGACCGAGCCTGCGTGGATGTCTGTCCGGTGGACTGCATCTACGAGGGCGAAGACCAGCTGTACATTCACCCCGACGAGTGCATCGACTGCGGCGCGTGTGAGCCCGAGTGTCCGGTCACGGCCATCTTCCCGGAAGAGGACGTGCCGCCCCAGATGGCTGCCTATATCGAGAAGAACAAGGAAGTGTTCAACAGCGAGAGCCCGCCGGGGAGGCCTAAACGGTAAGCGGTGAGCAGCGAGAGTGAGCGGGGGGTTCCTTGGTCAGGGGCCCCCCGCTCACTGCTTACCCCTTACCGCTCACCCTCCAGTAAAGAAAGGAGCCCCGGGATCGTACTGCTTGGCCGCGATCCCGGGGCCGTAAACTGAGGAGGACTGCCTTACAGCGGCGAACGCGATCGTGGATCGTGCCGCCATACCGTAAGACGCCTGAAATCCGCAAAAGGTTTCATCCCAGAGATCGCAGGAACTCCCGCAGCCTTTCCGTGGTGGCCGCCGGCTGCTCCACCGGCGGCAGGTGACCCGCGCCGGGAATCACCGCAAGTTGCGCCCCCGGTATTGCTTCGGCCATTGCCCGGGCCTGATCGGGCGGGGTAAGAATATCGGCCGCCCCGACCATCACCAGCGTCGGAATACCGGCGAGTGTCGGCAGCAGCGGCTCGCTGCCCACCCGGTCCCGCATCGCACCGAGCGCGCCCACCAGGCCCGAGACGGGGGTTGCCGCCATGGTGGCCCGTACTCGTTCCACCACCTCCGGATGGCCCGTCAGCGTGGAGGGCGCCAGCATCTTGGGCAGCATGGCATCGCTCACGGCCGCCGTCCCCTGGTCGCGAGCCGTTGCGGCCGCAGCGTCCCGGGCGCGGCGCACCTCGGGTGAGTCGGCCTCGGCCCGCGTATCCATGAGCACCAACCCCCGGACGCGTGAGCGCCACTGTCGCACGAACTCGAAGGCAATGTATCCGCCCATCGATAGCCCGCAGAGCACCACGTCATCCACGCCGAGCGCATCCAGCAGGGCGGCGAGGTCGGCCGCGTAGAGCTCCATGCCGTACCCGAGATCGGGAGCGTCGGACTGTCCCATGCCGCGGAGGTCCGGCGCGATCCGGCGATATCCCTCCAATGCGTCTATCTGCTCCCGCCAGATGGTCCGGTCGAGCGGGTACCCGTGCACGAACAGGACGGCCGGCCCTTCACCCTGCACCTCGACGGCCAGGTTGACTCCGTGCACCGTCAGCCGCTGGATCTGGCCGGCCATATCACGCCGGGCATTCATATACTCGCTGAACTCCGGCGGCACCGGGATGGGATGTCCCTCCCGGTCGATGCAGACGAATACGAACTCCGCGCTTGCGATGAGCGTCTCGTCCCTGACCCGCCGCGCGGTCTGACGCATCGTGAAGCTGGTACGGCCGTGATGGGTGAGCGCCTGCTGAAAACGGAGCACGTCTCCTGGAAACGCCGCGGCCCGATAGTCGATGACCGTCTTTCGGAGCGCCGGCCACGCTCCGGCCCGGGTGAACACATCCATCCCCGGCCCCCGCAGCAGCATCTCCCACCTGGCCCGCTCGAACAGGCTCAGGAAGGAAGCCTGGTTCAGGTGTCCGAACGCATCGCATTCGTCGGGGTAGACGACCAGGTCGATTTCCGGGAGGGTCATGGCTCTAAGATAGGCGGAGAAGACGAGAGGCGGAGAGGGCGGTGCGGGGCAGGATTAGCGGTGATGCGCTAGAATTAGGCCCGACCGCGACGGAGTCAACTCTCCGTCTTCTCCATCTTCTCCACCTTCTCCGTCCATGAAACCACCGACCGACTACATCCGTCACGCGGCCCGATTGGCTCGCAAGATTCAAATGGATGCCGCCATGGGCGGCACGCCTCAACCCGACGCGGAGTTCTTCAAGGCGCTCTCCAAGGCGTTCGATGAGATCGCAGCAGGGCTCGAGCTGGTCGGTAAGCCGGATTGATCCCCGGTTGCGCGGGGTAACTGCCCCAGCAACCTTTCGGCGTGAGCGCTGCCCCGCAAGCCAGTCCCCGGCCAAGCCCCCCCATCCGCCTGATCCAGAGCCAGGCCGAGCTCGAACGCCTGTTCGAGCGGCTGAGAGGCGAACAGATCCTCGCGGTGGACACCGAGGCGGCCAGCTTTCACCGCTATCGCGACCGCATCTACCTGCTGCAGCTCTCCACGCGGAGCGAGACCGCGGTGGTGGACCCGCTGGCCGTCAGCAGCCTGGCGCCTCTCGCGGCCATGCTCACCGACCCCCAGGTCGAGATCGTGTTCCATGACGCCGACTACGATCTCCGGCTTCTCGATCTGGAACACGGTTTCCGGGCCAACAATCTCTTCGATACCCGGATCGCGGCCCAGCTGCTCAACGAGCCGGGCGTAGGATTGGCCGCGCTGCTGGAGAAATATTTCAACGTCCGACTGGACAAACGGTACCAGCGGGCCGACTGGAGCGCCCGACCGCTCTCGCGCGAGATGCTGGAGTACGCGGCGGCCGACACCCGGCACCTGCTGGAGCTCCGGGATCTGCTTCGCGATCAACTCCGCGCCAAGGGACGGCTGGGCTGGGCCGAGGAGGAGTTTGAATTGTTGAGGGAGGTCCGGTGGACCGTGCCATCCAGCGAGGAGCCCGGTTTTCTCCGGATGAAAGGCGCCAAGGCCCTGCCGGGCAGAGGGCTGGCCGTGCTCCGCGAGCTCTTCCTGTGGCGGGAAGAGACGGCGCGGCGGGCCGACAAGGCGGCGTTCCGGATTCTCAACAACGAGCCGATGCTGGCCATGGCACAGCAGCCCCCCCCGGATCTGGCCGCATTGAAGGCGGTGCGTGGAGTCGGCCAGGACCAGGCCGAACGGCGGGGACGGGAGATTCTGGCAGCGGTCCAGCGGGGGCTGGATGTGCCCGAAGGCGAGCTGCCGAGGTTCGAGCGCCCTCGCCGCCGTCCGCACGATCCGGCGTATGAAGCACGACTCGAGCGGCTCAAGGTCGAGCGGAACCAGCTGGCCGCCAGGTATGAGCTGGCCCCCGGGGTGCTCTGCCCCAATGGAACGCTGGAGGCCATCGCCCGGCTCGCTCCTGCTACGGTTGATGAACTAGCAGGCATTGCGGAACTGCGGCGATGGCAGCTGCGGGAGATAGGCACGAGACTGTTGGAGGCGCTGCAACGGCCGGCCCCCCAGGCAACTTCCTAGAAGCCCAGGAACGTCCTGACGCGGGGATCCATCTTCTCGGGCGTCCAGTAGGGATCCCACACCAGCTCGACCTCGACCGACGTGACCCCCTCCATGTCACCCACGACCCGCTTCACGTCGGCGATGATCTCGGCCCCCGCGGGACATCCCGGTGAGGTGAGGGTCATCTGGATGTGGACCGCACCCTCGTCATCGATGTCGACTTCATAGACCAAGCCGATGTCGATGATGTTGAGGTTGAGCTCCGGATCCTTGACTGCCCGGATGGCCTTGCGAATGGCTTCGGAGGTAGGCATGCCAGAAAGATACCCGCTTTTCCGCTGCTCAGCAGTTGGTCACCAGCTCCTGCTGGCAGGTGTGGGGCACCAGCCGGATGGCCGCATCGGAGAGTGAAGCCCGGACGCGCCGAAGGGCGTGCTGCGAGTCCCGGGGCCGGGGATCGAACGTCCGGTTTGTCAGGAAGACCAGGAACAGATCACGAGCGGGGTCGATCCAGATCTCGGTACCCGTGAAACCCGTGTGCCCGTATCCGGCATCGCTGATCAGGTTCCCGAACACACTCGGCTCTTTTCCGCCATGCTCGGCGGTATCCCACCCCAGCAGGCGGGGACCACTGTTGGCCCCTCGCTGGAGAAAGGCTCGCAGGGTGGCAGGTTTGACCCACTCGCCCTTGGGACCAAGCCCATTGCGGAGCCATGCCTGCGCGAAGCGGGCCAGGTCCATTCCGGTGGAAAAGATGCCGGCGTGACCGGCGGCGCCACCGAGCACCTCCGCATTAGGATCGTTCACCCGTCCTTGAATTGGATGGCCCCGCCAAAGCGCCGTGGGGACCGTGCGACGGGTGACCGCCGGTGAGGGACGGTAGGTGGTTTGCCCCATCTCGAGTGGCGCGAACACCTCCCTCGCGACAAACTGCTCCAACGGCATGCCCGAGGCACTCTCGATCACCAGGCCAAGCACGATGGCGTTGAGATCGCTGTAGACCGGCGACTCGCCCGGGGGGCGCACCACCGGCTCGGCATAGAGCAGGTTGATGGCCTCCTCGCGGGTGCGCGCCTGCTTGAACAAGGGTGCATAGCTCCGAAGCCCGCTGGTGTGATCCAGCAGCATCCGAACCGTCACCCGATCCTTGGCTCCCCCCGAGAACCGCGGCAGGTAGCTCCCAACGGGTGCGTCCAGACTCAGTCGCCCGGCATCCACCAGGCGCATTGCTGCACTGGCAGTGCCCACCACCTTCGTGATGGAGGCGATATCCCAGACGGTCGAATCGGGCGTCGGAACGGGAGAACTGGATTTCCAGGTGAAATGACCATAACCGCGAGCATAGACAATGGAATCCCGCCGGCCGATTACCACGACCGCAGCCGGGTAGATGCCCTGCCGTATACCCTGCCGGACGACCCGGTCCAACTCGTCGTAGGCCTGGGCCGGCGCCTGGGTACCCCCGGTCGTCGGATTGACCGAGAGCGCAGCGAGGGCGACCAGCAGGGTGGTGATCAGTGATTTCATCGGTACGGTCAGGGAGTGGGAACAGGATCCCGCAGGGTTCCGGGGGGAAGCTGGTACAGGATGCGGGCGCTGCGGCGGTCTCGCTCCGATAGCGATTGGGTTCGAGCGGCCGGAAACATGACGTCGTTCGAATCGGCTGAGTGGGGCAGGCCGAGTGCGTGCCCAGTCTCGTGCAGGGCAACCGTGATCAACGCTGCGTCGGGCAGGGTGACGCCGGTATTGGTATGCAGCGCCAACGTAATCAGTGCCTTCCGGACCCGGCCCCCCTGATCCCAGGTGAGATCCGTCTGCCCCGCCCGATCGAAATCGAACCGGTCAATCCAGCGCACCACGATATCCGCGTCAGCAGTGTCGGCCACGGGACTGAAACGCACCCCGATGCCCAGGGTCTCCCATTGCGCCAGGGCGTCACGGACGAAGTCGGCCATTCTGCCGCGATAGCCGGCGGGGCCGCCCTCGATCATGGTCACCCGCAACGCCCCTGATCCCTTATCCGGCCAGCGGCGCACCACGGAATCAGTGCTGATGATCAATGAATCCAGATAGGTAGAGCTTCCCTCCCGGCTGAGCTGCTTCCGGGCGGCCAACCGAGCGAGCCGATCGATGGTTGAGCTCATGTCCATGGCCGGGGATTCGTCGGCAACCGATGCACCCAGGGAGTCGGATTCACTGGCGGTATCGGCAGGGAGACCGGTATCCGCCTGCTGGGTAACGGGGGCGCTCCTGGCCGACGCCAGGGCATGCGACAGACGATCCGCCACGACCATCGCAAAGAGCCCGGCCGTCACCACCGGCAGTATGGCGCGCTTCATAGGTCTCCAGAATGGAGGCGCGGAGTTTGGACCAGCCCCCCGGCAGCGGCAGGCCCGGGGCCCCTCCCCAGCACGCAAGATCCGAGCGCAACTCCCTTAGCGCTTGGCCTCGAGCCAGTTCGGCCCTACCCCAATGTCTACCACCAGGGGGACCTCGAGGGGGACCACGTTCTCCATCCGTTCCCGGACCAGTTCGGCCAGCGCGTCCACCTCACCGGGCGGGGCCTCGAACACCAGCTCGTCGTGAACCTGGAGGAGCATCCGCGCGGCCAGCCCCCGTTCCCGAATGGCTCCGTGGATCCGGACCATGGCCAGCTTGATCAGATCGGCGGCCGAGCCCTGGAGGGGACTGTTCTGCGCGTTGCGCTCTCCATAGGCCCGGAGCTGGAAGTTGCGCTCCTTCATCTCGGGGATGTAGCGGCGCCGCTTGAAGAGGGTCTCGACATAGCCCTGCTGGCGCGCCAGCTCGACCTGGCGATCGAGAAAGGCCCGCACACCCGAGAACCGCTCGAAATAGCGGGCGATGAATCCCCTCGCGTCGTCCTGCGAGATACCGAGCTGGCGGCTGAGCGCGAAGGGGCCCTGGCCATAAATCGTGGCGAAGTTCACGGTCTTGGCTCGAGCCCGCATGTCGGCGGTCACCTCGGCGGGATCCACCCCGAAGATGAGGGCCGCCGTCTGGCGATGAATGTCGCCACCCTGTCGGAACGCCTCGATAAAGGCCGGATCGCGCGACAGATGAGCCATCATGCGGAGCTCGATCTGCGAGTAGTCCGCCACCAGAAAGACCCATCCCTCTCGAGGGACGAACCCGGCCCGGATCGCTTCTCCGCGTGCGGTGCGTACCGGGATGTTCTGTAGGTTCGGCTCGGCCGAGCTGAGCCTTCCGGTGGCGGCGCCCGCCTGATTGAAGCTGGTGTGAATGCGGCCGGTGTGGCGGTTTACGCGCTGCGGCAGCGCATCCACGTAGGTGCTCTTCAGCTTCTGCAGCTCGCGGTACTCCAGGATGAGCCGGGGCAGCTCGTGCCCCATCGCCGCCAGCTGCTCCAGCACGTCGGCGTCGGTGGACGGACCGGTCTTGGTCTTTTTCAGGACAGGGAGCTGGTGTTTCTCGAACAGGACGCTGGCCAGCTGCCGGGGTGAATTCAGGTTCAACTCGGTTCCAGCCACCTTGGCAATTTCCTGCTCCAGCCGGGCGAGGTCGCGGCCCAGCTCATCGCTCAGGCGCTGGAAGAGGGCCAGATCCACCGCGATCCCTTCCCACTCCATGTCGGTCAGGACTTCGAGGAGCGGCATCTCGATGTCCCGGAGCAAGCCCTCCATCTGCATTTCGGACAGCATCGGCGCAAAGAAGCGGTGCAGCCCGAGTACCGTGGTCGCGTCCGCGCCGCAGTACCTGGCCGCGAGCGGAATCGCCACTCGGGAGAAGGGAATCTGGGACTTCCCCTTGCCGGACAGATCCTGATAGGTCTGGCGGGTGCGCCCCAGGTGCTCGAGGCAGAGCGTGTCGATGGCGTGGGAGCGCCGACCCGGGTCGAGCACGAAGCTCGCGAGCATCGAGTCGTACGCCACCCCGGCCAGCTCCACGCCGGCGGCCCGCAGCACCTGCCAGTCGAACTTTATGTCGTGCCCGGCTTTGGGGACCTCGGGATCGCTCAGGAGGTCCCGCAGCGGCCGGTTGGAGGCATCGGTAAGTGACGGGAGGTTGCGCACCGGCGTCCTCGACTCCAGCTCCTCGCCGAGGGACTCCACTGGCCCGGCGACGTCGTGCCCAAACGGCAGATACCATACTTCGTCCGGTGCCGCCGCCAGCGTCAGCCCGATCAGTAGCCCGTCGTGCGGTTCCGGCGATCCGGTCTCGGTGCCCACAGCCACGAGAGGCGCGGCTCGGAGCCGCTCTACCATGGCCGGCAGGGCGGCAGGGTCGTCGATCACGGTGACCGGGGCCGGCAATGCCTCGGACTCGGACAGGCTCAGCCATGATTCGGGCGAGAAGGAATCGCTGGCAGCTGTCTCGTCGGAAAGGGTGGCCACCGCCGGTTCGGCCGCCTCGCCCATGAGCTCAGCTTGAGCCGACGGCAGAGGCTCGGCTCGCGTGCCGGTGTCCGCATCACGGATTCCCTGCCCCGTCAGACGCCTGGCCAGCGCAAAGAACTCGAGCTCGGTGAGCAGTCGGATCACTGCTTCACGGTCGGGCTCGCGCGGGACCAGCGCGCCCGCATCCAGCTGCACCGGGACATCGCGTTTGATGGTGACCAGCTCACGCGAGAGCCGAGCGTTGTCGCCCTGACTCAGCAACGCCTCTCGAGTGCGCTTGGCCGTCACCTCTGCGGCCCGGGCCAGAATGGTCTCGAGGTCACCGAACTCCGCCAGCAGCTTCTGGGCGCCCTTCTCACCGATCCCCTTCACGCCAGGCACGTTGTCCGAGGAATCGCCGACCAGCGCGAGGAAGTCGGGGACCTGGCCAGGCGGAACGCCTAGCCGCTCGGAGGCGTTGCTCTCGTCCACCCAGGTCTCGTCGACCGTGGCCGGACCGCCGCGTCCCGGGTTCAACAGGGAGATACCCGGCCCCACGAGCTGATAAAAATCCTTGTCACCCGATACGATGACCGCCTGCAGCCCGCGCCCGGCAGCCTCGACGGCCAGCGTACCGATCACATCGTCGGCCTCGTAGCCCGGGATCGCGATGATCGGGATGCCAAACGCCTCCAGAAGCTGGCGGATTCGGCCCACCGAACGGTCGAAATCGACCTGAAGTTCACCGTCCAGCTTCTCGCGGGTGGACTTGTAGTCGGCGTAGCGCTCTTCCCGGAACGAGGTGCCGGCGTCGTTGATCCACGCGACGTAGTCGGGACGATACCTCTCATGCAGGCGCAACAGAAAGTTGACCACCCCCAGGGCCGCCGAGGTGTTCTCGCCCTTGGCGGTCCGGAGCGGCCGCGCGATCATCGCGAAGAAAGCGCGATAGATGAGCGCGTAGCCGTCAATGAGAAAGAGCTGGGGCGGATTGTGGTTGGGGGACATGCTGGAAAATAAGCGGAAGCGGTGAGCGGTGAGCGGGTCCACGCCGGCGCCATCCCGGCTTACGGCTCACCGCTCACGCTCTTGTTAGCCCTGTCTACGCACCCGATTGAGGGTGCGCTCGAACTCGGCGCGCGAGCCCGGGGTCAGCCGAAGCCGACCAAATCCGGTCTCATCCTGGAAGAACAGGGACAGCCGGTGACTCAGGTAGGTCCAGCGCACGACCCGGCCAGAAGTGCCCGGGCTGGTCTCGATGCTCTCGTCGGGCGGGCCCAGGTTGATGAACACCTCGCCCCGGTCGGTGCGCCAGCCGGCTACCCCCTCGTCCGTGAAGCGGGAGTTGGCCCCGCTGATGCGGCCGAAGTACTGGTTCAGCGCTTCGTTCTCGGGGGTCGTCCTGTTCGGATCCGTCTCGGCGTAGAAGTCGCGCCATAGCCGGGGACGCTCGGCTGCGGGAGCCCTCCGCATGGCATTGACCCGCTCGTCGTGTCCGAAGTACCGCAGCAAGCCCAGCATCTCATCGAAGTTGGTAATGACCCAGGCCTGGGAGAACGACACCACGGCCGAGGCGCTATGCCGCGCATCCTCGTTCCCCACCACGAGCTTGAGCTCACCCAGCGAGATGCTGTCCGGCGCCACCCGAATGACCTGGCTCTCGACCGGGCGGTTGCCGCGGAACTGGAGCGAGTCGGAATAGACCACGTTCTGCTGGTCGTCCAGCACCTGAAACGGAACGGTGGCCGGCGCCGGAAAATCGTAGCCCTCCACATACGCCAGGAGGGTGTCGGCCCCATAGCCTACCGCGCCCCGCGAGTTGAGCACCACGGAAAGTGGATCAGTGCGCGACCCTCTGCCGGTAGCCTGGTACGCCAGGATCGGCGCGGAGGTAGAGCCCGGCGGGAAGGAGGGAGCCGTGTATTCTCCCTGGGCGCGGCTCTCGGAGGTGGACCCCGCGTCCCGGACGGTGACGTTCACGGTGTAGGTGCCTGGGAGGAGCCGCAGGATCTGCTGGAAGAGAATGCTCTCCTCCGCCCGCAACGTCTCCTGGAAGGTGGGAACCCGGACGATCTCGTCGCGGGTCAGATCCAGCGATCGAGCTCCCGGCCGCTGGAACGAGATACTCACCCGATAGCGCGCGACGAAGAGGTTTCCCTCGCGCTGAAAGGCGAGCGCCCGGTTCTCCAATGAAAGCCCGATGAGCGTTATGACCGAGTCCGCCGGCCCGGCGGCGAAGGCCACGGTGCCGACAAAAGGAAGCGGATCTCCCGCCGCCAACCGGCCCAGCCGCTTGTAGAAACCGGAGATGTTGACGAGCTGACTGAGCTGATCCGCGGGGGTCGGGGTATCCTGGCTGCCGACCCTCTTCCAGTTGCCGCAACCGAGGGCGGCCCCGGCCAGCAGTCCAGCAATGACAAGCCGACGCATGATTCCACCAATGGGTACTGCGGGAGCCGGCGGAATTGCCGGCTGGCGAAGGTTAGTGTTGCCGGTCGAGAGGCGTCAAGCTAGCTTGGCCACTTCATGAGCGGAGAAACCCTGGTCGGTCGGACGGTCGCCGGATACCAGCTGAAGCGGTACGTCGGCGAGGGTGGCACGGCAACCGTCTATCGGGCCGAGCATCCGGAGCGGGGGGTGGCTGCGGTGAAGATTCTCCGCTCGCGGCTGGCGGGAGATCCCGTGGCGGTGAAGCGCTTTCTCCGCGAAGCCGAGTACGGCGCACGGGTGAGCCATCCGAATATCGTCCGCACGTACGACTACGGCCAGGTGGACGACCTGCACTACCTCGCGCTGGAGTGGGCCGACGGGGAGCCTCTCGCCGAGTTCGTCAACCGCTCGGGCAACCTTGCCCCGGCGCTGGTGGCCAAGATCGTCGAGCAGATCGGCGCCGCGCTCGCCGCGGCCCACCAGGCCGGAATCATTCACCGAGATCTCAAGCCCGCCAACATCATGTACAATCCAGCCGAGCAGTCCGCCAAACTGCTCGACTTCGGCATTGCGCGCGACGCGGACTTGAACCCCGAGGAGCGCCTGACGCGAGCCGGATTCTTTGTGGGCACCTTACAGTATGTAGCTCCGGAGACCCTCAGCGGGGAACTGGTCAAGGAACAGGCGGACGTCTACAGCCTGGCCACCATCACCTACTATCTCCTCACCGGCTGTCTGCCGTTCACCGGCAAGAGCCCAAGAGAGTTGTTCCAGCAACTACTAACGCAGCAACCCGTGCCGTTGAATGAGGCCCGGAAAGGGCTGCGGTTCTCTTCGGCCATCGAATCCACCGTCATGAATGGCCTCCAGCGAGACCTGAGCAAGCGCTGTAAGACTGTTGGGGAGTT
>DASVGF010000076.1:0-7158 GCA_036379675.1 Gemmatimonadales bacterium | reverse complement strand
CTCGCCGTGATCGGGGAGGGGTGGGGTTCCCGGGGGGGCACCCGGCACGGGACAGGGACCCACCGTCGGAAAGCACTCGTCCCACCCTCCGCTATCGGCCGTTTCTACATACGAAGCGCCGGGCCGGGCCGGGGCCAGGGGAATCTGGTCGCTGCGCCACAGCCACTCCCGGCCGTTGAGGCGCCGGAAGTTGGTGACCTTCATGCCGAGGCTGGGGACCGCAACCAGCTCCAGCTCAGCCGAGCGCAGAGCGACGGCTGGAAATCCGGACACGATCGTCTGACGAAAGGACATGCGCAAAGGCCCGTACCGGCCAGGCCCCGAACCCGGCGACTTTGGCAGGCACCGCGAAGAATCGGAAGCCCCGCTCGGGAAGGCGGGACAGATTGCACATATGCTCCACTATTGGTACTTCGGCTCCCAGCAGGACGGAGTGAACCGGCCGGGACCAGTCGCCGGTGTCGTCGATGTTGAGCGAATCGATCCCGACGAGCGCTGCGCCCTGGTCCAGCAGGACCTCTGCCGCATCGGCGGTCAGGAAGGGATGGCCGGATAAATACCGTTCGGTGCGCCAGTGGGCATCCCAGCCGGTCTGCACCAGCACCGCCTTCCCCTCCAGGTCTCTACCCTCGAACATCCGGCGGGTGATGGCGCGCCCCGAGTCTGGCGCCACGCGCACGACGACTGCATCGAGATTGGCCAGCGACTCGAGCGGAAGCCGGGCCAGGTCCTTGCCGGCGGCGTAGCGATGGAAGGGGGAGTCGAGGTAGGTACCGGTGTTGGCGACCATCTCGATCCTGCCGATCTGGAACTCCACCCCCGGCGCGTACGTGGCGCGGGACGCCTCTCGGCTCAGGAAATCACAGATGATGGGGCCGGGTAAGCCGGGATAGGTAATCATCCCGTGCTCGATGGTGTGGCTGAGGTCGATCAGGGACATGTTGGAAAAGCGTAAACAGTAAACAGTAAACGGTGAACCGGGATGGGTAGGGCCTGTTCACCGTTCACTGTTCACGTTCACGCAGTTCGAGTTCCACCCCCGCCACCGCGCTGATCCGCGCGATCGTCTCGCCGACCTTGTTGTTCGGGGTCGAGGCTCCGGCGGTGATCCCGATGTTCCGTGCCTCCCCCAGCCAGTTCTCGCTGACCGTCTCGGCCGTGGTGCCGATCGGCTGATGCCGGATGGTGCCCGTGTCCACATCGATGGCGTCGGCATCTTGGATGTGGTAGGTGGTGACGCCATGCAGATGAACCAGGGCCGCCAGGTGGCAGGTATTGCTCGAGTTGTAGCCCCCCACCACGACCATCAGATCAAGCGGCTCCTTGAGGAGCGCGAGAACGGCGTCCTGGCGCTCCTGGGTGGCGGAGCAGATGGTATCGAACGATCGGAAGTGTTCCGCCACCGCGTCCTCGCCGTACCGTCGAGTGACGCTCTGCCTCACCTGCTCGGCAATTGCCAGGGATTCGCCTGACAACATCGTGGTCTGGTTGGCGATGCCGACGCGGGTGAGGTCCCGGGCGAAATCGAAGCCGGGTGACACCGCTTTCCGGAACCGCTCTTCCAGCACGGCCACGTCGCCACCATGCTCGATGTAGTCGCAGATCATCCGTGCGTCGGCCATGTCGAAGACGACCAGATAGCGCCCGCCGGGATATTTCATCACCTGGCTGGCCGTGGCCTTGGTCTCCTCATGGTAATGCTTGCCATGGATGATGGCCGTGTACCCGTCCCTCGCGTAACTCTCCACCCGCTTCCACACGTTCAACACCGATCCGCAGGTGGTGTCCACCAGCACGCAGCCAATGGCGCGGAGCCGCTCAAAATCCCGGATGGTGACCCCGAACGCCGGCATGATGACCACATCGTCCGGGGCCACCGCCGAGAAGTCGAATTCACCCTGGTCCGTATGCGCCAGGATGGTGATACCCATGTCCCGCAGCTTCTGGTTGACGTGGGGGTTGTGGATGATCTCACCCACCAGGAAGAGCCGGCGCTGGGGGAACTTGGTGCGGGCCTCATAGGCGTACTCGACGGCCCGGTCGACCCCGTAGCAGAACCCGAACTCCCGTGCGAGCCGGAACGTCAGCGAGCCTGCCGTCAGGCAGTAGTCGTTGGCCCGCAGCGCCTCGACCACCGCGCTGTGATAGTCGGCGGTGAGACGTCCTGCGATTGCGTTCTTGAGGCCGAAACCCTTGCGGAAATAGGTGTTTTCCATTGCCTCAATCTACATGGTCGGTGTCGCCGGACTCTGCGGATTCCAGGGCGGAGTCCGCGGTACAGCCCCGCGTCTGCCGGATGACCGCCAGATTCTGGAAATCGCCGGTGACGGTAACCCGGTCCGAGTTGGACACCGAGCTGGCTCGCGCCGCCAGCCACCCCGCGAGCTGTCCTGAATCCGTCTGTTCCAGCACCACAGTCCCGCTGTCGCCCTGGAAGCCGCTGATGGCGGTTGCGGCGAACCAGCGGAGCGCCACCCGTGCCGATGGCGGGGTGGAATCCTTCGCGCCGGCGGCTACGACGCGAAAGGTGTCAGGCGACAGTACCACCTCGGGGAACACCGCCAGCGCCAGGCCGGTATCGCCCTTGATGATCCGGATCTCGAGCCGGCGCTGCTCGTCGCACCACTCGGCCACCGCGAAACCCGAAAGCTGCCCGGTATCCGAGCCGGTCCAGCCCGCTCTCAGCGCGCCTTCCCGGGATGATCCCGCGGCCTGGCACGAGATCAGAGCAAGAGCCAGAACCACTCCGCATTTGAGCCGGCTCACCTCACCCCCTGTATGACGAGATCGAATCGGACCTTGCCCCCGCGGTCGGGCGTAATGGGCCGGCTCAAATCGAACCGGAAGAAGCCACGAAACAGCGAGAGCCCGACCCCGGCGCCCACAAGCGCTGTCTGCGTGAACAGCTGGGAGACCGGGCCAGCCTGACCCGCGTCAATGAAGATCACTGGACGGACCCTTGCATCGAAGGGGGTGAGGTCAACCTGGACCGCCCAGAAGCCAGGGGCTCGGACCGAGCCGTATTCAAAGCCGCGCACGGTGTGGAGCCCACCCAGCCGGAACAGCATTTGAGGCGCCGTCGGGCTGGTAGCTGCGCCAGCCTTGACCCGCACGACGGCGCCGAATCCCGAGCCCAGGGAGCGGCGGAGATCGCCGTACAGGCGACCCGTCGTCTGACCCCCGCCGGCCAGCAGATCGGCCCCCGCCCTGATCCGGAGTGCGGCGAGCCGAGTAATCCTGACGGATGTCAGGCCGAAAGTCCCCTCCTGCACCGGAGGGTTCAGGGGGAAGACACCGGTGCCGCCCAGGAAATCATTGAGCTCCGACTGGGCGACCGCCGCGGCATCGGTCTGTCGCTCGATGGCGGCCATCACCTTGAGATCGACACCCGATTCCAGCGAGGTCTCGAAGCTGAGCGACCCGCCCCGGGCGTAGGCATAGTCCCCGTTATCGTGGCCGGCAAGAAGGCTGTTGACGGTGTTACTGACGGTGCGGCCCGGGGAGAGGGGATCCAGGTCGGCGACATCCGAATAGCCGCTCAGGGCAATGCGCCGGGCTGGATCACCCCTCATGATCGTCAGTCGTCCGGTGACCCTCTCGTCGCTCACGCCATAGCGTGCCGTTCCGTACAGCTGAACCGGCGTTAAGCCCGGTAGGCTGACGCGGTAGCCCATGCCGAAGGACAGACCCTGGACCCGGTTGTACTGGAACAGGTCGCTGAGCCGCTCGAAGTCGAATCCGTGGGTGCCGGTTGCTGCGCTGTCTTGCTGGGGGTTTTGAAAGGTGAGGGCGGCGAATACGATCAGGAGGTTTGAGCCCATTTGCTCCGGCCGTCTCGATGGAGCCCATACGCCTTCAGGCGGCGCCAGAGTGTCGTGCGGCTGATGCCGAGTGACCGGGCGGTCTCAGCCAGCTTCCAGTTGTGAGTATCCAGCGTCTTGACGATAGCCTCCTTTTCCCGTGCCGCCAACGTCGTGGCTCCTGCCACCCCAGGGATGAACATGGCCTCGCCCAACTCGAGCCCCCCTACCCGCAGCGGACGGAGCCTTCCGCCGAGCGCGGCCAGGCGCGGCTGCAGGTCCGGAGCCCCCTGGAACAGGTCCATCCCGGCCAGCGCCTCGCGCGCTGGCTGGTTGGTGTAAAGCAGCCGGCCCTCGACATCGAAGACCACGACCCCCTCACTGAAGCCGTCGAGCAGCGCCTTGGCCAGGGGTGAAAAGACCGCCGGCATGGAATTGACTGGCAATGTGTCGGTCATGGTCATGATACGCTGCCACCGTTCCTCGGGTTTCGCGGATGCCGGCCAGCCGGGGGCCCGGACCGCGGGTGGGTGTCCTTCTATAGTCATGACGCTCAGGCCCCCCCGGGCTGCACATTGAACCGTCCCCGCCCTCATTCGCCCACTGCCTCGACCGGGATCTCCCGGTGCTGCCGCCGCTCCGCCAGTATGACCAGGCCCAGTCCGGCAAAGATGGCCAGCCCCGCCAGGGCGGCTCGGGCCGTGAGATGCTCCCCGTCGAGCACCAGCGGGGCCACCGCGGCCGCGAACAGCGGCTGAAGATAGATGAAGACCGCTACCACGTTGGATGAGACCCGTTGCAGGGCCCAGATGTTGAGCAGATAGGTCAGAATAGTGGGGAAGACGACGATGTACCCTACCCACAGCCAAACCGTCCCACTGATGGATGAAAAGTCCAGGTCCCGCACAGCCGCGATCCCGAACGGCAGCACCCCGAACGACGCGAAGAGCATTACATAGAGGCTCACGGTGATGGACCCATAACGGCCGAGCACCGACCTGGAGTAAAGGAAATAGGCGGCATAGCACATCATCCCGACGACGATCAAGGCATTCCCCAGTGCCACGTCCGGAGCCAGGCTGATACGGTCCGGACCGATCAGGTACACCGCGCCGAATGCAGCCAGGGCAATGCCGGCAAACTTGAGCAGCGACGGAGGCTCCCGTCCCGTGAGCACCGATCCCAGTACCGTGAAAACAGGAACGGTGGTGACCAGAATGGTGGCGTTGATGGCGGTGGTATGCCGCAAGCCATATAGGAAGAGCGTCTGATTGGCCGCTATGCCGAGCATTCCCAGCACGGCCAGTCGCAGCAGGTCTCGGCGGTCACGCACCCAGCGTCCGCCAAGCGCGGCGTTCAGGGCCAGGAGCACGACGGCCGCGCCGAGCACCCGGACGGTCACGAGGGCACCGGCCGGGAAGTGGGGCAGCACGAAGCGTCCCGCGATTGCCAGACTGGCAAACAGCAGCTGAACGACCACCAGGACCAGGTGGACTAGAGGCTGCACTGGAAGATGGGAATGGAGAGGGCTCTACCTGCGGGGGCGCCCGCCCGGTTTTCCGCCCCGATGGGGTCCATGCCTGCGGCGGCCCCGGCCGCGCCGGCCGTCCCGGTAGGAACCTGCCGGTTCCTCGTCCGAAGTCCTGGGAGACCGCCTGAGCAGTGCTTGCAGGGCGGGGATGGTGTCCGCCAGAATTGGCGCATGCCGCCCGCGCTGGACTGCAAAACGAAGCGGTCGGTCCAGCCGGGGAATCTCGTCCACCCGCAGGCGTTTGGCCTGTCCTTCCCGGAGCCGCACCCGGGCCACCCCGGCGCCATTCTCCACCTCGTAATCGAGTGGAACCGCATCGCCCCGCAGATGCAGCCGTCCGGGCAGAGCCTGCAGCCGTTCGCGGGTGTCGGCATCAACCAGCTCCGCGGGGTCGAGGACGATCCGCGCCCGCAGAAAGTCCTCCCAGCTCGTCACCCCCTCGAGCTGCCGCCGCACGCGGATCCGCAGCTCGTCGGGTGAGAGCGTTCGAAGGGTTCCTCCCGACCGCCGCCATAGCTCGTCGAGCTCCGCCAGGGCCCGGCGGATGCGCCCTTGATCAGGGTGAGTGGTCTCGCCCTCGATCAGGGCCCGGGTGAGCACGTCGCGTGCGGCCGGCTGAAGCTCGGCCGGCATCTCGCCTTCGATCGGCTCGACCACGGTCTCAAGATCGAACCCGAAGTAGCTCCGCCGCCGCTCGGCCGCGAGGCGTTGATTCTTACGCGGGCCTCCCAGCACCACCTGGGGGGGGCCCACCGTGGCATAGCGCCGTACCAGATCGTACGGGAGGGTCGTTCCTTCAATGGCGGCGCGGGGAACGCCGAACCGGTCCGCAAAGAATCGCAGTGCTCCCGCGATGGCGCCCCAGCTTCCCGCCACCGAGGTCTTGGAGAGCCGCGCTTCATGTCCGTCGGCCGTGTGACCGTCGATCACGAGATCGAACGGCATGATCCGCGCAATCAGGTCGCCCCAGCGGCTCCGAATGTCCTTGGACGCATAGGGAAGCTGCTTCGGCAAGGGCAGCTCCAGTGACCGGTAGACCGACGCGAGGCCCAGGGCAGTGTCTTCGATTGCCTTGACCAGCACTCCCCGGCGCTCGGCCCATTCCGCCAGCTCGTCCTCGAACAGGTGTCGCGGCAGCCCGTACACCTGCCCCACATAGCCGTGCTGATTGACGGCTTCGGCAAAGAGGTTGTACGCGGTCAGATGGTCGCTGCCGCTTACCACGACCCCGTGCAGATCCCGCTCCTCGCGGGTCATCCGGTGCAGTGATTCGATGTTCGAGCAGACGGCCACGATGGGGAGGAGATCGTCGCCCGCGTGCACCAGGAGCTCGCCCCAGGCGCGCTCGACCGGCAGCGCTTCCACTTCCCGTCCATACGCCGTGAGCCTGCCTGCCTCCACCAGGCCACGGCTCGAGAGCACTTCGACCGCGCGGCGATAGGCGGTACGGTCGAGCGGAACCGGAAGCTCGAGGTCGCGCGCGTCGACGCCAAGGGCGGCACAGGTGATGGCCACCCGCTCCGCATCCCCGGCCAGCTGGAACTCCGGTGGTGTCGGCCGCAACGCCGTGAAGTCGAGGTTCCGGTCGCTCAGAATCGAGACTTCGCCGTTCGGCACCCGGCCGTGCACCCGGCCGGCCATCTGCAGAATCTCGTTCGCTCCCAGATAGAGACGGTGGAGCACGTTTCGGCCGTGCTCCACCACATTGCCGTAGCGGGCGTCATAGATGACCACCGTGTCGAGACCACGCACATTGAGCGCGGATTGACCCGCCGCCGTCATGGCCAGCAGAAACGGCCGCTCGACTTCGCCCTCGAGAAAGGGCCG
>DASVGF010000075.1:0-19246 GCA_036379675.1 Gemmatimonadales bacterium | reverse complement strand
AGCGTGGAGTCGCGGGTGCCGATTCTCTATGGCGGTAGCGTGAACGCCGAGAACGTGGCCCTGCTGCTGACCCGGCCACAGATCGACGGTGTCCTGGTGGGCGGCGCGAGCCTCAACCCCGAAGGCTGGGCCGACGTCATCGAGAAGGGCTCCCGGGCACAGGTTCGGCCTTCCGGAGGTTATGGTACTCTGGAGTAACGGATAGTTCTCTCGCCGGCCGCCGCATGCCCGAACTCCCCGACATCGCGCTGTACCTCGACCGCCTAACGCCACGCATTCTCAACCAGCCGCTGCTGCACGCCACCGTCCGAAACCCGTTCGTGGTGCGCTCGTTCGATCCGCCACTCTCGGCCGCGGAAGGGAAGCGGGTGACCGGACTGCGGCGGATGGGAAAGCGAATCGTCCTCGAGCTGGAGGGGGACCTCTTTCTCGTGATTCATCTGATGATCGCCGGCCGGTTTCGCTGGCGCCCTCCGGGCGCCAAGACACCGGGCAAGCTCGGTCTGGCGGCCTTCGAATTTCCCGCCGGCGTGCTCCTGCTCACCGAGGCGGGAACCAAGCGGCGCGCATCGATCCACCTGGTGGCGGGAACGGAAGGGTTGGCTCTATTCGAGCGGGGCGGTTTGGAGGTGCTCGATACCGATCTGGCCGGCTTCAGCGGTCGCCTCACCTCGGAGAATCACACACTCAAGCGCGCCCTCACCGATCCGCGGCTTTTCAGTGGGATCGGCAATGCGTATTCGGACGAGATTCTGCATCGGGCGCGCCTCTCGCCCATGGCGCTCACCGCTCGCCTGTCCGGCGAAGAAATCGAACGGCTGTTTCACGCCACCAGGGCCACCCTGCAGTACTGGATCGACCGGCTCCTGGGCGAAGGGGGGGAGGATTTTCCAGAGAAAGTCACCGCCTTCCGGCCGGGCATGGCGGTGCACGGGCGATTCCAGGAGCCCTGTCCGGATTGCGGCTCCCCGGTGCAGCGGATCCGTTACGCCGACAACGAGACCAACTATTGCGCCCGCTGCCAGACGGGTGGCCGGCTGCTGGCCGATCGCGCTCTTTCCCGGCTGCTCAAGAAAGATTGGCCCAGGTCGCTGGACGAGATCGAGTAGCGGACGGCGGGCTCTAGACCTTCGCCTCCCCAGCGACTAGAATTCCGCCCGACTCGGGAGACCCATCATGTTCGCTTTTCTGCTCACGCTGCTCATCATCGACGCCATCGTCCTCTCGGTGGTGGTGTTGCTTCAAGCCGGCCAGGGCGGGGGGCTCGCCTCGATGGGCGGCGGCGGCGGCACCGATACGCTGGTGGGTGGCCGCCAGGCGGTCACCATCCTCACCAAGTTGACGTGGTGGTGCGGGGGGATCTTTCTGCTCCTCTCGCTGCTCCTCTCATTCACCCCCCGCGGGGTGAGCTCCAGCGCGCTGCAGGAGCGGCTCCGCGCCGCCAGCCCGAGTGGGCCGCCCCAACAGGCGCCGCTACCGTTGGGCGCGCCCACCCAGCCTGCCGCCGGAACCCCTCCGGCGTCCCAGACTCCCGCGCCCTCCCCGGCACCTCAACCCAAGCAGTGACAGCCGACCGTCCCGCATTCGTTCTGCTCGAGGACGGTACCTGGTACGCCGGGAGCACTGGTCGCCCGATCGACCCGGCGTTCGGTGAGGTGGTGTTTACCACCAACCTGACCGGCTATCAGGAGACGTTCACCGATCCCAGTTACCTGGGGCAGATCGTGGTGATGACCGCACCCATGATCGGCAACTACGGCGTCAACACCGAGGATTCCGAATCCGATCATCCTCAGGTGAGTGGGGTCGTAGTACGGGAGCTTTCGCGGCACGCGTCCAACTGGCGGTCCTCCCGCTCTCTGGACGACTGGCTCCGGGCGTCCGGCGTGCCGCTGCTGGAAGGGATCGACACCCGGCGGCTTACCCGTCACCTCCGGGACCGCGGTGCCATGCGCGGCCTGATCGCGGAGGGCCGGGAGCCTTCGAGGGAGCTCACCGCCCAGCTGCTGGCCTCCCCCTCCATGGAAGGACTCGACCTCGCGTCTCGCGCCACCACCCGGGAGCGTCACAGCGAAGGTAGCGGGCCGCACGTGGTGGCCTACGACTTCGGCATGAAGCGAAACATCGTGCGCATGCTGGTTCAGGCAGGCTGCCGGGTGACCGTCGTGCCGTCCACCACGACGGCGTCTCAGGTGAGAGAGCTAAAGCCTGACGGTCTCTTCCTTTCCAATGGGCCTGGCGATCCCGCTGCGGTCGGATATGCCCTCGACAGCATCCGGCAGCTCTCCGGGACAGGGCTTCCGACCTTTGGCATCTGCCTGGGCCACCAGCTCGTGGGGCTGGCATATGGCGGGTCCACCGCCAAGCTGCCTTACGGCCATCGCGGCGGGAACCATCCAGTCCAGGACCTCCGGACAGATCAGGTCCTCATCACGACGCAAAACCATGGGTTCGCTGTGGTTGGAGATAAAGCACGAGTTCCGGGAGCTCCCGATCTCGAGGTGACGCACCTCAATCTGAATGACGGAACCATCGAGGGAATCCGCCACCGCAGGCTTCCCCTCTTTGCGGTGCAGTATCATCCTGAGGCTGCGCCGGGTCCTCACGACGCGCTTCCTCACTTCGCGGAATTCATGGCTTCGCTCGGCGTGAAGGCGCCCCCGACGCCCAAGCCCTTGACAGACAAGGGGTAAGCTCGTAGTATCGGCCTTGGGTGGCCCACCTGCGCTCCGTTGCCTGCATAACCCTTCTGGGGGATGAATGACCAAGGCCGATCTCGTAGAACAGGTGACCGCCTCCATCGCCAAAACCGCTGGGCCCATGATTTCCAAGAAGGATTGCGCTCGGGTGGTGGACGCGTTTCTGGAGGCGGTCAAGGAAGCGCTCAAGCAGCAGCACAACATCGAAGTTCGCGGATTCGGCACTTTCAAGATCCGCAGGCGGAAAACCCGAATGGCGCGCAATCCGCGCACCGGAGATCCGGTCGAAGTGGCTGCTCGGCCCGTGCCGGTATTCAAGCCCAGCAAGGAGTTACGGGCGCTGGTCGCGGATGAGACATCGGAGGCCGAGCCGGCTCAGGGTATGTAGCCCGCCGTCGCGGTCCTGCCGGCCCAGGTCGCTCACAGGGAAACCCCTTGGGCGACCTTTCTCTAGGCGGTTAACTTTCACGGTATGCCTGCCAGCGCAGCACCCCCACTCACGGTCCGGGTTCTCCTCTTCGCCAGTTACGCGGACACGCTGGGATTGGACTCGGTCGAGCTCAGCCTCGAGCAACCCGCCACCGTGGGGCATGCGCTGGAGCGCCTCCGCGCGCTTCCAGGCGGAGACCGGCTGCCGCCCAAGCCGCTGTGCGCCCTCAACCTCACCCATGTTCGGCCCGATGCCCCGCTCTCCGGCGGGGACGAGCTCGCCGTCCTGCCGCCCCTGGCTGGAGGCTGACATGGGCTATCTCACCACCAGTCCGATCGATCTCCCGGAGCTGGTTGCCCGGGTACAATCGCCGGTGCGAGGCGGGATCGCTTCCTTCCTGGGAACCGTCCGGAACCACCATGGTGGCCGTGCGGTCGCGCGGCTCGAGTATTCGGCCTACGGGCCGATGGTCGAAGCCGAATGCGCCCGGATCGTGGCGGAGGCGCAGTCGCGGTGGAAGGTCGCGGTGGTGCTGGAGCACCGGATCGGCGTGCTGCAAATCGGGGATACGGCGGTGGCTGTGGTCGCCGCGTCGCCGCATCGCGACGAGGCCTTTGTCGCTTGCCGGTACGTGATCGAGGAGGTGAAGCGCCGGGTGCCGATCTGGAAGCGGGAAGTGTACGCGGATGGATCCGTAGAATGGGTGGGGGCGGCGGCCGGCGGGGCAGCAGCGCAGCAGGGCGGTGAACAGCAGGTGACCGCAGACTTCGGGGAAGCCACCTCATGAAGCCCACCCGGGAGGAGCCCCGTGGCTCCGCGCCCCCGGTTATCGACCAGTTTGGTCGCCCGCTCCGATCGTTGCGGATTTCAGTCACCGACCGCTGCAACATGCGGTGTCGCTACTGCATGCCCGAAACCGATTACGTCTGGCTGCCGCGCGAATCGATCCTCTCGTTCGAAGAGGTTGATCGCCTGGCCGGGATCTTCGCCGGCCTGGGTGTGCGGAAAGTCCGGCTCACCGGCGGAGAGCCGCTGCTGCGCCACGGACTGCCTGCGCTGGTCTCCATGCTGCATCGCAGGGGAGAGCTCGAGGATTTGGCGCTGACCACCAACGGCATTCTCCTGGCACGTTACGCCGCTGAGCTTCGCGCGGCAGGGCTCGACCGGGTCACCGTGAGCCTGGATACACTGAGGCCGGCTCGCATGCTCGAGTTCGCCAGGAGTGCGCGCCATGCCGATGTCCTGGAGGGAATCCGCGCGGCCCGAGCGGCCGCCCTCGGGCTCAAACTCAATGTGGTGGTCATACGCGGGTACAACGACGATGAGCTGGCGGAGCTGATCGAGTTCGGCCGGGGCGCCGGCGCGGAGGTTCGGTTCATCGAATACATGGATGTTGGCGGCGCCACCGATTGGGCCATGGGGCAGGTCGTGAGCCAGCGGGAGATCCTCGACACCCTGCAGCGGCGGTACGGGACCATCGAGCCGGTAGCACTGCCGCACTCGGCTCCGGCAGAGCGCTTCCGCCTGCCCGACGGCACCACCTTTGGCGTGATCGCCTCGACGACCGCCCCCTTCTGCCGCAGCTGTGACCGGGCCCGTCTCACCGCCGATGGAACCTGGCTCCTCTGCCTCTATGGTGAAAACGGCCTGGACCTGCGCGAAGCGTTGCGGATGGGCGCCAGCGACGAGCAGCTCGGAGAGGGTATCGCCCGGGCCTGGAGCGCCCGGGTGGATCGGGGAGCCGAGCTCCGCGCAGCGGCCGCCGATCGGGGTGCCCTGTACCAGCTGGAGTCTCTCCGAGCCGATCCGCATCGGGAGATGCATACCCGGGGCGGATGATGGCGCTGCATATCGCTCTCATTCAGCCGCAGATTCCTCCCAATACCGGCAACATTGCGCGACTCTGCGCGGCCACCGATAGCTCGCTCCATCTGATCGAGCCCCTGGGCTTCTCGATCCATGATAGTGAGGTGCGGCGGGCCGGGCTCGACTATTGGGACGACGTGGATCTGTGGGTGCACGCCAACTGGTTTGCTTTCCGTGACGCCATTGACCGGGGCCGCTGTCTCTATTTCTCGGCCAAGGCGCAGCAGAGCTACTGGAACGCGCCCTACCGTCCGAACAGCTGCCTGGTCTTTGGCAGCGAGACGGAAGGAATGCCGCAGCGCATCCTGGAGAAGCACCCTGAGCAGTGTTTCACTATCCCGATGTCGGGCCCGGTGCGAAGCCTCAATCTCTCGACTGCAGTAGGGATCGTGCTGTATGAGGCGTTGCGGCAGACGGGCGGAAGTCGCGAGCCGCCAGTCACGCGTCCCGCGCCGGCAATCGGTCCCGAGCCGTACGTGGAGCTCAGGGCGGAAGCCCGAGGCGAAAGCGAGAAGCTGCCGACTCCTGACTCCTCGTGACTCGTGACTCGTGACTCGTGACTCGTGACTCGAAGCCACTATATTGCTGCGGTTTAGAGCGAATCACCTCACCTCAAAGCTGGATCATCGAGAGCTCACTGCATGCTGGCTAAAGTTGCGGTAGTTGGGGCGGGGAACGTCGGGGCAACGGCGGCGCAGCGCCTGGCCGAGAAAAACCTGGCCCGCACCGTGGTCATGATCGACGTGGTGGATGGGGTACCCCAAGGCAAGGGGCTCGATCAGTGGCAGTCCGGGCCCATCGAGGGCTTCGACACCCGAGTCGTCGGCAGCCAGAACTACGACGAAGCCGCGGGAGCCGAGGTGTTCGTAGTCACGGCCGGTATCGCCCGGAAGCCGGGCATGAGTCGGGATGACCTGGTCAAGACGAACGCCGGCATCGTGCGCTCGGTCAGCGAGCAGATCGCGCGGGTGGCTCCCAAATCCATCATCGTGGTGGTCTCCAATCCACTCGACGTGATGTGCTACGTCGCCATGAAGACCACGCGGTTTCCCCGCGAGCGGGTCATTGGCATGGCGGGCGTGCTCGACACCGCCCGTTACCGCACCTTTCTGGCAGAAGCGCTGGACGTCTCGGTGGAGGACATCCAGGCCATGGTTCTGGGCGGCCACGGCGACACGATGGTACCGCTGGTGTCCTACACGACCGTGTCGGGCATCGCGGTTACCCAGCTCATCGAGCGCAGCAAGCTCGACGCCATCGTGGATCGTACCAGAAGCGGCGGCGCCGAGATCGTCGGGTTTCTGAAAACCGGCTCGGCGTACTACGCACCAAGCGCCGCGGCGGTGCAGATGGTCGAGGCCATCGCCCTGGACAAGAAGCGGATCCTGCCGTGCTCCGCCTGGCTGCAGGGCGAATTCGGACTGCGGGACGTGTTCTGCGGGGTTCCCTGCAAGGTGGGCCGCAAAGGGATCGAGCGAATCATCGAGGTGGAGCTCAGCGGCGCCGAGAAGGAGGAGTTGCGGAAGTCTGCCGAAGCGGTCCGCGCGACGCAGGCCGTCGTAGACGCCGGGTGAGCCGCTCCTCGATGAACCGGCTCCGCCTTCTGTGGGACTCGTCGGTCGGCAAGAAGACGGTCATGGCCATCACCGGCCTCGTGTGGGTGGCGTACTTGCTTACCCACATGCTGGCCAACCTGCTGGTTTTTCAGGGCCCGGGAAAGATCAACGCCTACAGCGCGTTCCTGCACGCCACCGGCGGCGCTCTCTGGGCGGCCCGCCTGGTACTCATCGTGGCCCTGGTACTCCACGTGGTGGCGGCCATACAGCTGACGGCGAGACAGCAGGAGGCGCGGCCGGTGGGGTACGCCGCGGGGCGAAAGCCCCAGGTTTCCACCGCAGCGTCGAGGACCATGCGGTGGGGTGGAGCCCTGATCCTCCTGTTCCTGGTCTATCACCTCCTGCACTTCACCGTCGGCACCGCCCATCCCGGCTTTGTCGAAGGCGATCCCTACCACAACGTAGCCACGGGCTTTCACGATCTGACGGTGGTCGTGTTTTATCTGATTGCCATGGTATTCGTGGGTCTTCATTTCTATCACGGGATCTGGAGCAGCGGCCGAAGCCTCGGCGTGGCCGCGCCGTCGCCACGGCCGCTCCGCCGGACCCTGGCCCTGGCCCTGGCGCTCCTGATCTGGCTGGGCTTTTCCATCATCCCGATCGCGGTGTACGCGGGAGTCGTGCGATGATCGTGCTTGATTCGAAGGCCCCCTCCGGCCCCATCGAGCAGAAGTGGGACAAGCACCGCTTCGAGATGAAGCTGGTGAATCCGGCCAACAAGCGGAAGTACACCATCATCGTGGTGGGCAGCGGACTGGCGGGTGCATCCGGGGCCGCGTCGCTCAGCGAGCTCGGGTACGACGTCAAGTGCTTCTGCTTTCAGGACTCGCCCCGCCGGGCGCACAGCATTGCGGCCCAGGGCGGCATCAACGCGGCGAAGAACTACCGCAATGACGGCGATAGCGTCTTCCGGCTGTTCTACGACACGATCAAGGGTGGTGATTTTCGGTCGCGTGAGGCCAACGTATACCGCCTGGCGCAGATCAGTCTGCAGATCATCGATCAGTGCGTGGCGCAGGGCGTGCCCTTCGCCCGGGAATACGGCGGTCTGCTGGCCAACCGCTCCTTCGGCGGCGCGCAGGTGTCCCGGACGTTCTATGCCCGGGGCCAGACCGGGCAGCAGCTGCTGCTGGGCGCCTACCAGCAGCTGGAGAAGGAGATCGATCGCGGTGGGGTAAAGATGTATCCCCGGACCGAGATGCTGGACCTCATCGTGATCGATGGCCGCGCGCGCGGCATTGTCACCCGCAACATGGTGACCGGGCAGATCAGCTCCCATCTGGCCGACGCGGTGGTCCTGGGCACCGGCGGGTACGGCAACGTCTTCTACCTCTCTACCAACGCAAAGGGATCCAACGCCACCGCCATCTGGCGCGCTTACAAGCGGGGCGCCGCGTTTGCGAACCCCTGCTTTACCCAGATTCACCCGACCTGCATTCCGGTGAGCGGCGACTACCAGTCCAAGCTGACGCTCATGAGCGAATCACTCCGGAACGACGGGCGGGTCTGGGTGCCCAAGAAGCAGGGCGACCGGCGGCCTCCGGCCGAGATCCCCGAAAGCGAGCGCGACTACTACCTGGAGCGGAAGTATCCCAGCTTCGGGAACCTGGCCCCTCGCGACATTGCGTCACGCGCCGCCAAGGAGGCCTGCGATCAGGGGCTCGGCGTGGGCGAGACCGGACTCGGCGTCTACCTGGATTTCGCCGATGCCATCCATCGTCTGGGACCGCAGACCATCCGGGAGCGCTACGGCAACCTGTTCCAGATGTACCAGCGCATCACCGACGAAAACCCGTTCGAGGCGCCGATGCGCATCTACCCCGCGGTGCATTACACCATGGGCGGCCTCTGGGTGGACTATAATCTGATGGCGACGATCCCCGGTCTGCACGTCATCGGTGAGGCCAACTTCTCCGATCACGGCGCCAACCGGTTGGGGGCCAGCGCCTTGATGCAGGGCCTGGCCGACGGGTATTTCGTGCTTCCCGCAACGATCGGCGACTATCTCGCGTCGGAAAGGCCCGCCAAAGTCGACGCGGCCCACCCCGATGTCCGGAAGGTCGAGGCCGAGGTGGCCGACCGCACGGGGAAGCTGCTCGCGATCAATGGCAGGCGCACGGTGGATTCGTTCCACCGGGAGCTCGGCAAGATCATGTGGGATCACTGCGGCATGGCGCGCAATGCCGAAGGCCTCAAGAAGGCGCTCAAACTGATTCCCGCGCTGCGGGCGGAGTTCTGGCGGGACGTGCACGTACCGGGCAGCGATGCGGAGCTCAATCAGGCCCTGGAGAAGGCGGGCCGCGTAGCCGATTTCCTGGAGCTGGGCGAGCTCATGTGTCTCGACGCGCTGCACCGTGAGGAATCCTGCGGAGGCCATTTCCGGGAGGAATACCAGACGGAAGAGGGCGAGGCGCTCCGCAACGACGAGCGGTTTGCCTATGTGGCTGCCTGGGAGTTCTGCGGGCTCGATCAGCCGCCCCGGCTGCACCGGGAACCCCTGGGCTTCGAGTACGTGCACCTGGCGCAGAGGAGCTACAAGTGAACCTCATCCTCCGCGTCTGGCGCCAGCCGGGACCCTCCGCGGCCGGCCGCATGGTCGAGTACGACGTGCCGGGCATCAGCCCGGACATGTCGTTCCTCGAGATGCTGGATGTGCTGAATGAGCGCCTGATCGAGCGGGGCGAGGTGCCCATCGCGTTCGATCACGACTGCCGGGAAGGGATTTGCGGCTCCTGCAGCCTGATGATCGACGGCGTGGCCCACGGGCCCATGCGGGGCACGGCAACCTGCCAGCTCCATATGCGTACCTTCAAGGACGGCGACACCATCACGGTAGAGCCATGGCGGGCCCGCGCCTTTCCGATACTTCGAGACCTCGTGGTAGACCGGGGCGCGCTCGACCGGATCATTCAGGCCGGCGGGTACATCAGTGCTCCGACGGGTGGTGCCCAGGACGGGAATACCATCCTGATCCCCAAGGAGACGGTGGATACCGCCATGGATGCCGCTCAGTGCATCGGCTGTGGCGCCTGCGTGGCGGCCTGTCCCAACGGGTCGGCCTCCCTGTTTACTGCCTCGAAGCTCACCCACCTGGGCCTCCTTCCTCAAGGCCAGCCCGAGCGGTACCGCCGCGCCCTCCGAATGGTGGCCCAGATGGACTTGGAGCATTTTGGCGGGTGCACGCTCTACGGCGAGTGTCAGGCCGCGTGCCCCAAGGAAATCAGCATCGATACGATTACCCGGATGAACCGCGACTTCCTTCGGGCCAGCCTCACCGTGGGGCGGGGGGCCGTAGCCGCATCAGACTAGTTCACCATTCGAGTGTCCGGGTCGCTCGAGTCATTGCCGGCTCCCTGGCAATGACCGTGGTCCTCTTGCTGCCTTCGTCCGGCCGCGCGCAGCTCTCCCCGTCCTTCCGGCTGGGTGGCCACGGAGTTCTGGCCTACACCCGGGCAGACCCGGTGCCGGGGGGACGGGCCCTCGGCGAAGTGCGCCTGGGGCAGCCCACGATCATGGCCCGCGTTGGCGCATTCGCGAATTCCCTTCGCCTGCTGGCCACCCTGAATCTGGAAGGTCTCACCCTTGCGGACGGCGAGCTGACGCCCGGGGCCTGGGGCGAAGGGTTCATCGATCGGCGGCACCCCCACACCTACGCACACGAGCTGATGCTCACCGCTGAGCGCCGGTTGGGTGAGGCGCCCGGCGATCTCCGCCTCTCGCTGTCTGCCGGGAAGGGCTTTGCGCCGTTCGGCACCGACGAGCCGATGTCACGGCCTCCGCTCCGGTATCCCGTCAATCATCATCTCGCGCAGATCCTGGAGCGCGCCGTGGCCATCGCGGGCCTCCGGGTGGGCCCGGTGATGTTGGAGGCCGGTCTGTTTAATGGCGATGAGCCGGAAGAGCCCGGGCAGTGGCCCCGCATCAGCCGGCTGGGCGACTCGTGGTCCGGGCGGCTGACGGTCTGGCCGCTACCCCGGCTGGAGTTTCAAGGCTCCCGCGCTCTGGTCCATTCCCCCGAGCACCGCCCCGGGTCCGGCACCGACCAGAGCAAGTGGAGCGTATCGGGCCGGTGGGAGGGCGGGGTCGCCGGCGCCCAGGTCTCCAGTATGGCCGAGTGGGCCCGGACCTCCGAGGCAGACGGGTTCTTCGTCTTCCACAGCCTGCTGGCCGAAGGTGCATGGGCTCAGGGAGCTCAGCGTCTCTATTACCGCTTCGAGCGCACCGAACGACCCGAAGAGGAGCGGGTTACTCCGACCCGTTCCCGCCGGCCGCACCTGGAGAACTCGATCCTCGGCATCACCCGTTGGACCATCCACACCGTGGGCTACGGGTTTAACGGTCTGCCGCAGCAGGGCACGCTGGGGGCGGTGCCGCTCCTGGAGCTCAGCTTTGGCCGGGTTCAGACCGTGGAGGGAGGGCTGTTCGACCCAGCCTCCTTCTACGGCAAGACATCCTTCTGGTCGGTCAGCGCCGGGGTGCGGCTGAACTTCGGGACACCGATGCAGCGGATGGGGCGCTATGGAGTGGCGCAGGACACAGCGGTGGATGATGCGACTCACCAACATGGGGCCTATCATGGCCACTAAATACGGCTACCCCCCGCTGCTCCTGCTGGCATTCTTGGCTTGCTCGGGCGGAGACGACAACCGGCTGCAGCCCGAGCCTCCTCCTCCTCAGCTTGCTCCATACAGTGGCGATCACCAGACCGGGACCCCCGGCAGCACGCTCCCCACACCGCTCAGGGTTCTGGTGACGGATGCCGTGGGGGCGCCGTTGCCGGACATGGAGGTCACCTGGTCCGTGCTCACCGGCGGAGGCAGCGTTTCCCCGGCCTCGTCGCGGAGCGGCGCCGATGGGGTGGCGACCACGGTCTTTACGCTGGGGCCGGTAGAGGGGGAACAGCAGGTTCAGGCGCAGCTCCCGGGCGAACAGCCTCAAGGGACGGCGGTCGTGTTCAGGGCTGTGGCCACGGCTCCGGCTCCTCCGCCCCCGCCTCCACCCCCGCCGCCGGGCTTCGATCTCGAGGTTGCCGGTGGGGGGAACAACGTCCCCGAGCGGTACAGCTCGGATCTCTGGGTCCACGGCGGCTACGCTTACACCGGCACCTGGGGCGGCATAGCTCGAGGAAGCCGCTTCGGGAACGTCCTCAAGATCTGGGCTCTGAGCGCCGCGGGCGCCCCTTCACTGCTGGACTCGATCAAGATTGCCGGCGTCAACACGGTCAGTGATGTCGAAGTCAGCCCCGATGGACGGGTGCTGATGTTCAGCACCGAGTCGGGCTCTAACGCGGGGCTGTATCTCTACTCGCTCGCGGACCCCGCCAGGCCGACCCTCCTGGACCATGCCCTGGTGCCCAGCGGCATCCACACAGCGACCTTCGGAGAAATCGGCGGCCGCCGCTACGCCTTTGCCGCCCGCAATCCCTCGGGACCGGCGCTTCTGATCTATGATGTGACCGACCCAGCCGACATGTCACTGGTGGCGCAGGTGAGTGTCCCCCCGAATTACGGCATTCATGACACGTTCGTGCGCGATGGACTCGCGTTCGTGTTCGCCTGGGATACGGGCGTCATCATCTATGATGTGGGCAACGGCATCCGGGGCGGGGCACCGGCCGCCCCGGTGGAGGTGAGCCGGGTGGTCACGGACGACGCGGATGTCGGCAGCCCGTCGTCGCACAACGGCTGGTGGTTCCACAACCCGGTGACAGGCGAAAGGCGCTACCTGTTCGTGGGCCAGGAAGGTCCCGCCGTCATCGGCTCACGGGCCAGCGGCGATATCCACGTGGTGGACGTGTCCGACCTGGCCAACCCCCGGGAGGTGGCCTTCTATCGTCTGAACGGAGCCGGCGCCCACAACTTCTGGATGGACGAACGGAAGCAGATCCTCTACGCGGCATACTACAATGGCGGGGTCGTGGCGCTGGACGTATCGGGCACGTTGTCGGGAAACCTGGCGGGCCGGGAGCTGGACCGGCTTCGGCCCGGCGGGGCGGGGAACACGTTCACCTGGGGCGTGCAGCTGGCCAACGGCTTCCTCTATGCCAGCGACATGGTGAGCGGACTCTGGCAGCTGACCACCGAGTAATCGGCCCGCGGTCGTCATCCTGAGCGAGCGAAGGATCTACCTTGTTCCTGGACCGGTCGCGGCACTCGCCCCCGACCATCTATTGTTTGCCCGCCTGATGTCCGGGTACTGGTTCTTCGGATCGATGGTCACCCGGACCACCTTTCGCGGCCCGCCCACTGAGACGGTATAGCTCCTCCCGCCGTACCAGATCTCCACCGGCAGGCTCAAGCGCTCCTTGCTGCCGTCGTCCATCACGAGCTCCAGCTCCACCGGCATCGGCATCTGTCCGGCATTTCTCAGATAGACCTTGGTGGCGCCCACCGAGTCGGACGCGGCCACCACCGAATCCACCGCCTGATCCAGCAGATCGGTGGAGTAGAACCAGGACCGCCAGAACCAGCTCAGATCTTCGCCCACTCCGTCCTCGATGCTCCGGAAGAAGTCGGCGGGCGTCGGATGTTTGTAAGCCCACCGGGCGATGAACTGCCGGAGCGCGGGATCGAATCGGTCCGCGCCCACGATATGATCGCGAAGGAGGATCAGGGCCAGGCCCGGCTTGGTGTACGCCGTGACGCTGAGGCTCCCCCGGATCCGGTCGGCGGGGGTCATGACCGGCTCTTCCCGTCCCGAGACCGCCAATGGGAGGTAGAGACCGGGATCGCCGCGGCGGTTGTAGGCCCCCGGGTACTTCCGGTCCCAATTGTAATAGTTCATGAAGGTGTTGAGCCCCTCGTCCATCCACGGGTACAACCGCTCATTGTTGCCCACGACCATGGGAAACCAGGTGTGGCCGATCTCGTGGTCGGTGACGCTGAAGAGCGCGGCCGGATCGGTCCGGTTCCGGCAGAACACGATCATGGGATACTCCATCCCGCCTTCGATGCCGTTCACGTTGATCGCCAGCGGGTAGGGATAACGGTACCACGACGAGTAGTGCTCGATGGCGAACCGGATGTATTGGGTGGACTGGTTCCACACCGGCTCCGCCGACGGCGGATAGAAGCTCATGGCCAGCGTGTTGCCGCCATTGGCCCGCGCCGCGTCCCACACGAAGTGAGGCGCGGCCGCCCAGGCAAAGTCGCGCACGCTGTCGGCGGTGAACCGCCACGTCAGCATACCCGAGGGAGACAGCGGCCGCGAGGCCGGATCGCCGACCTCGTCCTGCCCCCGGATGACCACGGTGGAGTCGCTGGCGCGAGCCTGCTCCAGCCGTTTGCGCTGGGTGGCGGTGAGCACCTGGACAGGATTTCGCAGAGTACCGGTGGCAGCCACCAGCATGCTGGCGGGCACCGTGAGGCTGACGTCGAAGCTGCCGTACTCCAGATAGAATTCGCCCTGGCCCAGGTACTGCTCCGTGTTCCAGCCCCGCACGTCGTCGTACACCGCCAGCCGCGGGTACCACTGGGCCACCTCATACACATAGCTCCCGTCGATCTGCTCCAGTCCCATCCGATTGCTGTTGGCTCCGAAGGGGAACGACCAGGCGATGTCGAGCAGCTGCTTGCCTCGGGGAGGAAGGGGGCGGACGAGATCCACCTTCATGACCGTCCCGTTCACCAGGTACTTCAAGGGTGCCGCCACCTGACCCGGCCGGCCGCGGGAGGCGGGGACCGCAGGTTGGGCCACCCGGGTGAGGGTGACGCCGCCTTCGGCCCCCGCCGTTCCAAACCGCGAGCCCTGATCGTAGATCCGCGAGCCGCGGCTTGTGCTGGTGAACAGGTTCTGGTCCAGCTGAAGCCACAGGTACCGGAGCGTGTCGGGCGAGTTATTGGTATAGGTGATGCGCTCCTCACCGGTGACCCGCTGCGCCAGCGTGTCGAGCGAAGCCCGGATGACGTAGTCCACCCGCTGCTGCCAGTAGTCGGGTCCCGGTGCGCCGGCCCCATTCCTGATAGTGTTGGCCGTAGGCAGCTCCAGCCGGCGGAAGGGCGAGGTGTCTCCCGCCGAACCGAGGCTGTCCATTCCGCGCGGGGCGATCCCGGGCTGCTGGGCGGTGGCGGTGGTGGCCAGGCAGATCAGGCCCGCAGCGATCAATTGCACGAAGTATTTATCTGCGGTCATCGGAGACCGTTGCTTTGGCGGAGTCGGCGCCCTTCCAGCCGTCATTGGCGCCCACCGCATCCGGAAGGGCGCCGTCGGGATTTACCCTGGCGCTGACGATGGCTCTGCCAGGCTGAAGCTCGTACACGAACCGGCTTCCTCCGTACCAGATCTCCACTGGCAGCTTGACCAGTTGACTGGTGCCGTCGTCGAGGCCCAGCTCCAGCTCGACCGGCATCACTGCATCCCCCAGACTTGCCAGGGTGATCTGGGCCGTGCCGTCAGGAGCCTGTTTGACCGACTCGACCGATTGATCCAGGGTGGCTGTGGTGTAGAAGAAGCCACGCCAGAACCAGGTGAGATCCCGCCCCGCTACCTGCTCCACCGTGCGGAAGAAGTCGGCCGGCTGGGGATGCTTGAACGCCCATCGCCGGGTGTATTCCCGGAAGGCGGTGTCGAACACCTCCCCTCCGAGCACTTTGTTTCGCAGGGTGAGCAGCATGACCGACGGCTTCAGGTAGGCCAGGCTCACGAGGTTCTCGCGGTTCCGGTAGCGGTCGGCCGGCGTCATGATCGGCTGGGCCGCTGGTGTCTGGTCGGTTCGCAGGACCAGCTCGCGCTCCCGCTGCCGCACTGCCGAATCGTCGCGCTCCCAGTAGGCCTGCTCCGCGAAGGTATTAATGAAGGTGTTGAATCCCTCATCCATCCAGGCGTGGCGGCGCTCGTCGGAGCCCACGATCATGGGATACCACATGTGCCCGATCTCGTGCGTGAGGACGCGATACAGGTCGGCCGGGGTGCTGCCTCTCGCCTCCAGGGCCACCATGGGGTATTCCATTCCCGACACCGGCCCCTCCACCGCCGAGATCTGGGGGTATGGATAGCGGAGCCAGCGGGTGCTGTACTCCTGAACCGAGAAACGGCTCATGCTGGCCGCCTCCTTCCAGACGTCGGCCGCTGAGGGGCGGTAGAACGCATGGACGAGGACGCCATCCCAGGCTGTGGCGTCCCAGAGATATTCGGGTGAGGCAGCCCAGGCGGCGTCGCGGACATTCTGGGCCCGGAAGCGCCAGGTGAGCGATGCCGGCTCCGTCGGCCGCGCCGCGGCGGAGCCCAGCTCAGGACGGGTGACGATGGGTATCGTCGTGTCCGACTTCGCGGCCACCGCCAGCCGGGCCTGCTGCGCCGGCGTCAATACGTCGGCCGGATTCTGCAGCACGCCGGTGCCGGCCACGATGTAACCGGCCGGCAGCGTAATCTCGTAGTCGATGTCGCCGTACTCGAGATAGAACTCGCCCTGGCCCAGGTAAGGATCGGTGTTCCAGCCGCGGACGTCGTCGTACACCGCCATGCGGGGATACCACTGGGCCATCTGGTAGAGACTGCCATCCCGCCCCATGCGGTCGGCGCCATGATCGGGCACGTTGAAGGCGTAGGACACCTCGAGAACGGCCGTGCCTCGGGGCGGGACCGAACGCACCAGCTCCAGGTACATCATGGTGTCATCCACCCGCGTCTTCAGGCTAACGGCGGGGCAGCGGGGCAGCGGGGCAGGTGATGCCCCGGCGGAGGGCAGGCCGGTGGTCTTCCTTCTAGTCGTTCCGGCCCCGCGGCCCCGCCGCCCCGCTGGCTCTACGCACTGGGCCGCGCGTTCGATCTCGAAGCCGCCCTTGAACCCGGCCCCGCCCAGGCGGCTTTCGGGTGGGAAGAGGAGGGAGCCCGTGCTGCCGGGACGGAACCGGTTCTGATCCAGCTGCATCCACACGAAGCGGAGCGTATCGGGCGAGTGGTTGGTGTAGCGGATGGACTCGAAAGCCGTGACCCGCCTGGCCGCGGTGTCGAGCGTGGCCTTGATGGAGTAGCTGACCTGCTGCTGCCAGTACCCGGCCCCCGGGGCGCCATTGGGGCCCCGGGTCCCGCTGGCCGGCGGCAGGGGAAGCGGACTGAAGATGCCGGTATCGGCGACCGGCGGGCGAAACGCCGGCAGTGCCAGCGGCCGGGCCGGTTGGACCGGCTTCGGCCCGCTGGGCTCCTGGGCTGCCATCGAGGCCGACCTGGTGGCGGCAAGGATGCAGGCGAGGAGTGCTATGGTCCGCATGGATGTTCCTGCGCTAAAGCTTCGGGAGCGTCACCCCGGTCTGCTTCTGGTACTTGCCCTTCTTGTCGGCGTAGCTGGTCTCGCACACGTCGTCCGCATCCGCCTCGAAGAACAGCACCTGGCAAATCCCTTCGTTGGCGTAGATCTTGGCCGGCAACGGCGTGGTGTTGCTGATCTCCAGGGTGACGAAGCCCTCCCATTCGGGCTCGAACGGCGTCACGTTGGTGATGATCCCGCAGCGGGCATAGGTGGATTTCCCGAGGCAGATCGTGAGGACGTTGCGCGGAATCCGGAAGTACTCGACCGAGCGGGCCAGGGCAAAGCTGTTGGGCGGCACGATGCACACATCGCCGTCGAACTTGACGAAGCTGCGGTCATCGAAGTGCTTGGGGTCGACGATGGCGGACAAGACATTGGTGAAGATCCGGAATTCGGGCGCCACCCGCATGTCATACCCATAGGAGGACACCCCATAGGAAATGGCTCCCTCCCGCACCTGGCCGTCCACGAAGGGCTCGATCATACGGTACTCGCGCGCCATGCGCCGGATCCAGCGGTCGGACTTGATGGCCATGTTCTCCGCGGGGCAGATGGGCAGCGGGGCAGCGGAGCAGGAGTGCCCGGCCCGCGCAACAGGGGCGGAATATAGTAGGGAGGGGAAGCGCGTTCATGGCTGCGCCTGGTTGAATCGCATCCGTAAGTCGGTTACCTTCGTGAGGATAAGTGAAAAAATTCACTAAAGCGAGATGTCTACGCTGATGCTGCAGCCCTACGTCCCGATCCTCCTCCTGATCGTGTTTGTGGTCGCCAACGCGATCCTGATGCTGGGCGTCTCCCACGTTTTTTCCACCTACCGGCGCACCCCCACCAAAATCGCGCCCTACGAGTCGGGCATGCCGGTGCTGGGCGATGCGCGGGAACGGTTCTCGGTCAAGTTTTACCTGGTCGCGATGCTCTTCATCATCTTCGACATCGAGACCGTGTTCATGATCCCCTGGGCAGTGGCCTTCAAGCAGCTGACCGAGATCTCGGGTCTCCTGATTATCGAAATGTTCGTCTTCATCCTCATCCTCGCGGTGGGATACGTCTATATCTGGAAGCGCGGAGCATTGCAATGGGATTGAGCAATCCCGCTACCGAAAACCGGGCCGATGAGGTCACCACCGTCTCTTCGGTCTCGCCCAACTGGGTCACCACCCGGCTGGACTTTTTGACCAACTGGGCGCGGTCCAACTCCCTCTGGCCCATGCCGTTCGGCACGGCCTGCTGCGCCATCGAGTTCATGGCGACAGCCGCCAGCCGTTTCGACCTGGCCCGGTTCGGCATGGAGCGGATGAGCTTCTCGCCCCGGCAAGCCGATGTCCTGATCTGCGCCGGCCGCCTCCCCTTCAAGCTCGCGCCCGTCATCCGGCGCATCTGGGACCAGATGCCGCAGCCCAAATGGTCGATCTCGATGGGTGCCTGTGCTTCCACCGGCGGGATCTTCGACAACTATTCGATGGTCCAGGGGATCGACACCATCATCCCGGTGGATGTCTACGTCCCTGGCTGCCCGCCAAGGCCGGAAGGCCTGATGTACGGCATTCTGCTCCTGCAGAAGAAAATCCGCGGCGAATCGATCTCCGACGATATGCTGCGGGAAGAAAAGCTGGTCGGCCCCTCCGGGCTGTTCCTGCCGCCCGAGCGGGTAGACGAGCTCAGCGAGCCCTTCGGGAACTCGGTACAGCAAACCCGATCCTCATGATCGTCCCGTTCCGCATCCCGAGGGAGCCTGTCCGCAGCGAGGGTGCCCCCAGGGTCCTGGCCCGGCGAGGGTGAGGTGCAGGCCCATGAGTAGTCCGTCCCCATCGGTTCCGGCCCTGCGGTCCCAGTTCGGTGACGCCATCGGCCGCCACCTGGTCTCCTCCGGCCAGACGGTGGTGTATGTGAGCCGCGACCGCGCTCAGGAGATTCTCGCCTGGCTCAGGGACACCCCCGGCCAGGAGTTCAACTACCTGACCGACGTGACGGCGGTGGACTACCGCGATCCCGAGCGTCCCCTCGAAGTGGTGTATCAGCTGCGCTCGCTGGGTCGGAAGGTCGACCTGCGGGTCAAAGTGGCCCTGGACAAGCGCACCCCCCTGGAGGTCCCCTCGGTGTATCACCTGTGGCGGGGAGCGGACTGGCTGGAGCGCGAAGTGTACGACATGTTCGGCATCACCTTCACGGGGCATCCGGACCTGCGCCGGATCCTGATGTGGGAGACCTACGCCGAGGGCTACCCCCTGCGGAAGGATTTTCCGCTGCGGGGACACTTCAGCCGGGCGGAGCAGACCCGCCAGGCGCTCGCGGCCAACCCCGAGGCGCACTATTCCATCGAAGAGCTGTCCATTGCCGAGGAGTTCGGGGAGCTGCCCAAGGACATGCAGGAGCGGTTGGCGCGGGGTGA
>DASVGF010000074.1:0-6758 GCA_036379675.1 Gemmatimonadales bacterium | reverse complement strand
GGTGGTCGAGCCTGCTATACCGATCCTCACCCCACTTGCCCTCGACCCCCGGCCCGGCCAGGGGTCCACCGAGCGTCTCGTAACCGAGGCTCGTGACTACCTTGACCGGGTCTGCCGGAAGCTCGCAGCGATCGACAAGGTGGCTACCTGCAAGGTCCTGGTCGGCCGGGGGGTCGCGGATCAGGTCCTGGAGCTGGCCGGCACCCTCGGGGTGGACTGCATAGCGGTAGGAACCCACCGGGGCCGAGGGGCCGAGCGCGTGCTGATCGGGAGTGTGGCCGACAAGATCATTCGCCGAGCCGAGGTGCCGGTGCTGGTCGGGCCGACGCCGGCGGGTTGATCGAAAGCTAAGCGCGGACTGGCTGAGGCCGGGTCATGCTGGTACCCTCCTCCGCTCGCTGGCCAGCAAACACTTGATGACTTCGGCATCGGTGGTGGGCGTGAAATCGGTGTACCAGTATCCCACTGCGCTGAAGCTGGGCGGGCACTCCAGGCATACCACGGCATCGGCCACCTGCTCGAGGGCCTTGGAGCCTTCGACGGAACACACCGGCGCGGCAAAGACGATCTTCTGAGGGCCGCGCCGCCGAAGGGATTCTACGGCCGCCTGCGCGGTCGCTCCGGTCGCCAGGCCATCGTCCACCAGGATTACCGTGCGCCCCGCCACCTCGACCGGAGCCCCGCGGCCTCGGTATACCCGCTCCCGCCGGGCCAGCTCAGCTACCTCACGCGCGATGATTCGCGCGAGATACTCGCGGGGTACCCGGAGAGCCGCCACCAGCTCGCGGTTGAGAACTGTTGCCCCCGGCGCGATTGCGCCGATGGCGAATTCCTCGGCACCAGGAGCACCCAGCTTCCGCACCACCAGTACATCGAGGGGTGCGTCCAATGCTCTGGCAATCTCGTAGCCCACCACCACACCGCCGCGCGGCAGCCCGAGAACCACCGGGTTGTCGTCACGATACTGCTCCAGCGCGTCGGCCAGGCGACGGCCGGCATCAGAGCGGTCTTGAAAGGTCATGGGATGCTCCTGCCAGGGTGTCGCCTTCAGTGTACCGCAGGGGGCGTGAAGGAAACCTGAACAACCTGTTAAGGTTACAGTTCTCGGTCCCGCCGGACTCAGGAGACAGCCTATGCCGCTGAATCGCTCGCAGCTGCTGGACCAACTCAAGACTTGGCCTCTGGCCGAGCGGGGCCGAGGGTTGAGGACGTGAGGGTGCAGCGTCGGCGGGTCGTCGTCAACGACCTGATGCAGCGGGGCTACGTCTACCACCTGACCGAGCCGGCAGGGCGGAACTTCGACCCTGGGTTCCGGCCCGAGCTGACCCCCAAACAGCTCCTACAGCTCGGCGTCTTCGGCGGCAAGTACATGACCGACTGCCGGAACGAGTTTCCCGCCAGCTGGTTCGCGCGGGCCAAGTTGTGCCCGGCTTACCACGACCCCGAGCGGAACTTCTTCGGCGTCAATGCTTCCCAGCCTCTTCGGGTTTGGCGGCGGAAGGGGTGGCTCTCGCCCGAGGATCCCCGCGGCTGGTTCCAGTGGTACTGCCGGTACTATCGGGGCCGCCGCAGCCCGGATGACGCGCGGCAGATCCGCCGCTGGCAGGCGGTGCGCCGGCATGTCGCGCAACTCCGGAAGGCGTGCCGCCAGGGTGACTGGAGCTGCCGACCCCGCCAGCGCCAGGCGCTGCTGCATTGGGCCTACGATTCGCGGCGGATCTGATCCAGCCCGACCGAGGGGTGAGTCCGAAGAATTCGCGTTTCCTTCATCTCCTGTTCACGACCAGCCGGCCATCTTGTGTACAGCCCGCAACCTCGTTGGAGGGAATGTGAAAGTCACCGACAGCATTACCGCGCAGCGGTTCAGCGTGGACGAGGCCTACGAGCGGTTCTTCGACGGGTTCTACAATCTCGGACGGCCGGCCGAGCTCTTCGAGCGGACCATGGTGCTGAGTCCTCCGAAGTCTGAGCCGGTCACGGCGCGCAGGCGACCGAGCCGTCGCAAGTCAGAGCGGCGCGGGAAAACGAGCAGGGGTTTCCCCGGACACAAGTAGGCGGCACGCTTCCAGGGCAATGACGCTCTCTTCGTCGGTCGGGATGGTGCAGGCCGCCATTCGAGAGGGCTCCGTGGATCCTGTCCGCTATCCGAGACGCAGTCTCCCTTCAGTCGAGAAGGACCTGGCTGAGGGGCCGGCGGGAGGTGTGGCCCCCCGTTGCGTGTACCGGGTATCCCAGGCGGAAGACCTGCTGGGGAACCCAGCCGCCACCGGGGATCACCTGTGCCAGTTCCAGCCGGAGGGACGGGACCTCCAGCGCCTGGCTCATCGGCTGAAGACCGAGCTCAAATCTGGTGGCGTGGAGCCACAGCCGCTCTAACGCCTGCCCGGCCTTCAGCTGCGACACCCGGTCGTCCACCCGGGAGCTGATGAGACCCACGAGTGGACCACGGGCCAGCTTCGCCGCGTTGATTTTGCCAACCACCCGGCCGACATCGAACCGGGCAACCAGCCGCCCGGCCAGCCGGGCGAGCAGCCGCGGAGACCCGTTCCCCCCTTCGCCCAACCAGTGTCCCAACTCCAGGCGGAACTCGGGACTGGCAAATTCCATCTCGTCGGCGTGGAGATTGAGTTCCATCACGCGGCGACGGATCGACCGATCTTCCGTCAGATCGATCCGTACCCCGAGAATCCTGGAGCAGGCGAGGAGCCGCCGGCGGATCGCTTCATCGATGGACGTCTGCCGGTACCTCCCGTGCTGCGTCCGCCGGTCGATCATGGTGGCGAGGGAGATACCGGACCGGCAGGCGCAGGGCGATCCCCCGGGGTGCAGCACTACCGTGGCTACCAGTTCCTCATTCCGCTGCCTGGGGAAGTAGTTCACCGAATGCCCGAATCCGAACTGCTCCGAGGCGACCAGCAGGTTTTCGAGCGCACAGCCCAGACTGATGTACAGCTCCCGACGCCCGCAATCGGCAATCGGGTGCCACCGGGTCAGGTCGGCAAAGAGGCCGATGGTGTCGCCTGCGACAGAAAAATGCCACGGCTGGGTGTTTTTGGACGAAGGCGCCAGGATGGCATACTGGAGCAGGTACCTCAGCTGCGCAGCAACCGGCAGATGCGATGGAAAATCCTGCTGGGACACCATCCACGGCTGCCGATCTGTTGAAGCGGTCATGGCAGACCTCGCTGGGTATTAGTCGAATCGACGAGTTAACCATGCACCTCGGAGGCCGAAGGCCGGGTGAACTCCTCAGGAAGGTCTCTTCAGGGATAAGGCGGACCTGCCGGATTTGAAATCTCCGCAGTGCTCGCTCATCCCAATCAACCTTTTCGTCCCCACTTCACGCTCGCTTCATGCAGGGAAGTCAACCTTGTGCCTCGAGACATTCCGCATCGATCCAACCAGGAGGAGATATGTCAGTCGGCAGGATCTGCAGCCGGGTGGTCGTCACCGCAGCCCCCAGCGAGAGCCTCACTACCGCCGCGCGCCGGATGGCCGATAACGACGTGGGAACTCTGGTCGTTGTTCAAGGTGGGCAGCCGCAGAGGCCGGTCGGTATCCTCACCGATCGGGATATCACTACCCGATGCGTCGCTTGCCAGCTCGATCCGGCCGAAACCGCGATCGAAGAGGTCATGTCGAGACCGCTTCATGTGGTGGACGAGCACGCTCCGATCGAAGACGCGGTGGCACGAATGGGTCGGGCCGCAACCCGCCGTCTGGTGGTGCTCGGGCAGGACAACAGCGTGGTGGGATTGCTGAGCCTGGACGACGTTCTGGAGACTATCGTGGGGGAAACCGAAGCGATCGGCCGCCTGCTCCAGCAGCAGAAGCCGCGCATTCCAGCCTAGGGTGCACCATGTTCACCCAACATACCGCCTACGGCATCAGCACTACCGTCAGCCTGCCGTTCGAGCGCGCACTGGCCCGGACCCGGGAGGCCCTGGCGGCCGAAGGGTTCGGCGTCCTGACCGAGATCGATGTGCGTGGCACGCTGAGGCAGAAGCTGGATGTCGAGTTCCGGCCTTATGTAATCCTGGGTGCCTGTAACCCCCCGCTGGCGCATCGGGCGCTGACTGCCGAGCTGGACATCGGGCTCCTGCTTCCCTGCAACGTGATCGTCTACCAGGCCGATCAGCCCGGCTCCAGCGTGGTCGCGGCACTCGACCCGGTGGCGGCGCTGAGCCTGACGGGAAATGACGCCGTCCAGCCGGTGGCGTCGGAGGTCCGGGTCAGACTGCAACGGGTGTTGGAGAAACTCTCGAACGCCGAGCGGCCATCCACTTGATCAGCTGGCCAACCACCGCCGGCACGAGCCCCAGGCCCACGACGATCAGCCAGCCATCCAGGCCGATCGGCGTGAGCCTCAGCATCCGCGCGAGGGGGTCCACTTCCAGCACGAGCACCTGGAGCGCGGCAGTGACCCCCACCGCGGCGAGGGCATAACGGTTGGCCAGTGCCCGAACCGGCGCCAGCACCGGCAACGCGCTGCGCGCGTTGCCGAGGTGGAAGATCTGCGCCAACGCGAGAGTCATGAACGCCAGCGTCCTGGCTCTTGTCAGATCATCCGGATCGTGGGCCAGCCCCCACCCGTAGGCGCCCAGGCTGCAGAGTCCGATCAGGAGGGCGTATCCGACAATCGAGCGCGTCAGGCGGGCCGACAGGATTGCCTCGCGCGGGTCACGGGGCGGCTGACCCATGATTCCCGGCTCCGCCGGCTCGACCGCGAGCGCCAGGGCCGGCACGGTGTCGGTCAGCAGATTGAGCCAGAGGATCTGCAGGGGGAGCAGGGGCGGGGCGAGCCCTGCGAGACCAGCTCCGAGCAGCACCAGGATCTCGGCCAGATTGCAGCTGAATAGATAGAAGACGACCTTCCTGATATTGTCGAAAATGACCCGGCCCTCCTCCACTGCCACCGCAATCGTGGGAAACTGGTCGTCCTGGAGAATGAGGTCGGAGGCCTCCTTGGCCATGTCGGTGCCTCGCCCCCCCATCGCCACCCCGATATCGGCCTTTCGCAGGGCGGCCGCATCGTTCACTCCGTCGCCCAGCATCGCCACGATCTCGCCCCTGGCCTGATACGCCGCTATGATGCGGAGCTTGGCCTCGGGGCTCACCCGGCTGTACCCCGCGGCTCTGTCGATGGCCACCCGGAGCGCGTCATCCGGGAGGCGGTCGATCTCGGATCCCTCCAGGATCTCCTCGCCCACGTCCCGCAGACCCAAGTCGCTGGCCACCCGCTCCGCTGTGAGTCGCTGGTCGCCGGTCAGCATGACGGTGCGAATCCCCGCTCTCCGGAAACCGGCGATCGTTTCCTTGACGCCGGGAGCGGGTGGGTCGGTCATGCCGGTGAATCCCACCCAGGTAAGGTCCTGGATCTCTCGGTTGCCGTGATGCGCTATGTGCTTGAGCGCGAGGGCGAGCACCCGTAACCCACGTCCCGCCAGCTCGCTGTTCAGCTCGAGTAGCCGGCGGCGCTCCTCCTCGTCGAGATCCCGCGGGCCGCCTGCCGTGAGCCCCCGGGTACACCGCTGCAGTATCCGACGGGGAGCACCTTTCACCAGGATTGCGATCCCTCCAGGGTCGCGGTGAAACGTGGCCATCAGCATGCGCTCGCTGCTGAAGGGCACCTCCCCCACTTCGGGAGCCTCGATAAGCAGGGTGTCCCGGTCGAGGCCGGCCTTCCGCGCCAGCACCGTCATGGCCGCCTCGGTGGGGTCTCCCACTGCGGCCCACACCTCGTTGCGCTCTGCCACGTCACCCCGGCTGGTCAAGGCGCAGATCCGGAGCGCATCGCGGAGACGGGGATCGGCCAGGGGATCGATGCGCGCGTCCTGGTCAATGAAATCGCCGTAGGGGGCAAAGCCGGCGCCCGTCACCGTGATCTCCCGGTCATCCAGCCGGATGACGGTCACGGTCATCTCCCCGGCGGTGAGCGTCCCGGTCTTGTCGGTGCAGATGACCGTGGCCGAGCCCAGCGTTTCCACCACGGGGAGATGGCGGACCAGAGCCCGGCGGCGGGCCATGCGACGCACCCCGACCGCCATCACGATAGTCCCCACGACCGGCAGGCCCTCCGGCACGGCCGCGACGGCCAGGGCAAGCGCGGTCTGGAGTATTTCCTCGGCGCGAATGCCCTGCCGGAGACCAACCCACACCACCAGCGCGGCGGTACCGAGCGCGACCGCGACCAGGCGGCGCCCCAGCGAGTCCAGCCGCCGCTCGAGCGGGGTGGGCTCCTGCGTCACCGTACTGACCAGCTCACCGATGCGTCCGACTTCGGTGGCCATGCCGGTTGCCACGACCACGGCACGGCCATGGCCCGCCACCACGGACGTGGCCTTGTAGAGCATCGTGGCACGGTCGGCAAGGGGCGTCTCGTCGTCGAGCCTGGCATCGGCCTGCTTGTCCGCCGGAGCGGGCTCCCCAGTGAGGGATGCCTCGACGGTGCGCAGCTCGGCGGCTTGCAGCAGGCGGGCATCGGCCGGGACCATCTGGCCGGCCTCTATCTCGATGAGATCTCCGGGCACCAGCTCCTTGGCATCCAGCTCGCGCACATGCCCTTCGCGTACCACCCGGGCACGCGTGACCTCCAAGGCAAGCAGCGCCTCGACCGCTCGATGCGCCTTGAGCTCGGTGACGAAGCCGATGGCGACGTTCAGCGCCAGCACGGCGCCGATGGCAACGGCGTCGAGCAGATCTCCCGACACCAGCGCGACCGTCCCCGCAAGCAGCAGCAGGAGCACCATCACACTGCG
>DASVGF010000073.1:0-2473 GCA_036379675.1 Gemmatimonadales bacterium | reverse complement strand
AGCCCGCTTGCCCAGGGCCAGACAGAGCTCCAGCTCGGCAGAGGTCTGATGGATCTCATCAACAATGATGGTGTCCCTGCCGGTGATGAGATCGTCCTGGAACCAGCGCCGTGCAATCCCGGTTGTTACGATGACGACATTCCAGCTGGGCGTCTCGGGCGTCGCCTCCCGCTCCCGGTTCACCACCCCCACCTTCAGTGGCTCGTTGAGGATGGACTCGGCGATCGGCCTGATACCCAGGGTCTTCCCGGTGCCGGTCCCGGCCACGATGCCGAATCCTTTCCCCGAAGCCGCCCACTCCCGCAGCTCCTGGCCGTGCTCCCGCTCCAGCAGTGTCTCTACGTGAAGGCCGAGCGCCAGCTCGATCGTTTCACACGCCGCCCGGGTGGGGGCGATGATGATGATCCTGCCTTTGGGGTGGGGAGCGTGGCGGTACGCGTCGGGGTCGGGAGGGAGATGATGGTCGCGGGAAGGGTGCATGCGTAAAGGAAGGCGGTAAGGCGGGAAGGCGGTAGGGCGGAAGGCTCGAAACGGTCGGCCGCCCCCTAGAACCCCGGCTGGAGCTCGAACTGCCAGATCCAGCCTTTGTTCGGCCGGTCGAACGGGCGTACGAAATCTATTTCAGCAACCGCGAAGCCGAGCAGGTTGATTCTCAGGCCGACGCCCGCACTGAAAACGGGGTCCCGCGTGCCATTGAGGCCGAATACCGACGGGTCGTTGGCCGTATCCCAGGCGAGCCCGCCATCGCCGAAAACGGCCAATTCGAGAGGAAAGGCCCCGTAGTACCCCGAGCCTATGCCCAGCACGCCGAATAATGGAAACCGGAGCTCCGCGTTGGCCACCACGATTCTGCTCCCCAGCAACTGGTCGAACACGGGGCACGCGTTGGGGTCGCTCGGCGGCGGAAGGCACTCGGCGCCATTGAATGAACCATAGCTGTACCCGCGGACCAGTCCCGGGTAACCCAGAAAGAGGGGCTGCAGCCGGGGATCCTCGCCACCGTTGCCGTACCGCCCGTAATGCAGGAGACGGGTTGCAAAGGTAAAGGGCCGGGCCGGCATGAAATACTTCCGGTAGTCCACCAGTGCGCCGATATAGCTCAGCGATCCGAATGTGGGTGCCACCTCCAGCCGGTACCGCTGACCCAGGATCGGGCTGGTGGCTCCGAAGAACGAGTTGTCGTAGACCAGCGCCATGCTGCCGAGGCCCAGATTGAGTGAGCTCGGCGCGGGAAGGTCCTGCTTGTCATCGATCAGCAGCTCGCCGGTCAGGAGCGAGGTGGCCTGGGTGCGCAGCTCCCGATCGAACGAGATATTGCTGTATCCCGCCTGCAGGTCGATTCGCTGCACTTCGCTGAAGGGGTAGGAGACCTGTCCTATCACGTCGCGATTGGTTTGGCGGAACAGAAACTGCTCTTCCACAAACACCGTCTGACCGTTAAACGTATCCAGCCCCGAGGCGTAGTTGCCGGTGACGTAGGGAATCTGCTGGACCGTGCCGCCCCAGTTGAGCCGGTTGCGCAGGTTCTGATACCCCACCACCGCGGTCACGTCCTTCAGCCCTCCATTTACCTGCAGGGCAGTGACGAGGTTGTGGTTCCCCAGGAGATCGCTGAAATAGAGGGACGCTCCACCACCCACGAAAGTGCCGAACTGGTTGGAGCCCGCCACCAGGGAGGGTCGTCCCACGTAGGTAAGAGAAATCCCCGCGTGATAGGGGTGCACGGCGAATTCGGTGCCCCGCGGCAAGCCGAGGCCGGGGTTCTCCAGCAGGTCGGCCAGAAGCGCATTCCGTCGCTCGACCGGCGGGAGAAGGGGGGCCCGGGGAAGACCCGCCGGTGGTGCAGCCGGCGCGCCGGCCAGTCCCTGGGGCGACTCGATCGTGTAGAGCTCGTACCCATTGGCACGAAAGACACTGTATACCAGCTTCCCGGATTGCTGGGCCACCGACAAGGCGGGACTGGTCTCGGTGATGCCGCTGACGCCGGTGAAGAGGTCGGTAACCTGGCTGACTGCTCCGCCCGCCAGATCGGCGCGGTACACATTGGCGATCCCATCCGGTTCCGCGATGAAGTAGAGACTGGCCCCATCGGGAGACCATTGCGGGTTGATGTGCCGCGCGCCTTCAATACCAGGGCCGGGCCGCACCTGACCGCTCGACAGGTCTGCCAGGCCGATCCGGTACTGTCCGATGTCGAGATCCGTCGTGTCGGTGGTGAACCGGTCGGTGGCAAACGCGAGCGTGCGGCCATCGGGCGACCAGACCGGCTGCAGGTCGGCAAAGGGATCGGTCGTGAGCCGGTCGAGCCGGTCGGCTTCCAAGTCGTACACGAAGAGATCAGACAGGCCACCCGTCAGCCCGGCAAAGGCGATTTGCTTCCCATCGGGGGACCAGCTCGGGTTGAGCGCCTCGTCCAGGGTTGAGAGGCGGACCTCGCGTTCCATTTTCCCGCGCTCCACGTCGTACAGGCTGA
>DASVGF010000072.1:0-5800 GCA_036379675.1 Gemmatimonadales bacterium | reverse complement strand
GATCGCGAGAATTCGCACGCCGCCGGCTTCAATCGGGAGTTTCAGCTTCGACGGGGGCGGCTCCCGCAGGAATGTGACGATGCGTTTCGCGTCCACCGGGAGAGGGAACCGCTGATGGGGCTCGGACGCCAGCATCTGCCGCAGGCCATCGATCGGGCGCACAAGGGTGAGAAAGGTGCGGCCGAGGTGCTTGGCCATTGCCGCCTCCGCCCTCTGCTGAAGGTCGGCCTCGGAGGTAGTTCGGGCGCTGAAGACCAGGTTGCCGCTCGAGAGGACCGTCCTCACATCGGTGAACCCGGCCACTTCGAAGGCCTGCTTCAGGTCCGGCATCCTGGCGTTCGTCGGCATGACGCCGCGGAGAAACGCCGCGTAGCGTGGCATAGGCGGAACACTCGCAGCGCAAAGCTACTGCGCACCGCGGAGATGGAGAACGGTGCTATTGCCGGGTGACGGTGCTGTTGAATAGCTGGGGCGCGATCACGAAGCGGATGAGAGAGCCGGAGCCCAGCATGACCTCTCCCGAGCGAAACGGCTGGCCGCCTCCGCTGGGGCGGGCCTCGAACCGGACCGACCCATTGCCGACCAGGTTCTGAGGTATCATGAAATGGCTACCCATGCCGGGATGCACCGTCCCCATCCGGTGGTTGATTCCCGAGCCGGAGGCATAGACCTCCATTGGCAGCGCGTTGTGGTTGGTGACGCTGACCTCCACCGTGCCGGCAGAGGGGGCGGGGGCACCAGCGGTGGAGCGGGAACAGGCAGAGACTGTCAGCAGCAGGACAGGAACCAGCAGTCGGCGAAGCATGTGCCCTCCCGGGGCTGTGGCGGAGACAAGTATGCCGACCGGCCTTCCCGGGCGCCAGCCCAAAACTGCAACTGCGTACAGGGAGTTCAAACCTTGTCCCATCATAACGGGAAACTAGTGGAACGCCTACTGCGACTTCCGTGCTTCCGCGGTGCCCACCTTATCCTGGCCGCACTGATTTTCGCCGCCGTGCCCCTCGAAGGTCAGATCCGCGTCGCATCGCCCGACGGCCGGAACCAGGTCACCCTCGAACTCCGCGAGGGCCGGCTGACCTACAGCCTCGATCGCGACCGGCGGGCGCTGATCCTGCCCTCGGTGCTCGGCTTCGCCTTCCGCCGCGAGCCGCCGCTCCGGGACGCGCTGCGTATCACCGACACTACCCGGCAGTCGCACGACGAGTGGTGGACCCAGCCCTGGGGCGAGGTGGCCCGGGTCCGCGACCATTACAACGAGCTCGCCGTGACTGTCACCGAAACCGAGCGGCGGATTCCCCGTCGCTTCATCCTGCGAGTCCGTGCTTTCGACGACGGGGTAGGCTTCCGCTACGAGCTGCCCGAGCAACCGGGGCTCGGCGAGTTCGTCATCAGCGATGAGCTCACCCAGTTCGCCCTCGCGGACAACTCCCGGGCCTGGTGGATCCCGTCCAACTACGCCCGAAAAGACCGGTCCGAGATGCTCTACTCATCGGGCCCGGTCAGCGTGCTGGACAGCGTGCAGACCCCGCTCACCATGCAGTCGCAGGACGGCCGCACCTTCATGGTGATCCACGAGGCCAACCTGGTAGACTACGCCCGGATGTTCCTCCGGGGCGCGCGGAGCGAGAGCCGGGTTCTGACTGCCGCCCTCGCTCCGATGGCCGACGGGACCAAGGTGCGCGGCCGTACGCCCTTCACGACGCCCTGGCGCACCATCCAGCTGGCGGACAAGGCCACCGGCCTCTCGCCTTCCCTGCTCGGACTCAAGCTCAACCCGCCGAACGTGCTCGCCAGCACCGACTGGATCCACCCCATGAAGTACGTGGGGATCTGGTGGGGCATGCACATCGGCACCATGAGCTGGAGCTCGGGACCGAAGCACGGCGCCACCACCGCAAACGCCAAACGGTACATCGACTTCGCGGCGGCCAATAAGCTCGGCGGCGTACTGGTGGAGGGATGGAATACGGGCTGGGACGGCGATTGGATCGCAAATCGGGAGGCCTTCTCGTTCACTCAGCCCTATCCCGACTATGACCTCAAGGCGGTGGCCGACTACGCCCGGCAAAAGGGCGTGCGCCTGATCGTACACAACGAGACTTCGGGCGGGATCGAGAATTACGAGCGTCAGCTGGATAGCGCCTTTGCGCTCTACCGGTCGCTGGGACTCGATGCCATCAAGAGCGGCTACGTCACCGACCTGACCAGCGAGGGCCACTCGCACTACTCGCAGTACATGGTTCGCCACTACCGGCGAGTGGTCGAGACCGCGGCCCGCTACGGGATCATGGTGAACGTGCACGAGCCGATGCACGATACCGGCGAGCGCCGGACCTACCCCAACATGATGAGCCGCGAAGGCTCGCGGGGCCAGGAGTACAACGCCTGGAGCGGGGACGGCGGCAACCCGCCGGAGCACGAGACCATCCTCTTCTTCACCCGGCTCCTGGCCGGCCCCATGGACTTCACGCCGGGGATCTTTGACCTGCTGCGGGTCCGGCGGCCGGAGGAGCCCCGCGTCCGCACCACCCTGGCCAAGCAGCTCGCGCTGTACGTGGTGCTCTACTCGCCGGTGCAGATGGCAGCCGATCTTCCGGAGAACTACGAGGGGCAGCCCGCGTTCCAGTTCATTCGCGACGTGGCGGTGGACTGGGACACCACCCGGGTGCTCGATGCCAGAATCGGCGACTACGTGGCGGTGGCGCGTCGCGAGCGGGACAGCCCGACCTGGTTTCTGGGCGCCATCACGGACGAGGAAGGCCGGACACTCGATCTTCCGCTCTCGTTCCTGCCGCGGGGCCAGCGTTACGTCGCCGAGATCTACGCCGACGGGCCGAAGGCGCACTGGCTGGACAATCCCCTGGCCGTCACCATCACCAGTCGCGCGGTGACGTCCGCGACGCGGCTGGCGGTCAGACTGGCCCCGGGAGGTGGCCAGGCGATCCGCCTCCGGCCGGCGCGGTGACGGATGAGCTGAAGGCCCTTCGCTCGCTCGCGCGGGCCCTGGGCGTCCACACCCGCTACATCAACGGCCTGGGGAAGCACGTCACCGTGGCACCCGAAACCCTGGTGCGGGTGTGTGCGGCGCTCGGCGCCGCCGTCGAGCGGCCAGCCGATGCGGCGGGCGCACTCCTCGCGCAGCGGGAAAGCACCCATGCGCGCCTGCTGCCGGCTGTGCTGGTCGCCTGGGACGGCGCTCTTGCCCTTTCGATCTCCACCGACCGCCCCGCTGAAGCGCGCATGCAGCTCGAGGACGGTCGCGTCGTGCCTCTGGAACGCACGGCATCCGGGTTTGCGGCGGCACCGGCCCTCCCCACCGGCTACCATAGCCTGACGATCGAGACCACTGGCCGCTGCGAGACCAGCACCGTCATCGCGGCGCCGGTCCAGGCATGGCGCCGGCCCGGAGGCCACCGGAGCTGGGGGGTCGGGACGCATCTGGCCGCGCTCCGCTCGGCCCGGAGCCGGTCGCTCGGCGACCTTCGGGACCTGGAGACATTGTGCCGCTGGGTCGGAGCGCGGGGCGGCGACCTTGTCACGGTCCTTCCGCTGGTCCCGACTTTCAACACTCAGGCGCCGGAGCCCAGTCCGTATTCGCCGGTAAGCCGGCTCTTCTGGTCCGAGCTGATCCTCGATCTCGGTCAGGCCCACCGAGGGGTGCCAGCCCCCCCGACCCTGGACGTGACCCGGGGCGATGCCGAGGTCCGCGCAGCCTTGGCGGAGCACCCTGCTCCGCCCCCGTCGGAGCTGGATGGGGAACTGGTCCGCTACGCCCGCTTTCGCGGCGCGCAGGCCCGCCTCGGCAGGAACTGGCGGGACTGGCCCGCAGCCGCCCGGGCGGGAACCCTGACGGGCGACCAGGTCGACGCCGACGAAGAGCGGTTTCACCGCGTGGCCCAGGTCCTGGTGCGCCGGCAGCTCCGCGATCTGCGTCAGCGCCTCGATCATGAGGGGTTTCGACTGGGGCTCGATCTGGCGGTGGGCGTTCATCCCGACGGCTATGACCCCTGGTCGCGGCAGGCCCTGTTCGCCGAAGGGATGTCGGTCGGCGCTCCTCCCGACCAGGGATTCCCCAGCGGCCAGGATTGGGGCTTCAGCCCGGTGCTCCCGGGGGCATCACGCATTGAGGGTCACCGCTACCTCGCCGCGTCCATGGCCCATCAGGCAGGACTCGCGGGTGTGCTCCGGGTGGACCACATTATGGCCTGGACCCGGCTGTACTGGATCCCCCACGGGTTCGGCCTGCACGACGGGACCTACGTCTCGTATCCGGCGGAGGAGCTGTTCGCGGTGCTGAGCCTGGAGTCGAACCGCAACCGGTGCGAGGTGGTGGGCGAGAATCTGGGGACGGTGCCGCGCGAGATTTTTGAGGCGCTGCCACGGCACCGGATCTGGGGGATGTACCTCGCGATGTTCCAGGCCTCAGCCGGGCCGGAAGTCTCCCCGCCGAGTGCGGCGGACATGGCTCTGGTGGGAAGCCACGACACACCCACGTTTGTGGGTTGGCTCAAAGGCCATGACATCGGGGACCGGGTGCAACATGGCCTGCTGGCCGAGCCGAAGGTCCCGGACGTCGTGGAAGAACGCCAGCGAGCGGTCGAGTGGCTCGCGGCCCGGCTCGACAGTACCGCGGAAGACCCTCGCGCCTTTCTCGCCGCGCTCCTCGAGTGGCTGGGCCGGTCGGACAGCCCGCTGGTGGTTCCCTGGTTGGAGGATCTCTGGCTCGAAGAGGAGTCTGTCAACCTTCCGGGCACGCCGTCGTTCTCGCGCCCCAACTGGCAGCGCCCCATGCGCCGGCTCCTGGATGAGATCATGAACGACCCGGGAGTGGACGACCTGCTTGGCCGCCTCGACCGTGCCCGGCGGGAAGGGCGGTAAAGGCGGTAAGGCGGTAAGGCGGTAGAACATCTCCTTGAATCTGAGGCTTGGGCTCATGGCATCATCGATGGTCGCTCCTGCGCTCGACATCCGTTCCAAGCCCCGGCTCACGTTCTGGGAAATCTGGAACATGAGCTTCGGCTTTCTCGGCATTCAGATCGGCTTCGCGCTGCAGAACGCCAACGTGAGCCGGATCTTCGAGACGCTGGGCGCCAAGGTGGAGAACATTCCGATTCTGTGGATTGCCGCGCCGGTGACGGGCCTCCTGATCCAGCCGATCGTCGGCTATCTCAGCGATCGCACCTGGAATCGGCTGGGCCGCCGGCGCCCCTACTTCCTGGTGGGAGCGATCCTGGCATCGCTCGCCCTGCTGGCGATGCCGAACTCACCGACGCTCTGGGTCGCCGCCGGCATGCTCTGGATCATGGACGCCTCGATCAACATCTCCATGGAGCCGTTCCGCGCCTTCGTGGGGGACAATTTGCCCTCGGAGCAGCGCACCACCGGTTTCGCGATGCAGAGCTTCCTCATCGGAACCGGCGCGGTGGCGGCGTCGATCCTGCCGTGGCTCCTCACTACCCAGTTCGGGGTAAGCAACGAAGCGCCGCCGCATACGATTCCGGACTCGGTACGGCTGTCGTTCTACTTCGGTGCGGCGGTGTTCTTCCTGGCGGTACTGTGGACGGTGCTGCGCTCGAAGGAGTACGCCCCCGAGGAGATGGCCAGCTTCGCCGAGCACCAGGCCCGGGAGGGCACCATACAGGAGCGCCGAACGGCCGCGGAGTTCGGTCGGAACGGAACCCGCCAGATACGAGTGGGGACCATACTTCTGGTTGCCGGGCTGGCCCTGAGCGCCTGGCTGGCCCGGACCGGGACCTACCAGGTCATGATTCTGTCTGGCGGACTGGCCGCGGTGGGCATG
>DASVGF010000071.1:0-7000 GCA_036379675.1 Gemmatimonadales bacterium | reverse complement strand
CGGGCGCGCGATGCCGCCGATCTTCTGGGTCACGTGCGCCTTGAGCTCGTCCTTCAAGTCGGTCGATGACTGGTGCCCGTCCTTGAGCGTGACGAATGCCGCCAGGGCCTGGCCCTTCACCTCGTGTGTGCGCCCCACCACGGCGGCCTCGGCCACGGCGGGATGCGACACCAGCGCGCTCTCCACTTCCATCGTGCCGATCCGGTGGCCGGCCACATTCAGCACGTCGTCCACCCGGCCCAGAATCCACCAATAGCCGTCCTCGTCCAGCTTGGCGCCGTCGCCCGTGAAGTAGCGTCCCGGAAAGCGGGACCAGTAGGTGTCCTGGTATCGCTGGTCGTCGCCGTAGATGGTGCGGAGCATGCCCGGCCACGGCTCGGTGATGGTGAGGAACCCCCCGCCCCGAGGCATCACCTTGCCGGCCGTGTCCACCAGCTCGGCCCGAATTCCGGGGAAGGGATTGGTGACCGAGCCGGGCTTCGTCGTGGTCACCCCGGGGAGCGGGGTGATCATGATTCCGCCGGTCTCCGTCTGCCACCAGGTGTCCACGATCGGACAGCGCCCCCCGCCGATATGGGTGTGATACCAGATCCTCGCCTCCTGATTGATCGGCTCGCCCACGGAGCCCAGCAGGCGCAGGCTGGAGAGGTTGTGGCGGGCCGGGTGCTCCTTGCCGCACTTCATGAACGACCGGATCGCGGTGGGGGCGGTGTACAGCACGGTCACGCCGTAGCGCTCGACCAGTGACCAGACCCGGTCTGGCGCGGGCCAGTCCGGCGCGCCCTCGTAGATGAACACCGTCGCGCCGTTGGCGAGCGGCCCGTACACGACGTACGAGTGCCCGGTCACCCAGCCGATGTCCGCAGTGCACCAGAAGACGTCCTCCGGCTTCAGATCGAAGACGTACTTCGTCGTCGCGGCAACCTGGGTCAGATAGCCGCCGGTGGTGTGGACGATCCCTTTCGGCTTTCCGGTGGTGCCCGAGGTGTAGAGGATGAAGAGCAGGTCTTCCGCGTCCATCGGCGTGGGCTCGCACTCGGAGGACTCGGCCTCGAGCAGAGGCTGCCACCAGTGGTCGCGGCCCTCGACCATGCCGGCGAACGCTTCGTCGGCTCCGGTTCCGCGCAAGCGATGCACTACCACGCAATGCTTGATGGAAGGTGTCTCCGCCATGGCCGCGTCGGCGAGCCGCTTGAGTGGAAGCACCTGGCCTCGCCGATACCCGCCGTCGGCCGTGATGAGGACCTTGGCCTGCGCGTCGTTCACCCGGTCGCGCACCGCTTCGGCCGAGAAGCCTCCGAAAATGACCGAGTGGACGGCGCCGATCCGGGCGCAGGCGAGCATGGCGACGATGGCTTCCGGCACCAGCGGCATGTAGATCGCCACCCGATCGCCCTTGGCGACGCCCAGCCGCTTGAGGGCGTTCGCCGCCTTCCGGACCTCACGGGCGAGATCCCAGTAGGTGAGCACGCGACGGTCGCCCGGCTCGCCCTCCCAGATCAGGGCCGCCTTGTTGCGCGTGACGCCGTCGAGGTGCCGGTCCACGCAGTTGGCCGAGACGTTGAGCTGGCCGCCCAGAAACCACTTCGCGTGCGGCGGCCGCCACTCGAGCACCTGATCCCAGGGCCGGATCCATTGGAGCGCCCGAGCCTGTTCGGCCCAGAATCCCTCCCGGTCCTTCTCGGCCGCCTGCTGCAGCGCCGGGGCGCCGTTCGCGCGTGCCGCAAAGGACTGTGGAGGAGGAAAGCGGCGCTGCTCCGAGAGCAAGGTGTCGAGTTGATCAGACATGATGTGATGCCAATCTATGTCTCCTGGTCCTCATACATATCCTTCAGCCTGCTCACGACATTCGGATCCGCCAGCGTCGTGGTATCACCCAGCGCCCGCCCTTCGGCGATGTCCTTGAGCAGCCGCCGCATGATCTTCCCGCTTCGGGTCTTGGGCAGGTCGGCGGTGAAGAAGATGTCGTCCGGTCGGGCGATCGCGCCGATCTTCTGGGTGACGTGGGCCTTGAGATCGTCCTTCAGCCCGGGCGTGGACTGGCGGCCCTCCTTGAGCGTGACGAAGGCCGCCAGCGCCTGACCCTTGAGTTCATGGGCCCGGCCGACCACGGCCGCCTCCGCCACCGCAGGATGATCCACCAGCGCGCTCTCGACCTCCATCGTGCCGATCCGATGTCCGGCGACGTTCAGCACGTCGTCCACTCGCCCCAGTATCCACCAGTAGCCGTCCTCGTCCAGCTTCGCTCCGTCGCCGGTGAAGTAGCGGCCGGGGAAGCGGCTCCAGTACACCTCGTGATACCGCTCGTCGTCGCCGAAGATGGTGCGCAGCATGCCCGGCCAGGGCTGGGCGATGGTGAGAAAGCCGCCGCCGGCCTCGAGCTTCCTGCCCTTGGCGTCCACCAGCTCGGGCACGATCCCCGGATACGGGATCGTGGCCGAGCCTGGCTTGGTTTCCACTACCGCCGGCAGCGGTGTGATCATGATCCCGCCGGTTTCGGTCTGCCACCACGTGTCCACGATGGGGCAGTTGCGATGCCCGATATGCTCGTGGTACCAGACCCAGGCCTCCGGATTGATCGGCTCGCCGACGGTGCCGAGGAGGCGCAGGGTGGACAGGTCATGCCGCTCCGGATGCTCGGTCCCCCACTTCATGAACGCGCGGATCGCGGTCGGCGCGGTGTAGAGGATGGTGACGCCGTAGCGCTCGACGATGGCCCAGAAGCGGTCCCGCCCCGGCCAGTCGGGGGCGCCCTCGTACATCAGCACCGTGGCGCCATTCGCCAACGGGCCATAAACGACGTAGGAGTGCCCGGTCACCCAGCCGATATCGGCGGTGCACCAGTACACGTCCTCGTCCCGGAGATCGAACACGTGCTTGGCGGTCGAGGTCACGTGCGTGAGATAACCGCCGGTCGTGTGGACGATCCCCTTGGGCTTTCCCGTGGTGCCCGAGGTGTACAGGATGAACAGCATGTCTTCCGCATCCATCGGCTCCGGCCGGCACACGGCCGATTCGTGCTCCAGCAGCCGATGCCACCAGTGATCCCGGCCCTCGGTCATCGGGGCGAACGACTCGTCGCCTTCGGCATGTGAGTACCGCCGGACCACGATGCAGTGGCGGATCGACGGGGTCTCCGTCAGGGCCTCATCGGCCGTGCGCTTGAGGGGGAGCACCTGGCCCCGGCGGTAGCCGCCGTCCGCCGTGATGAGGATTGTGGCGCCGGCATCATTGATTCGGTCCCGCAGAGCCTCGGCGGAAAAGCCGCCGAAGACCACGGAGTGCACGGCACCGATCCGGGCACAGGCCAGCAGCGCGACCGCCGCCTCCGGCACCATCGGCAGATAGATCGCGACCCGATCGCCCTTGTTGACGCCGAGCCGTTTGAGTGCGTTGGCGCAGCGACCGACTTCGCGGGACAGATCCCAGTAGGTGAGCACCCGGCGCTCGCCCGGCTCACCCTCCCAGACGATGGCGGCCTTGTTGCGCCGCGGGCTGCGCAGATGCCGATCCAGGCAGTTGACCGAGGCGTTGAGCTTCCCGCCGACGAACCACTTGGCGTGGGGTGGATTCCACTCGAGCGTGGTGGTCCACGGGGCGATCCACTCGATCGCGCGGGCCTGGTCTTCCCAGAACTTCTTCCAGTCATAGCCGGCGGTGTAGAGGGCCGCGGTGGTCGCGGCGCGCGCCGCGAACTCCGCGGTGGTGGGGAAGCGCCGCCGCTCGGACAGCAGGGTTTCGATCTGGTCGGTCACCGTCTCACCGCTGCTCGATCGGCACGAACGGCCGCTCGCCTTTGCCGGTGTAGATCTGCCGCGGCCGGGCGATCTTCTGGTCCTTGTCCAGCAGCATCTCCTCCCACTGGGCCAGCCAGCCCGGCATCCGGCCCAGGGCGAAGAGCACGGTGAAGTACTCCGTAGGATAGCCCATCGCCTGGTAGATCAGGCCGGAATAGAAGTCCACGTTGGGGTAGAGCTTCCGCTTGATGAAGTATTCGTCCTCCAGTGCGATCCGCTCGAGCTCCATCGCGATCTCCAGCTTCGGATTGAGCCCGGTCTCGCGGAACACGTCGTCGGCGACCCGTTTGATCAGCTTGGCCCGGGGGTCGTAGGACTTGTACACCCGGTGGCCGAAGCCCATCAGCCGGCCGCCTCCGCCCTTCACCTCCTTGATGAACGCCGGGATGTTCTTCTTGTCGCCGATCTCGTCCAGCATGGCGAGCACGGCTTCGTTGGCTCCGCCGTGGAGCGGTCCGTACAGCGCCGCGATCCCCGCCGACACGGCCGAGAAGGGGTCCACGTGCGACGACCCGACGCCGCGTACCGCGCTGGTGGAGCAGTTCTGCTCGTGGTCGGCGTGGAGGATGAGCAGGATCTCGAGCGCGCGCTGCAGCACCTTGTTCGGCTTGTGACGGCCGCCGATGCTGAAGGTCATGTTGACGAAGTTCGCGATGTAGTCGAGATCGTTGTCCGGGAACACGAACGGCAGTCCCCGCGAGTGGCGGAAGGCGAACGCCGCGATGGTGGGCGCCTTGGCCAGCAGCCGGACCCGCTGGAGCTTTCGGTTTTCGGGGTCGTGGATGTTCTTGGCGCCGGGATAGAAGGTCGAGAGCGCACCCACCACACCGAGCAGGACGCCCATCGGGTGGGCGTCATAGCGGAACCCCTCGAGGAACTTGGTGATGTTGGTGTGGACGTAGGTGTGGTACTTCACCAGATCCGTCCACCCGTGGAGCTGCGCCTTGGTCGGCAGCTCGCCCTCGATCAGGAGGTACGCCACCTCGAGAAAGGTCGACTGCTCGGCCAGCTGCTCGATGGGATAGCCGCGGTAGCGGAGGATGCCCCGGTCGCCGTCGATGAAGGTGATGGCGCTCCGACACGCCGCCGTGTTCATGAAGGCAGGGTCGTAGGTCATGAGGCCGAAATCGTCGTCCGAGACCTTGACCTGGCGGAGGTCCGTGGCCCGTACAGTGCCCTCGGACACGGGGACCTCGTAGGTTCGCCCGGTGCGATTGTCGGTGATGGTCAGGCTGTCCTGGGGCACGTACCCGCTCCTCGGAGAATGCTTCGGAAAGAGATGCCGCACAGCGATTTCCGAGTATAACTTGCGCCCGGCCGCATTCGCCAGCAACCACCTCCAGCGAGATTCACCGCATGTGCAAGGCGTCCGCCATCCTCTTCACCGCCGCGGCTCTGGCCGCCCCGCTCCAGGCCCAATCCACGGTGGACACCGCCGGCTCGGGCGCCCTAATCGCCGAGGCCCTGGATCGCTCCGAGGTGATGGAGAACCTGCGATATCTGAGTGATGTGATCGGGCCCCGGCTCTCCGGCTCACCCGCGATGCGGCGGGCCAACGAGTGGACGGCCGAGCGGTTCCGGAGCTACGGGCTCACGGCGTCACTGGACGGCTTCGACTTCGGCGTGACCTGGGAGCGGGGGCCGCTCTCCCTGCGGCTCACCGCGCCGTTCGAGCGGGCGATGACCGGGCACAGCTGGGCCTGGACGGTCGGAACCGACGGCAAGACGCGAAAGGGACCGGTGGTGCTGGTGGACCTGTCTACTCGCGACAGCTTCGCGGTGTACCGCAACCGGGTGCGGGGCGCCTGGGTCCTCCCCAAGCCCTCGGCGCCGATCTGGAACCCAGACGCGCCCCTACCGAGCCCGGAAGACTCGCAGCGCATCGCCGCGATCAAGGAGGCGCGGGAAGCGCTCCGCCGACACCTCCGCACCGGCCGTGCTGGCCCGGCGCCAGTACCAGATCGACCTGCCCTACATGCTCAAGGACGCGGGGGCGCTCGGAACCCTGGTGGACGGTTCCAAGGAGCACGCCCTCATGACCATGAGCGGCTCGCCCAACCGGGTCGCCCCGCTGCCCAACATCGTGATCTCCCACGAGGACTACACGCTGCTCGAGCGGCTCATCGCCCAGGGGGTGACTCCGAAGCTGGAAGGGCGGGTGGAGAACAAGCTCGGCAAGTCGCGGGTGCAGCAGTGGAACACGGTGGGTGAGATCCGGGGCTCGGAGCTGCCGGGACAGGTCGTCATCCTCGGCGCTCACCTCGACAGCTGGGATCTCGGCACCGGCGTGACCGACAACGGTGCCGGATCCATGGTGGTCCTCGAGGCCGCGCGAGTGCTGGCGCGCTCGGGGCTCAAGCCCAGGCGAACGATCCGCTTCATCCTGTTCGCCGGCGAGGAGCAGGGGCTGATCGGCTCGCGGCGGTATGCGGCGGCACACGCGGCCCAGGCGGACAGCGTGCAGGCGGTCCTGGTGATCGACAACGGCACCGGGCGAATCGTGGGGCAGGCACTCCAGGGACGGCCGGAGTTCGCCGAGCTGTGGCAGGCTCTCCTCGTCCCCGTCGCGCACCTCGGCGCGGACTCGGTGCGGGAGGATGTGAAGACGGGGACGGACCACCTGGCCTTCGTGCCGTACGGGATCCCGGGCTTCAACTTCGACCAGGAGCCGCGAGGATACAGTCACACCCACCACTCGCAGAGCGACACCTACGACAAGGCCGTGGCGGACGATCTGCGGCAGGCGAGCGCGGTGATGGCGGTGACCGCGTGGGAGCTGGCGAACCTGCGAGAGCTGCTGCCGCGAGGGCCGAAGCCGGGGCCGGAGCGGATTCCCACGACGCCCTCGGCGGCAGTGGCGCGGAAGTAGCGGTGAACATGTCACCCTGAACGAAGTGAAGGGAACCATGCCCGGACATGGTCCCCTTCGCTGCGCTCAGGGTGACAAAGGTCCTAGCCCCGCAGCTCCACCGTACAGGTGGTGTCGAACCCGCCCCGCGGGTTGTAGATCGTCGTCACCACCAGCCGCTTCGCCGCGAGCACCCGCTGGAGATCCTCCGCGATCTTTGCGGTCGCGTGCTCCTGGAAGATCCCCACGTTCCGGTAGCCGGTGACGTAGTACTTGAGGCTCTTCAGCTCGATGCACCGGTCCGAGGGCACGTAGGTGATCCGGAGAGTCGCGAAGTCCGGGAGCCCGCTGTAGG
>DASVGF010000070.1:0-2691 GCA_036379675.1 Gemmatimonadales bacterium | reverse complement strand
CCGCGTACCTGAAACCCTGGGCGATCGTGTCGCGCCGGGAGCGAGGGTCGTCGTGCCGGTCCGCCGGCGCGAGCTGATCGGCATCGTCGTCTCGGTGGATGCCGAAGCACCGGCCGCTCCCGCACGGGAAGTGCTGGCCGTTCCCGATCCGGAGCCCGCGCTGCCGGCGCCCCTCCTGGCGACCGCAGGCTGGATGGCCGGCTATTACGGCGCGCCACTCGGCCTGACGCTGAAAAGCATTGTGCCCGCCGGCATGTGGGGAGAATCCCAGGTGATCGTGTCGCTGCGAAACGGGGGTCCGGTGCCCGGAGGTGTGGCAGGAGCGGTGCTCCAGTGGCTGAAGCGCCAGGGCGGGGAGGGGTCGGTGGCGGCCGCCGCGCGCGCGCTCAAGCGGCCCGTCTGGGACGTGATCGAGCGTCTTGCCCGCGTGGATGCGGTGACGTTGCGGGTGCAGCCGCCCGACACCTCTGCCGGGCGGCTGACCGAGCGGGTGCTCTCCCTGCCCGCCGAGAGACCCACCCTCCTGGAGCGGGAGCAGCTCTTCAAGCGCAAACCGAAACAGCGGCAGTTGTACGAAACCCTGGAGTCGCTCGGCGGCACCGCGTCCATCCGCCACCTTGGGGAGCAACTCGGCTTCGGTCCGGCTGTGGTCCGCGGGCTGGTACAGGGCGGCCTGGCCCAGATCGAACACTCCGAGGTCTTGCGCGACCCCTTCAGCGGCTCGGCGGCCTCACCCCCGCCACCGAACCTTACGCCTGACCAGGCCACGGCCGTGGCGGCTGCCGGCGACCTGGAGCCGGGACAGGCGGCGTTGCTGTTCGGTGTCACCGGCAGCGGAAAGACGCTCGTCTATCTGGAGGCGGTAAGGCGGGCCCTGGCGGCGGGTGGAGGCGCCATTGTCCTCGTGCCGGAGATCGGCCTGACACCGCAGACGGTGAGCCGATTCCGGGGAGCCTTCGGTGATGACATCGCCGTGCTCCATAGCGGACTTTCCGACGGCGAGCGGGCCGATGCCTGGCGGCGCCTGCGACGGGGCGAGCGGCGGGTGGCGGTGGGCGCTCGATCCGCCGTGTTCGCGCCGGTCAAGGGGCTGGGCATGATTGTGGTGGATGAGGAACACGAGGCCAGCTACAAAAACGGGGAAACGCCCCGCTACAACACGCGCGACGTGGCGGCCGTGCGGGCGCGGCTCGAAGGGGCACGACTGATCCTGGGCAGCGCGACTCCGTCACTCGAGACGTTCGTACGGACGGAACAGCGGCTGCGCCTGTTGCGCCTGCCCCAGCGAGTGGGAGCCCGTCCCATGCCGCCGGTGGAGGTGATCGATCTCCGAACCGCTCCGAAGGTGGCGGGGACCGGACCGGTGGCGTGGTCGGAGGCGCTCGACTCGGCGATCATCTCGACGCTGGCCCGCAAGGAGCAAGGTATTCTCCTGCTCAACCGCCGGGGCTACGCGGCCTTTCTTCAGTGCCCCGACTGCGGCGATGTCCGCCAATGTCCTCGCTGCAGCATCTCGCTGACCGTGCACCGTTCCCCACCCGGGCTGCGCTGTCACTACTGTGGGCACGAAGAGCCGCTACCGCTCACGTGCCGGGCCTGCGGCCACCCGGTCCAGCAGATGCGCGGCGTGGGCACCCAGCAGCTGGAGCGGATGCTGGCGGAGCGCTATCCCGAGGCTCGGATCGCGCGGATGGATCTCGATACCACCAGCACCAAGTGGTCCCACCAGCGCATTCTCGCCGCGGTGGAGGTGGGGGAGACCGATCTGCTGATCGGCACTCAGATGATCGCGAAGGGGCTGGATTTTCCCAACGTGACGCTGGTGGGTGTGGTGGACGCGGACACGGGACTCTATCTCCCCGACTTCCGTTCCGCGGAGCGCACGTTTCAGCTGCTGGCGCAGGTGGCCGGGCGAGCGGGCAGGGGCCCCAAGGGGGGCCGCGTGCTGGTGCAAACCCGCCATCCCTCCCATCACGCGCTCGTGCGGGCCCAACAACATGACACCGAGGGATTCTTGAGGGAGGAGAGGTTGCTGCGGCAGGATCCCCCCTATCCGCCCGCGACTTCGCTGGTGAACCTGCTGATCTCGGGTCCGGATGAAGGCGAGGTGGGCCGCCGCGCGGCGTGGGTGGCGGATTGGTGTACTGCGCTGGTGGACCGCCGGGCGCTGCCGATGGCGGTGCTCGGGCCAGCGCCCTGCCCGCTGGTGCGGATCAAGGACCGGTGGCGCTGGCATGTGCTCCTGAAGGGGCCATCGGAGTCACTGGGACGGGTCGTTCGCTACGCCGCGAGAAGGCTTCGGCGTGATGGGACGACGCGGGTGGTGATCGACCGGGATCCCGTCTCCCTGCTATGAACCGGCGTCGCCGGTGAGAGCTGTCGGGGTGCCGGCCGCCGGAGCTAAGGGTTGGCCCGATAACCGAGCTCGGTGCCGATATACAGTACCCGGCGCGGGGCCGGCTCGATCACCCGCCCGAAGACTCCGTTGAGCGTCACCGACCCCACGTACTTGCGGTCCCACAGGTTGTTCACGCCGAGGAACGGCGCCAGCTGCAACATCCCGACCTGCCCATCCCACCCCATCCGGAGATTGGTGACGCCGGCGCCCCAGGAGTCCACCCAGAGCGTATTCGCGTCGTCGGCCAGGATCGAGGAACTGATCGTATGATCCGCATCGAGGTAGTGCGAGGC
>DASVGF010000069.1:0-3173 GCA_036379675.1 Gemmatimonadales bacterium | reverse complement strand
CCTGACCGCCTGACCGCCTGACCGCCTGACCGCCTGACCGCCTGACCGCCTGACCGCCTGACCGCCTGACCGCCTGACCGCCCGACCGCCTGACCGCCAGACCGCCAACGTCCGCACCCTCACCAGCAACCAGACGCCCGCCATTGCGAAGACGATGTTCGGGATCCAGGCCGCCATGAGCGGATCCACCACCCCGCCGGCTCCCACCGCCTTCATGATCTGGGTCATGAGCAGAAAGAGCACCGTCGTGCCGAGACTGATGGCGATCCCGACGGCCGCACCGGCTCGCGGGTTGGTGACCGCGAGGGGCGCGCCGAAGATGGCGATGATGAAGCAGGTGACCGGGATCGCCACTTTCAGGGCCTGCTCCACGATGAGCTTGTTGGCGTCGTTCCCCGAGCGGCGAAGGCCCTCGATGTACCGGCCCAGCTCGGCGTAGCGCATCTCGTCCGGCGCCTTCGCCTCGGCCAGCAGGTCCGCGGGTGATTGGGTCAGAGCCTTGAGCCGCATCGTCTGGAAGCTGAACATCGCCTGCTGGCCGGGTCCGGCGATCACCCGGCTGGCGCCGTTGCGCACCCGCCAGGCCCGGGCGGAGTCGTCCCAGCTGGCGCTGTCCGCCGTGATCACCAGGCCCGGGTTCTCGAGGCCGACGCCCTCGCGCTCGAACATGACCTGCTTGAGCTGGCGGTTCGCCACGTCGAGCGAGCGGATGGTGTACACCCAGCCGAGGTCGCCGCGATAGACGAAGTTGTAGCGCGTCCGGGTGGGGCGTGCCGCCTTCGCCTTCTGGAGCTCGAGCTGCTTCGCGGTGGCTCCCGGCGCCAGCTCACCCACGACGAACGCCAGCCCCGAGGCCAGCACCGCGGCCACGAACACCGGCAGCATCAGCCGGTGGAAGCTCTGCCCTCCCGCCTTCGCGGCCGTGAGCTCCGAGTGCCGGCCCATGGCCCCCACCGTAAACACGGTGGCGAACAGGACGGCCGCCGGCATGACCAGGAACATGTTCTCCGGAACGGAGTACACGTAGCTCCACGCGATCTCCCGCATCGTGAGACCGCGGTCCAGCAGCCGGTTCAAGGTATCGGTCAGGTTGATCAGGATGGAGACGATCGGGAAGCCCAGCGCGGTCAGGATGAAGATGCGCACCCAGCTCGCGAGGACGTAGCGATCCAGCTTGCTGAGCGCCTTCACGCCGACTCCTTCCTGAGGCCGAGGCGGCTCACCGTGGGCCGCCGCTGGCGGAGACGCCGCCAGAGGTGGCGGACCGCGTCCATGACCTCCTGGAAATCGCCGCCGCGGGTGGAGCCCGACTCGCGCCGCACATGGTGGAGTCCGATCAGGCCGAGGATCGTGAGGACGATGTTGGGCATCCACATGGCGACCCAGGGCGCCACGTGCCCCCGGTCCGCCAGGCTCTCGCCGGCGGTCAGCCCGACGTAGTGGATGGAGAACACCAGGAGCCCACCCCCGATCACCAGCCCGATGCCGCCACGGGGGAACCGGACGGCCATCACGATCCCGATGATCACGAAGGACATGCACGCCGTGCTGATGGCCCACTTCTTGTGGACCTCGACCGCGTATCGGGAGGCCCGCCGGTCGGCGTCCTGTCCCCGATCGATGGCGGTCGCGGTCAACGACCAGTTGGAAAGCACCGGTCCCTGGAGTCTCTGAGGTGGGGTCGGGCGAAGCTTCGCCGGGGCCGGAGCCTGCCCGGGGCGTGGCCGTGCCTGGGTCCTGCCCTGGGTCGGGGTCCTGCCTTGGGTGGTTGTCCGGTCTTGTGTGGGACCCTGGGCCTCCGCCGTCATCGGAAGGACGAGGTCCTGTACCCGCTGCATCCAGCCGCAATAGGCCGGGAGCGGCTTGGGGCCGGGTATGGAATCGGTGTCAGGCAGCGGCGGGAGCGCCAGCAGGGCCCGCAGGTCGTCACGCAGGAGGTCCCGCCGGTCTCGGCGCGCCTCGCCCTCCTCCCGATCGGCCTCGCGGATCACGTCGAGCATCTCGCAGGTGCTCATCTCGCGGTCGCCCCGGATGGACTCGCCGGTGTTCCGCTGGAGCTCGTCGAAGACGTTCTTCACCCGGATGTCGTTGACCCGGAAGTAGGTCAGCTGGAACCCGGTGGGGTCCATCGGGCGGTACTGGTGGATGCTTCCGTCGAAGAGCCTGAGGCTCAGATCGGTCTGCCCTTCCGCGTAGGCCATCAGCCCGCTGTCGGCGTAGATGATCCGCCGGCTCGCGTCGCCGCCCATGTCGTAGATGGTGACCTCCCGGAGTCGGCCCGTGGCCGCGTCGATCCGGTTGGCGCGGAGGAAGTACTGCGAGGGGGGCACCTCGTTGATCACCTGCTCCTGCAACTCGAAGGTGGGTTTCTTCCGCCCGATGTCGATCAGCAGGCTCCGGAGCCGGGCGTTGCTGCGGGGCAGTATCTGGTCCACGAAGACGAAGTTGAACGCCGACATGAACACGCCCCAGGCGAGCACTGGGAGCAGGAACTGCCACACGCTGACCCCGCTGGCCCGCATGGCCGTGATCTCGTTGTCGGCGGCGAGGTGGCTGAACGCGTAAAGCACCGCCACCAGCACCGCCATCGGCAGGGTCATGGCCACGATGAACGGGATGCTGAGGGCGAAGACCTCGGCGATCACCGTCCACGGCAGGCCCTTGCCCACCAGCGACCCGAATTTCTTCGCGATCTGGCTCAGCAGCATGAGGCTGGTGAGCGCGGCCAGCGCGAAGAGGAAGGGGGCCGCCAGCTGGCGGAGGAGGTACGAGCTGAGCAGGCGCACGTCAGCTAACTTAATCACTTGTAAGGGGTTGTTGAAGGCGCACCGGGCACTATATTCCGGGCGTCCAGCACTCCAAAGCCCCGTATCGACTCCATAGAGTGACACGGATTCTGGTCGCCTTGGGCTGTCTGCTCGCGCTGCCCCAGGTGGTCGCCGCGCAGTCGGACACCACGGGGCTCGGGCTCCGCCTCGGCTTCGGTCAACCGACGCTCCAGCTGGAATACCCCGCGGTACTCCGGGCCCCTTGGATGGGGGCGCCGCGGAGCACGCCGGCCATCCGGCTCGCGGCCTTCGACAGTACCCTTGCCGAGGCGCTGGCGCAGGACCGTGCCCGGCGTGCCGTCGGCCTCCGGCTTGCGACGCTCTATGGCACACCGATCCAGCGGG
>DASVGF010000068.1:0-3270 GCA_036379675.1 Gemmatimonadales bacterium | reverse complement strand
GAACGGCGATCCTTCCAACGACGGCGCCGCCGGCCGGGCGAAGGACGGATCCGTGCTGCGGAACTTCGAGGGCGGCGACCTCGCCGGGTTGCTTCAGAAGATCGAGGAGGGATACTTCGACAGCCTGGGCGTGACCGCTCTCTGGATGACACCGTTCGTGGAGCAGATCCACGGGAGCGTGGACGAGGGAACCGGGAAGACCTACGGCTATCACGGCTACTGGACCCGGGACTGGACTGCCGTGGACCCGGCGCTGGGGACGAGGGACGAGCTGCGAGCGGTAGTGGACGCGGCCCATCGCCGAGGCATCCGCGTACTGATGGATGCGGTCATCAACCATACCGGTCCGGTGACTTCGCACGACTCCGCATGGCCGGCTGGTTGGGTCCGCACCGGCCCCAATTGTTCCTACCGCGACTACACTACCACCGTAGACTGCACCCTCGTCGCCACCCTCCCCGACGTTCGGACGGATAGTGACGCGCCGGTCGAGCTGCCGCCGGCCCTGTTGGACAAGTGGGCGCGCGAGGGCCGCAGTGACCGCGAAGTGACCGAGCTGGAGGCCTTTTTCCACCGCACTGGTTACCCCCGGGCGCCGCGCTACTACGTCATCAAGTGGCTCACCGACTGGGTGCGAGAGCTGGGCTTCGATGGCTATCGGGTGGACACCGCCAAGCATTTCGAGCCGGCAGTCAGCGCCGAGCTGAAGCAGGAAGCCGGGAAGGCGCTGGCCGACTGGAGGCGCAAGCATCCGGATCAGGTTCGGGACAGCCTTCCGTTCTACATGGTGGGTGAGGTGTACGGCTGGGAGCCCGGCCAGGGGAGGGAGTACAACTTCGGCGACCGGACAGTGGACTTCTTTGCCAATGGATACGACGCGCTCATCAACTTCGGCTTCAAGAGCGACACCGCCCCGGTAGACGGTCTCTATACCAGGTACTCGGCGGCGATCAATGAGGGTGCGCTGCGTGGAGTCAGTCTGCTCAACTACCTCAGCTCTCACGACGATGGATCACCGTACGACCGGGACCGGAAGGACCCGATAGGCGCGGGCACCCGGCTCCTGCTCGCCCCCGGTGGGGCCCAGATCTACTACGGAGACGAGCTGGCCCGGCCCCTCAAGATTCCGACTGCGGAAGGAGATGCCAATCTCCGTTCGTTCATGAACTGGGGAGATCTGGAACGGCGGGCGGACGTTCTCGAGCATTGGCGCAAGCTGGGCCGGTTCCGCCGGGATCATCCAGCGGTGGGGGCCGGTGTGCATCGCACCCTACAGGCCAAGCCGTACATCTTCAGCCGCACTCTGGAGTCGGATGGCCGAGTCGATCGCGTACTGGTGGCGATGGATCAGGCAGCGGGGGAGAAGCGGATCCCCGTGCTCGAGACGTTCCCGGAGGGCGCCGAGCTGGTGGATGCGTACTCGGGCGTCACCGGCACGGTAAGGGACGGAGCGATCTCGCTCACGACGCGGTCAGGCCTAGTACTATTAGCCGAGCAGTAGCCGCGAACTCGATCACTCCCGCACCCATATCCTTGCCGACTGGGCGGGCAGATTAGCCCTGAGCTCCCCCTCCGCCACGGTTACCGGCCCACCCGCTGGGAAGGCCAGTCGATAGCGTCCCGTGGCCGCTACCGAGACGCCCTGCGGCGCGTCCGATAGGTTGAACGCCACGATCGCCCGCTGGTCGTTCAACACCCGGTCGTACGCCAGGAGGCCCTGCCGATCGTCGGTGACAAGCCAGTTCAGTTCCCCGTCCACCATCAGCCGCAGGTTCTGTTTTCGTAACGCCGCCAGGTCCCGGTAAATGCGGAAGAGCGCCGTATCGGGCACCACCGGATCGCGGCGCCGCGGGCGGCCGAACGGATGCACGACCTCGTCGTCGTAGCGCAGGTCGCCCCAGATCATCGGCTTTCGATCGTCCGGATCGTCGGCGCCCCACATGCCTACCTCGTCACCGTTCCAGATATGGGGGGCCCCGATGTAGGTGAACTGCTGGGCGAGGATGAGCTCCTGGAGCCTGCGGCTATGCTCGTCGGGCCGGTCGATCCGGTAGCCAGGCTCCTCCCGCGGCGAGTTGTGGTACTTGTAGCGGCCTGGGTTGTAGATCGAGGTGCCGAAGCGAGGCGTGTCATGGCTGGCCGTCAGGTTCATCATCGCCTTGACGTGTGCCGGCGCGAGGCCACTGGCGAGCGAATCCAGACTGGCGGCGTACTCCTTAGCGGTGAGACGGGGAGGCGCCCCCGCGAAGAAGCCGCGGGTAGGCATGTACCACCGGTAGTTCATCACGGCGTCGAAGACATCCCCTTGAAGCCACGGCGCCGGGTCCCAGATCTTGTCCGGCCATTTCTCCCACCACACCTCGCCCACCAGGTACGCCTCGGGGTTGATGCTCCGGACGAACTTTCGATAATCGCGCCAGAACCCCAGCGGCACCATCTCGGCCACGTCGAGGCGGAACCCGTCCACCCCGTCCGAGGGATCGCCGTCGTTGTTGGGGTCCAGCCAGCGGCGGGTAACGTTGAAGACCAGGTCCCGAACGCCGGGGACGAGGTTGCCTTCGATGGGACCGTGCGACTGCCCCGGCGGGCGGCCGAGCTTCTTCCACTCCGGCAGCCACGGCACGCCCACCCAGCCGCGATAGCGGAACTCGTTCGTGTCCGGCGTGGCCGGGTCGTCGAACCGCTCGATGGCGTACCAGTCGGCAAACTTCGACGCCCGCTGCTTGGCGAGCACATCCTTCCAGGCCCAGAACGAGATCCCGGTGTGGTTCCAGGAATAGTCCATGATCACGCGCATGGCACGCCGGTGCGCCTCGCGCACCAGGCGGAGGAACAGGCTGTCCGCGGCGGTCCACTTCCAGGTGGACGGGTCCACCGGATCTTCGGCCGCCATCAGGGCTTCGTCGCCCCGGGGGTCGGGGCCGAAGTTCCGGTCGATGTGGCGGTAGTTGCGGGCGTCATACTTGTGCAGCGACGGCGCGTCGTTCACCGGGTTGAAATAAAGCGCGGTGACGCCCAGATCCTGGAGGTAGTCCAGCCGGTCCAGAACGCCTTGCAGGTCGCCGCCGTAGCGGCGGGATTGTACGGTGGTGTAGAAGTCCTTCCCAGTCGCCCTGGCCCAGGGCTCCTGCCGATACCAGTCCTGGGACCAGGGCGTGGGCTGCCAGCCGGCCGGCGGCGGCTCGTCGGTCACTCCCTCGATGTCGTGGGGGGTGGGGTCGTTCGTGGAATCGCCGTTCCGAAAGCGCTCGACGAAGATCTGATACCAGA
>DASVGF010000067.1:0-18408 GCA_036379675.1 Gemmatimonadales bacterium | reverse complement strand
CTGCTCAGGGTCCAGCGCGATATGGGATCCCAGTCCCGGCTCGGCCTGGTTTACACCGACAAGATCGATGGCGACAACTACAACCGGGTGGCCGGCCTCGATTCGCGTCTGGTGTTCGGCGGGGTGTACAGCGCGCAGCTTCAGCTCGCGGGGAGCAGGACCCGGAGGAACGGAGTTACCGAGACTGGCCCTCTCTGGTCGGTCCGCGCGGCGCGCAATGGCCGCACGTTCGGGGCTCGTTACGTCTTCGCCGGTATTGCGGATGACTTCCGGGCCCAGAGCGGCTTTATCTCGCGGCCCGGTGTGGTGAGGGCCAACCTCAACCACAGCATCACGCTCTATGGAAAGCCGGGCGGCTTACTCGAAAGCTTCACCGGCGACGTGGCGCTGGATGGAACCTGGGAGTACCGCCGGTTTGTGAACGGTGAAGGGATCCAGGATCAGAAACTGCACTTCAACGCCAATAGCCGGCTTCGCAGTGGATGGAAGGTGGGGGCGTCGGTGCTGGTGGAGTCGTTCGGATACCCTTCCGACCTCTACCGCGACTACGCGCTGGAGGTTCCCGCGGCAGGGGGGATGGGACTGGATACGGTGCCGTTCACCGGCCAGCCCACGATCCCCAATCTCGACTACGTGCTCTCGCTGGACACCCCGGAGTTCGCCCACTTCTCGGGCAACATCTTCTTCCTCTGGGGCCACGACGAAAATTTCTACGAGTGGGCCAGCGCGAACATCACCTGGTTCGATCTCTCGCTCGATTGGCGGCCCACCCACAAGCTCCGGGTCAACGGGCTGTACCGGCTGCAGTACGTGGGCCGCCGGACCGATGGCAGTACGGTCAATATCTGGCGCAGCCCTCGGCTCAAGGTCGAGTACCAGCTTTCCCGGCCCATCTTCCTGCGCCTGGTGGGTGAGTACACCACTGAGCGCCGCGACGCGCTGCGGGACGACACCCGCACCGGCGCCCCTATCCTGGTCTTCGATTCCGACGCCAACAGCTACACCCGTACCACCCCGTTCGGACGCCGCTCCTTCCGGGGTGACTTCCTCTTCTCCTACCAGCCTAATCCGGGCACCGTCCTCTTCGCCGGCTATGGCAGCACGCTGCGAGACCCGAGCGAGCTCGGGCGGGCCAGCCTCGAGCGCTCGGAAGACGGATTTTTCCTGAAGCTCAGTTATCTGTTCCGGATGTGACACAGCACCCCCTTTACATTCCGACTTCCGTGGTCGTAATTTGGGTCAGACCCGAACCAGCCACGATCGACATGTGCGCACGCCGCCGGTGTTGCTGTACCACTCAACCACCTCGAGACGAGGGGGCGGCAGCCGTCGTGCGCTAGTAGCGCTCAGGATTTCTGGCCGGCCGCACCTCGCAGAGGGTCGCGGCCGCTTTTCATTTCTGAAGTACGACGCACGCGTCGGTATACAAGGAGAGGACCATGGCTACAGCGCAGTCAGCCCCCGCCGCCACGCCGATCGAAGAACGCGGGTACGCCCACCCGGAAGTGCTGGTCTCCACCGACTGGGTGGCTCAGCATCTCGACGACCCGAAGGTGCGGCTGGTCGAATCCAATGAGGACCTGCTGCTCTACGAGACCGGTCACATCCCGGGCGCGGTCAAAGTGGATTGGACCAACGACCTGAACGATCAGGTGGTCCGGGACTATATCGACCGCGACCGCCTGCAGCGGTTGCTTCGCTCCAAGGGAATCAGCAAGGACACCACCATCGTCTTCTACGGCGACAAGAACAACTGGTGGGCCACCTACGCGCTCTGGGTGCTGCAGCTCTTCGGCCTCAAGAACGTGAAGATCATGGACGGCGGGCGGCTCCGCTGGGTGGACGAAGGCCGGCCTCTCACCACCGACACGCCCAAGTACCCGGAGGGCAACATCTCGGTCGGCGAGCGGGACGACCGCCGGATCCGGGCGTTCCGGGACGATGTGCTCGACCACCTGAAGCGGAAGGGGCAGCTGGTGGACGTCCGGAGCCCCGAGGAGTTCAGCGGGCAGAAGACCCACATGCCGGAGTACCCCCAGGAGGGGTGTCTCCGGGGTGGTCACATTCCGGGGGCCAAGAGCATTCCCTGGGCCAAGGCGATCGACCCCGAGACGCACACCTTCCGCCCGGCCAGCGAGCTCCGGAAACTGTACGAGCAGGACAACAGCCTCCGGCGTGACGCCGACACCATCGCGTACTGCCGGATCGGGGAGCGCTCCTCCCATACCTGGTTTGCCCTGACCTACCTGCTCGGCTTCGACAACGTGCGGAATTACGACGGGTCGTGGACCGAGTGGGGCAACGCGGTGCGGCTGCCGGTGGAGAAGGGGGCCGGGAGCTAGGAAACTCCTAACTCCGAGCTATCCGGTCCGGAAAATTCGTCACTATTCCCGCCACCCCTCGGCCCCAAAGCGTGCGGGCGGTGGCGGGATCATTGACCGTCCACACATGTACCGGGCAGCCGAGCCGACGGGCTGCCGCCACGAATGCGCGGGTGGGCACCGGCAGGCCGCGATAGCGCATCGGCACCGAGAGCGCCTGGTAGGGAACGGTTGCCGGCACCCGCTGGAACAGCACCGCCCGGTAGAGCGCGCCGATCTCCCCACTGGATGCCGCCACCGCGAAGGGCGGCTCCCGGAAGCAGGTCAGCGCGGCGCCGTGCTCGGACGCCAGGACCGACCGCAAGACGGCGTCCTCCTCGAGCAGCACCCGCTTCACTGCCTCCTGCGCCTCCACCTCCTTGATCTCGATCAGAAACGGCATCAGCGGAAAGGCGCGGAGTACCTCCACCAGCGCCGGTATGTGGGCCCCGCCCCCGCGGAACGGATAGGTGCGCCCCCGGTCGGGCGTAAACCGGAAACCGGCATCGATGTCGCGCAGCCGATCCGCCGCTACCGCGCCGACCGGACCGTAATGGCTCGTGGTCCGGTCCAGGGTTGGATCATGTAGCACCACCGGCACGCCGTCGGCCGCGAGCCGCACATCCAGCTCGATGGCGTCGGCACCCTGCTCCAGGGCCAGCTCGAAGGCCGCCATGGTGTTCTCGGGCGCGCTGCCGGAAGCCCCCCGGTGGGCGATAATCGGCCGCCCGGACAGATCGAGCAGAGGGTTATACATTATCCGCCATGTCCATCGCCGACATCCGCCGCGAGTACGCCCGGGCCCGGCTCGACGAAAAGAGCGTGAGCCACGATCCGATGGTGGAGTTCGCCCGCTGGTTTGCCGAGGCGCAGGAAGCCCAGGTTGAGGAAGTAAACGCCATGACGCTCGCCACCGCGAGCTGCGACGGCGCCCCCTCCGCCCGCATCGTGCTACTCAAGGCGTTTGACGCGAGCGGGTTCGTCTTCTTCACCGACTACCGGAGCCGGAAGGGCGAGGAGCTGGAGGCCAATCCCCGCGCCGCCCTGGTGCTCTTCTGGAGCGAGCTCGAGCGGCAGATACGGATCACCGGACGGGTGACCCGCACCTCGGCGAAGGAATCGGAGTCGTACTTCCGGACCCGACCGCTCGGCAGCCGGCTCGGCGCCTGGGTATCACACCAGAGCCGCGTCATCCCCTCACGGGCGCCGCTCGAGGCCGACCTCAAGGAGGTGGAGGCGCGGTTCCCGAAGGGGGAGGTGCCGCTGCCGCCGCACTGGGGCGGGTACCGGGTGATGCCGGCGACCTTCGAGTTCTGGCAGGGGCGGGAGAACCGGCTCCACGACCGGATCCGATATGTAAGAGACGGAGATAAATGGCGCGTCGATCGGCTTTCGCCCTGAGGCGGCACGGCAGTAGGCGGTAGCACGCACCTCATCCCGAGCGAAGCGAGGGAGGCCTGGGGGCTGGCTGAGTAGATCCCTCGTTGCACTCGGGATGAGGTCTATTTTCCTACCGCCTTACCGCCTAGAAATTCGCGGTCAACCCGCCGAGCACCCGCCGGCCGATCACCGATCCGCCATACATCTGGAACCGCTTCTGGTCGAGCACGTTGGTGGCGATGGCGTGCACCCGCAGGTTGTTGTTGACCCGGAAGCCCGCGCCGACGTTCAGGAACTCGCTCGACGGCACATAGCCGCTGAAGATGCCGGCCGCCCACTCGTATCCGTCCACCAGGCGGAGCGAGACGCTGGCGTCGAAACCCTGCTCTCCCACATACGCCAGCGCGATGTTCGCCTTCTTGCTCGGCGTGTTGGGGAGCAGCTTGTCGCCGGTCTGCTGGGACTTCACCGTGAAATCGAACCCGGTGAACGACACGTCACCCCTGAGCTCGGGCGTGAACTGGTAGCCGAGCCCGAGCTCGACTCCCCGCTCCGTCACCTTTCCGGCATTGGTGTAGGACAGGACGATCGCGCGGCTGCCGTCCGGCATGGTGGCCAGCGCGGGGGCGCCCTGGATGGTCGTGCCCGCGAGAGTCGCAGCGTATCCGGCTTGGAGAACGGGGATGGGCGCCCGGAGCGGATGGCTGGGCGGCAGGCCGAAGGAGGCCAGCCGCGCGTCCATGGCGGCCAAGTCGGCCGGCACGTTGAGTCCACCGTCGGTCAGCTGGAAGGTGGGATACGACGGGTTCACGCCAGGGAGAAGGTCAGTGACAAAGTCCGTCAGCTGGTTGATATAGAGGTCGGCGGTAACGTAGACCTGGTTCGACAGGCTTCCCTTATAGCCCAGCTCCCAGCCCGTCACCTTCTCTACCTCGAGATCGGCATTGCCCAAGGCGAGTGCCTGGGTCTGGGCCGAGAACTCCCAGGGCAGGGCGGTATGAAACGTCAAGCCGTTGAAGGCGCCGGGGGGAAAGGATCCGGCGCTGGCCTGAACCGCCTGGTAGTAGTTCTGGATTCCGGTCTCGATGGCGAACGGGCCGGTGCTGGGCGGGGCCACCGGAACCTGGAGGAAGAACTCGGAGTAGTTCGGGGTCTGGAAGGCGCGATTGACCGAAAACCGGAAGGAGTGGCTCTCGTTGGGGCTGAACACCAATGCTCCCTTGGGCGAGAACTGGGTGTCGAACAGGCTTCCGTCATCCACCCGCCCCGCGCCCACGATGCGGAGCTGGGGGGTGAGCTTGAACTCCAGCTGGCCGTAAGCCGAGTAGTAATCGTCGCTGCGATCGTCGTTGACAAGGTTCATGAGCGTCCCCGACGTATTCACCCTGGTGTTCCGATACGAGGCGCCGTAGACCACCCGCCCGCGCTCACTCGAGAAGTTCCAGTTTTGCTGCCCTTCAACGTGGAAGATGTCCGAACGCTCCTCCAGCGGCAGCCCGGATACCAGCGAGTACTGGGGATCGAGCGAGGTGCGGCTGTTCCAGAAGCCGAAGATGTTGTAGCGGTCGTGGGCCAGTGACAGGCGGGCGTAGGGCTTCATGGCCTTGAGCACCTGGACCCGGCCGATACCGGTAACGAACACCTCGTTCTCCACCTGGGCGCCGCCGCCATCGGCCGAAAGGACGGCCCCGTTATTGAGGTAATAATCGAGGCGGGCGGAGCCGTAGGCGTTCTGCAGCGGACTCCGATCGCCCAGGGGTGCGCCGGTGACCGGGTCTGTGGTCTGCCCGTCGAGCGGGCGCGCCTCCAGCACCGGTGCAACCGGCTCATCGGTGGCCGGCTCGTACTCCTGCTGAAGCGAGCTGCCGTCCCGCAGGGTGCGGGAGCGGGTGTAGGTGTCGCTCCGGTTGTAGCCGGCGTTGATGCGGTAGCCGAACCGGTCGTCACCGAACACGCCGGCATGGCGGAGATCACCCCGGAAGGTTTCCAGCTCGCCGCCGGCCAGGGTGAGCTTGGTGCCCAGCACCTCGCGGGCGGTAGGGGTCGTGATGTTGACCACACCGCTGAACGCGTTCGCGCCGTAGAGGGCGGAGCCGGGGCCGCGCACCATCTCCAGGCGTCCGACGTCCTCCAGCGGCAGGGTCATGCCGTTCCACTCCTGGCTGCCGAGGAATGCAATGGAGAGGTCCCGGCCGTCCTGAAGCACCAGCACCCGGCGATTCAGGGTGGAGTTGAAACCCCGCGCATTGACGTTGAAATCGTTGACCCCGCTCTGGACCACGTCGGCGCCGGGAACGCTCTGCAGCGCCAACGGCGCCTGGCCGGTGACCGACGTGCTCTGAAGCACCTGGGGGTCCACTACGGAGATGGCTGCAGGAGCTTCCACGATCCGCTCGGGCGCCCGGGATGCGCCTTCCACCACCAGCTCGGTGAGCGCGACCGCAACCGGCTCCAGTCCGGCATCCAAGGTGACGGTGCTGCCGGGCTCTACGTTTACCTCTGCCTCCGTGGGGCTGTAGCCCAGCCAGCGGAACACGATGGTCTGGGGACCCTCAGGCACCCGCCGCAGGGTGTACTTGCCGTCGGTTCCGGTCACCGTGCTCTGCTGGGTGCTCACGACCGTCACTTGCACGCCTGCCAGGGCCGAGCCTTCGCCGGCCCGGGTGACGGTGCCCGTGACCGTCCCGGTGCCCTGGGCGGCGGCGGAGCGGGGATTCAGGCTAAGAAGGAGGAGGAAAACGGAAAGGAGGAAACCACGAAAGGAGACGCACAGATTCTGGGACATATCAGACGTCCTCTTCGGTAGATGGCCGGGCGTGCCGCGGCGGCGATGATCGTCGCCGATACGGTTGCTGCGCTGGGATCCGGAACAGGGATGGAAGCACCAGAGTATACAGGCGGGATGGACGGTCGGCCAGAGTAAGAGGTGAGAAGTGAGACGTAAGAAGTGAGAGGTAAGAAGTGAGAGGTGAGAGGTGAGAGGGAAGAGCTGAGAAGTGAGAGGTAAGGGGGATGAGGGGCAGGTGGCTTACCCCGCTTCCCGAAACACCCGAGCCCGGCGGGCGGATACGAATACCCTATCGCCCGCGCTGATTCCCAGCTCTTCGTAGCGGCTCCGGGTCAGCTCGGCCTCAATGGTGTTACCGTCTTCCTCCCGGTCCAGCTCCAGCCGCACGACCGACCCCAGCCTCCGGGCGCGCCGGACGATGGCCGCCAGGGCGGGCGTGCCATTTTCGGTAGGTGCGAGATCCACCTCGAAGGTGCGCACGTAGGCGACGGCCTCACCGTCCGGTGCCTCGGACCACTCCGGTGCCGCCACCTCGTGCGCGCCGATGCGGACCCGGCCGTCCTCGAGCCTGCCGTGAAACAGATTCACGTCGCCCAGGAAGCTGTAGACGAAGGGAGTGGCGGGATGCTCGTAGACCTCCTCCGGTGTCCCGATCTGCTCGATCAGCCCCTCGTTCATGACCACCACACGGTCGGCTACCTCCAGCGCTTCGTCCTGGTCGTGGGTGACGAACACGCTAGTGATCCCGATGTCGTCGTGCAGCCGCCGGAGCCAGCGCCTGAGCTCCTTGCGCACCCTGGCATCGAGCGCCCCGAACGGCTCATCCAGCAGCAGGACGTTCGGCCTGACCGCCAGGGCGCGCGCCAGGGCGATGCGCTGCCGCTGCCCACCGGAGAGCTGGGCCGGGAGACGATCGGCCAGCCAGTCGAGCTGTACCAGCTTCAGCAGCTCGAGCACCCGCGCGCGGATCTCGGGCTCCGGCGGCCGGGTCCGTCGCGGCTGCACCCGAAGGCCGAAGGCCACATTCTCGAAGACGCTCATGTGGCGGAAGAGGGCGTAATGCTGGAAGACGAAGCCCACCCGCCGATCGCGCACCCGTCGGCTGGCGGCGTCCTCTCCGTGAAACAGAACCGATCCTGCGTCCGGCGTTTCCAGCCCCGCAATGACGCGGAGCAGGGTGGTCTTTCCCGAGCCCGACGGGCCCAACAGCGCCACCAGCTCGCCGGAGTGGATGTCGAGGCTCACGTTCTGCAGCGCGGAGAAGCTCCCGAAGCGCTTGCTGACACCGCGGATCTCGATGCTCATGCCGTTTCTCCCGGCTGTACCAGCTGCTTGACGATCAGGGTGACCAGCGCCAGCACGGTCAACAGCGAAGCGGCCGCAAAGGCCGCGGTGAAGCTGTATTCGTTGTACAGGATCTCGATCTCCAGCGGCAGCGTCGTGGTGACGCCGCGGATGTGTCCGGACACCACCGACACGGCCCCGAATTCACCCATGGCGCGCGCGGTGCAGAGAATCACGCCATAGAGCAGTCCCCACCGGATATTCGGAAGTGTTACCCGGAGAAAGGTCTGCCACCCACTGGCGCCCAACACCAGAGCGGCTTCCTCCTCCTCGGTACCCTGTTCCTGCATCAGCGGGATCAGCTCGCGGGCCACGAACGGGAAGGTGACGAACGTGGTGGCCAGGATCATGCCCGGCAGCGCGAACAGGATCTTGACGTCGTGCTGGCTGAGCCAGGCCCCGAACCAACCCTGAGCCCCGAACAACAGCACGAACACCATGCCGGCAATCACCGGTGAGACGGCAAAGGGAAGGTCGATCAGCGTGAGAAGGATGTTCTTGCCGGGGAACTCGAACTTCGCGATGGCCCAGGCCGCTGCCACCCCGAACACCAGATTGAGTGGCACCGCCACCCCCGCGGTGATCAGCGTCAGCTTGATGGCGGACAGGGTCTCGGGATGGGTGATGCTCTTCGCGTACGCCGCCCAGCCCTTCCCGAGCGCCTGGGCGAAGACGGTGACCAGCGGGACGAAGATGAACAGACCGAGAAAGCCGAGCGCCCCGGCGATGAGCAGCCAGCGGACCACCCGGGATTCACCGGCGGCGCTGGCGCGCAGCGTAACTGCGGAGGGGGCAAGAGGCAGGCTGCCGGCGGCGCTCATCGGTTACGCGAGCGCCCGGCGACGGCCGAGCCACTGGAGCAGGTTGATCGTGAGCAGAAGCGCGAACGACACGATGAGCAGCACGACCGCAATGGCCGTTGCCCCGACATAGTCGTACTGCTCCAGCTTCGTCATGATGAGGAGCGGCGCAATCTCGGTCTTCATCGGCATGTTGCCGGAGATGAAGACTACCGATCCGTACTCTCCGATGGCGCGGGCAAAGGCCAGGGCAAAGCCGGTGAGCAGGGCGGGCGCCAGGGTGGGGAGCAAGACCCGCCGGAAGGTCTGCCAGCGGCTCGCCCCGAGACTCGCGGCGGCTTCCTCGACCTCGGCCTCGAAGCCCTCCAGCACCGGCTGCACCGTCCGGACCACGAAGGGAAGCCCGATGAAGGTCAGCGCCACCACCACACCGAGCCAGGTGAACGCCACCCGGATCCCCATTGGATCGAGCCAGGAGCCGATCCAGCCGCTCGGCGCATAGAGCGTGGTCAGAGCAATACCAGCCACGGCGGTCGGGAGCGCGAAGGGAAAGTCCACCAGCGCATCCGCCACCGCCTTGCCCCGAAACCGGTACCGGGTCAGGACCCACGCCACCAGAAAACCGAATACCGCATTGATGGTGGCGGCTGCGAGCGCGGCGCTGAAGGTCAGCCGGTACGACGCCAGGACTCTGGGGCTCGTGACCGCGGTCCAGAACTCTGCGCCGCTCAGCCCGGCGGTTTTCACGAACAGGGTGGAGAGCGGAATCAATACCAGGACGCTGAGATAGGTCAGCGTGAACCCCATCGTGAGCCCAAAGCCGGGCAATACCCCGCGGCGACGCATCAGCGGCTGGCCCGGGCGCCCGGCTGGTAGATCTGGTCGAACACAGCGCCGTCGCCAAAGTGAGTCTCCTGCGCCTTGCGCCAGCCTCCGAACACCTCGTCTATGGTGAACAGGTTCACCGGGGGAAACTGGCCGGCGTACCTGGACGCCACCGATGCCAGGCGGGGCCGGTAAAAGTTACGCGCTGCGATCTCCTGGCCTTCGGGTGCGGAGAGCTGCTCGAGATAGGCCCTGGCGACCTCGAGCGTCCCCCGCTTCCTCGCCACCTTTTCGACCACAGCCACGGGTGGCTCGGCCAGGATGGTAGCCGAGGGCACCACGACCTCGAACTTGTCGGGGCCTAGCTCCCGCACCGCGAGCAGGGCCTCGTTCTCCCAGGCGATCAGCACATCGCCGATACCCCGCTCGACGAAGGTGGTGGTGGAGCCGCGGGCGCCCGCGTCGAGCACGGGGACGTTGCGGTAGATGGCGGAGACGAGCGTCTTTGCCTTGTCCTCGCTGCCACCGGCCTGGCGGCGGGCGTAGCCCCAGGCGGCCAGATAGTTCCAGCGCGCGCCACCCGAGGTCCTGGGGTTGGGCGTTATCACCGAGACGCCGGCCCGGGCCAGGTCGGGCCAGTCCTTGATGCGCTTCGGATTTCCCTTGCGAACCAGGAAGATGATGGTGGAGGTGTAGGGGGAGCTGTTATGGGGGAGCTGCCGCTGCCAGTCGGCCGGCAACAGGCCACCCTTCTCCGCGACCTGATCGATGTCCCACGCCAGGCCGAGGGTCACGACATCCGCCTCGAGCCCGTCGATGACCGAGCGGGCCTGCTTACCCGAGCCGCCATGGCTCTGCCGGATGACGACCTCCTGCCCCGTCTTCGCCTTCCAGAACGACGCGAACCAGGTGTTGTAGTCCTGGTACAGCTCCCGGGTCGGGTCGTACGACACGTTGAGCAGGGTGACGGATTTCGGGGCGCGCTGCGCGGCCAGGGCCCCGGTTGGAATGACACCCGCGCCGATCGCCAATAGCCAATAGCCCAACGCCGCTTTTCTCACATGTACCCCTCTCTCCGGAGTGTTTCGAGTCCGCCCCCGTCTTCCTTGTCCTGCGCCCGGCCCGACCGTTCGGCCACATTGCGCAGCTGTCCCGAGCGCAGCTCCACCAGGATCTCGCCGGTGTTGCGGGAGGAAGACCGGATCGGTTGGGTGCAGGGGCCGCAGCCGAGCGACCGATAGCGGGTGCCGTTGCCCTGGTCGTAGTAGAGCGCTACCGTCGGGATCCGCTCGCGCTCGATGTATTCCCAGACGTTGAGCTCGGTCCAGTCGAGCAGCGGATGGATCCGGACGTGGGTCCCGGGCGCGAACTCGGTCTTGTACTGGTTCCAGAACTCGGGCGGCTGGTCGCCCACGTCCCAGGCGTTCCCGGTGGTGCGAGGAGAGAAGTACCGCTCCTTGGAGCGGCTGCCCTCCTCGTCGGCGCGGACTCCGGCAATGACCCCGGTGAAGGGCTCCGAGCCGGGGTCGAGGCGGTAGCTCCTGGTTTCATGGTCGAACCGATACCGCGGCCCCTCGCCGCTCAGCGTACGCCTGAGGGCCTCGGTCTTGAGCAGGCTGCAGCAGGTGACCCGATCCACCGTGCCGTCGGGAAAAGTCCGGCGTGCCTCGAGCGCCTCCTGGTTCTGGCCGTAGATGAGCGTGAGTCCCCATTCGGCCACCAGCCGGTCCCGGTATGTGATCATCTCCGGAATCTTGAAGGAGGTGTCGATGTGGATCAGCGGAAACGGCACGTGCCCGAAGAACGCCTTGCGGGCGAGCCAGAGCAGCACGGTGCTGTCCTTGCCGATGGACCAGAGCATGCCCAGCTGGCGGAAGGCGGCATACGCTTCGCGCAGGATGTAGACGCTCCGGTTCTCGAGCTGATCCAGGTGATCCACCATTACTTCCTATTCTGGTTCTGGGTTCTTGGCCCAACCACCCAACCCATTGGAGCTTACTCGGTGCATGGAGCGATCCATCCTTTTTCCGGGTTCATCCGTGGCCCCCTTCCAACTTCTGGAGGATCCGGCGGCTGGCTTCCTCGACCGACACTTCGCCGGTGTCGATCGTAAGCTCGGCATTCAGCGGCGGCTCGTACGGATCGTCGATGCCGGAGAACTGCCGGATTTCACCCCGGCGAGCCCGGGCGTAGAGCCCTTTCACGTCGCGCCGCTCGCACTCCTCCAGCGACGTGGCCACATGTACCTCGATAAACCGCCGCGCCAGCGACCGGGCATACGCCCGCGATTCCCGGTAGGGCGACACGAACGCGGCCACTACCACCACCCCGTGGTGCTCCAGCCGGCTGGCGAGAAAGGCCATGCGGCGGTTGTGCTCGTGCCGCTCCTCCCGGGTGAAGCCGGTGGGAAAGACCTCCCGCACCGCGTCGCCGTCGAGATGCTCCACCCGAACGCCGCGGTCGCGGAGGTCGGCGGCCAGCCGCTGGGCAATGGTGCTCTTCCCGGCGCTGGGGAGACCGGTGAGCCAGACGACCGCCGGCGGGACCGCGTGGCTCACTGCGGTCGTGGTACCCACTGGACCTCCACTCCATGCGCGATCATGGCCGACGCCAGCGGCTCCAGCTCGGCCCGGGCGCCGGCAGACACGCTCAGCAGCACCACCACCCCGGGCTCGAGCATCGCCTCGGCGGCGGCGGCCAGGCGGGCCGGATGGCGGCGGCCGGCGAAGCGGTACACCGTGGCGCCGGCGGCGCCGAGCCACAGCTCGAGCGCGGCGGCCTCGGCGCCGAAGTCGGTCTCGTTCTCCTCGACGACGACCAGCCGGGCTGGACGGCGGTCCTCCTCCTCCGGCAGTCCCCGGATGACGCCGCCGCCACTGATCTCGTAGCCGTCCAGCAGCACGAACCGGCTGGTGGCGGCGAACTGATCTACCGGGTCCAGCGCGATGGCCGACCTGAGGGATAGAACACAGTCGGCCACCTCGTGACGGCCCACCCAGGGTTTGCCCTCACTGACGCCCAGATCGCTGGCATCGATGATCCGGTGGACCGCCTCCAGCCGGGCGCCCACCCGGGCCGTGCCCAGCTTCAGCACGTAATCGCGGCCCGGCGCCAGCGGACGCTTCCCGAGCCAGAAGACGCTCGCGCTCACCCGTGAGGCGACGATCGGGGGCGGCTCTCCCGCGCGGGCGGCGACCTCACCGCGGACGACGAAGATCTGTTCCTGGAGAGTGAACCCGGTGGCCGTCCCGGCCGACGCCGAGGTTTGGGGTGGGCGGTTGAAGGCCTCGATGCTCCGCACCCGGCTCCGCTTCCCGGAAGGGTGGAAAACGAGCTCGTCGCCAACCGCGACCGCGCCGGTCTCGATGGTTCCCGCCACGATCCGGCGGTCGTCTCCGCCCTCGGTAAACTTGAAGACCGACTGCACCGGCATGCGGAACGGCCGCTCGGGCTCGGGGGGACTGGGGTGAAATGCGTCGAGCGCTTCCAGCACGCTGGGCCCGTGGTACCAGGGTGTGGCCATCGACGCACCGATGAGGTTGTCGCCCCCGGATCCGGAAACCGGGATGAACGCCGCCGGCTCCACTCCGATGCGGGAGAGAAACCCGCGGTATTCCCGGGCGATCCGGTCGAAGGTGGCCTGATCGAAACCCACCAGGTCCATCTTGTTGACCGCCACCGCGAGTTGCCGGATGCCCAGCAGCGCCAGCAGGAAGCCGTGCCGGCGCGAGTTCTCCCGGATTCCTTCGTTGGCATCGATCACCAGCAGCGCGGCCTCGGCCCGGGCGGCCCCGCTGACCATGTTCTTGAGAAACTCGACGTGGCCGGGGGCGTCGATGATGACGTAGTGGCGCCGGTCGGAGTGGAAGAAGATCCGCGCGGAGTCGATGGTGATGCCCTGGGCCTGCTCGTCCTTGAGGGCGTCGAGCAGAAACGCATACTCGAACGGCCGGGCGGTTCGGGCGCAGAGCTCCCGGATCTGATCCAGCTTTCCTTGCGGCAGGGAGCCGGTATCCGCCAGCAGGCGGCCCACGATGGTGCTCTTGCCGTGGTCGACGTGTCCCGCGACGACCAGGGTGAGGCGGGCCGTAAGCGGGGAAGCGGGTAGAGGGGCACGGAGGGATGCCAGAGCTTGAGATGTCATTGCTCCTAGGCCCTCAGCGCGGCAACTGGATCTGACCCGCTACCCTGCTTCCCTGCTTGCCCGCATACCTCCAACGCCGCCACCGCTCCGATCACGGTCACGACCGGCGACTCCAGTCCGTCGCGGTCGGCCGCCTCGGCGATGGTGCCGAGGGTGGCGCGGGTGACGCGCTGCTCCGGCGTGGTGGCTGACTGGATGCACGCCGCAGGGGTGGAAGGATCCCGGCCGGCGGCGATGAGCCTCGCGGTAAGTGAGGTCAGATTAGCGCGGCTCATCAGCAAGACGAGAGTGTCTGCGGAGGGAAGGAGCATCGCCTCTTGCGCCCCTACCGCCGTTTGTCCTGTGATCACGGCAAACGACCGGGCTATGCCCCGAGCGGTCACCGGAATGCCGGCAGCTGCCGGCCCCGCGATCGCGCTGGAGACCCCGGGCACCACATGCACATCGACACCGGCTTCGCGGCACGCCTCCGCCTCCTCGCTCCCGCGCCCGAAGACGAACGGGTCCCCGCCCTTGAGCCGCACCACCGTGCGTCCCAGCGAGGCATGCTCGACCAGGAGGCCGTTGATCTCCTCCTGCGAACAGGGCGCATGGCCCGGCCCCTTGCCCACGTCGATCAGGAGTGCATCGGGCCTCGCCTCCCCCAGCAGCTCGGCGCCGATCAGCCGGTCGTGGACCACCACCTCCGCCTGACGCAGCAACTCCAGCCCGCGCGCGGTGATGAGTCCGGGGTCGCCGGGGCCCCCACCGACGAGATGGACCGCACCCGGCTCCCGCCGCGGAGCGCAGACGCCCCGGGGGCGAAACCGGGGGCGTGGCGGCGGCGCGTGGCGGCGCGCCAGATCGATGATGATGTCGAGCAGGCCGGGGTAGTGGCCGATGGGGTCGTCCACGGTGACCGTCGCGAGTCGCGAGTCGCGAGTCGGGGACGTCCCATGAGTCCTGTCTTCGAGACGTGACTCGTGACGCGCGACTCGCGACTCTTCCAGCACCCGCGGAATGTCTTCCGCTGCGTGGGTTCCTCCGCCAATCAGGAACGGCACCACCAGTACGTGCGGACGCGTCACCTTGCTCAGCAGCCGATCGAGCGGCGGGTCGTCGTCGAGGAAGGCCGCCACCACCTCTCCCGCCACCCGGCGGCGGCGCAGGGTGTCGGCCAGCTGAAGGGTGGCCTCGCGGCTTGCCGCATGACGGCGGGTGCCGTGGCCCACCAGACCGAGCGTGACCGAATGGCGGTCGAGGTCCCGGTCCCGAAGCACGCCGGCTACCCGCCGAGCCACCAGAGGAGCAATGCCCGAGTGGGTGCCCACCGGCGGAGTCTGGCGGAGCCGCACGTCGGGGTAGCGGCGGTTGGCCGACAGACCGGCCGGCAGCACTACCTCGTTGTAGTGGCCGGCGCTGGTGAGAAACGGCACCACCGTGATCTCGTCCGCGTCGAGCTCATCCAGCACGGCGTTGAACCCCGGCTCGCCCTGGTGGAAGGCCACGGCCACCTCGTCGTAGAGCCGCCGGCTCCGAATGCCCTCCGCCAGCCGCCGAACCAGCGCGTTGGCCGCGGGGTCTTGCCGGGACCCGTGGGCGGCCAGCACCAGCGCCCTCATGGCGCCACTCCGAGCTGTACCAGCTCAAAGGTGGGCTGCTCCCGTCCCGTCACCGCAGCACGGGGCGTGGAGCGTCCGATGATGCGCTGGTAGAAGTCCCCCAGCCCCTCACCATCGAGCCGCTCCGATGCCCAGCGTGCCAGCAGCGGCCTCACCGCCGGCAGCAGCTCTTCGATGGGCACATCGGCCCGGAAGAGGTCCACCAGTCGATTCCCTGCCAGGCCACCGCCCACATAGACGTGGTACAGCCCCAGAGAGCGGCCCACGAACGCAAGATCCGCGGTATAGGGCCGGGCGCATCCGTTGGGGCAGCCGGTCATGCGGATGGTCAGTGGCACCGTCCGGAGGCCGAGGCGGTCCAGCTCCTCCTCGAACTGATCGAGAATGGCGGGGATAACCCGCTCGGACTCCGCCACCGCCAGCCCGCAGGTCGGGAGGGCGGGGCAGGCCAGCGAGAAGCGGCGGGCGGCGGACAACTCGAGCGGGGGCGCCACCCCATGCTCCCGGAGGGTGCGCTCCACGTCCTCGATGCCGGCGGCGTCCAGGTCAGTGAGCAACAGGTTCTGCTGGGCCGTGAGCCGGATGCCGGGCCGGAGGCGGGTCACGATGTCCCGCAACGCGGATTTGAGGCCCCGCCCGGTGGTAGCCTTCGCTTCGCTCCGGGCGGTATCCCTCACTTCGTTCGGGGTGGTATTGCTCCCCTGGTATGGGAGGTGGTCTGCAATCCGGCCGCTCTGGATGAAGACGCCGTAAAAGAAGCGGCCGTCGGGCTGGCGATGCCGGCCCAGGTGGTCGTGGAACGGCAGCGGCGGCAGCGCCACCGGCGGCGCGAGGATAAACGACGCGCGCCGCTGGAATTCTTCCCTGAAGCGGTCGATCCCCCACTCGGCCAGCAGGTACTTGAGCCGGGCATGACGCCGGTCGGCTCGGTTGCCGTGATCGCGGAAGATGGCGGCGACGACGCGCACCGCCTCCACCCCGTGCGCGGTGGGTACGAAGCCGAGCGGCTCGGCCAGGCGCGCGGTGGTGTCGGCCTTGTGGTGGGTCATGCCGAGACCGCCGCCCACCAGCAGGTTGAAGCCGCGAATGCGGGCGTCGGCCACGATGGCCAGCAACCCCACGTCCTGGGAGTAGATGTCCACGCAGTTATCGATCGAGAGGCCCACCGCCGTCTTGAATTTCCGGGGCAGGTACTGGTCGCCGTAGAACGGCTCCTCCTCCTGGCTGGAGGCCCGCTTCTCCCCCTCGAGCCAGATCTCGTGATAGGCACGCGACGCCGGACGCAGCTCCTGGGCGAGCGCCTCGGCCACCTGCCGCACGATGGCGTGATCGGCGTCGGCCAGGGGAGCGGCGCACCCCATCACGTTCCGCTGCACGTCGCCGCAGGCGGAGATGGTGGTGAGCAGCTCCCGGTTGATGCCGGCGATGGTCGCCTTGAGGTTTCCCTTGAGCACGCCGTGAAACTGGAAGCCCTGGCGGGTGGTGACCCGAAGCGTCCCATTGGCGTGGCGATCGGCGATACCGTCCAGGGAGAGGTACTGCCCGGCGGTGATGGCGCCGGCGGGGATGGCCACCCGCACCATGAACGAGTAGGCCTTCTCCGCGCCCGCGGCCTCGCGGCCGCGGCGCTCGTCCCGGGAATCCTGCTGATAGGTTCCGTGGAACTTGAGCAGCTGGATGTCGTCGTGGCCGAAGTGGGTCGCGTCGGACGCGAGCGTCTCGGCGATGGTGCCGCGGAGATGGCGGCCCAGGCGCTTGGCGACTTCGACCTTGGACTCGGGCGTTGGAGGCAGGTGAGTCACGAGTGACTCCCGTGCAACCCGCACTCCGTCTTCTCCGTCCCCGCCCAGCGTCCCGCGCGCGAGTATACGCCTGGCGTGACTCCTTCGACTGCAACCGTGCAGTGGGTGCAGCCGATGGTCGGATACCCCCGCTCGTGGAGCTCGTTGTAGGGCACGCCGTGCTCCTGCACGTAGTTCCAGATCTGCTCCCGGTCCCAGCCGATCAACGGGCACACCTTGAGCACCTGGTACTGCCAGTCCCAGGCAACCAGCGGAGTGTCCCTGCGCGAATCGGCCTGGCTCCGGGTGATGGCGCTGACCCACACGTCGGCCCCCGCCAGCGCCTGCGACATGGGCTCCACCTTGCGGATCCAGCAGCAAAGGTCGGGGTCCCGCCGCCACAGCTCGGGGCCGTGCCGGGCGGCCTGCGCCTCCGGCGTCAGCGAGGTGCCCCGGTTCACGAAGGTGATGAGCGGATAGCGGCGGACCATGCGGTCGCGCAGCGCGTAGGTCTCGGGAAAGAAGAACCCCGTGTCGAGGTAGACGACCGTGGGCGCCGCGCCCTGGGCCGCGAACATGTCGATGAGGGCGCAGCCCTCCATGCCGAAGGACGTCGTAATCACGAGCCGCCGGTGGCGAAACCGCTCCACCGCCCAGGCGATGAACTGGTCGGTGGGCGTGCTCTCATCGATGCGGTCAACGGTCGTTCCGGTCGTCACGGTGCCCCTCCCGGGACAAAAAACACAAAGGCCCGCGGATCATCTTCCGCGGGCCGGCAACCACTCGAGTGCCTGACGTGTATCCGCTAGAAGATCTCTCCCGGGGTGAGTTCCATACACGCACACATACACGCGCAGGCAGGCGCGGCGGCGGCGGCGAGAGAGAGCGGACGCAGGTTCATGTGCATATTTATGCCTCTCGATGAGTGTTTTGTCAAGCAGGCAATCGAGAGTCGCAAGTCGCGAGTCGTGAGTCGCGGGAGAAGAACCGCCTCATCCCGGGCAGCGCGAGGGATCTTCTCAGTGGTACCGGAGCCCCTGGGTAGATCCCTCGTTCCATTCGGGATGAGGTAGCGGCTATGTTGGTTCATGATCATTTCCCGATTGCTGGCACCCTTTGCCCTGCTCCTTCCCACCGTCCTGCCGGCCCAGGAGATCCAGTCGTCGGAGTATGCGGCGCGCCGGGACTCGCTGGCCGCCCATATCGACAGCGGCGTCGTGGTCGCCTTCGGCGCCCCGGATGAGGTCGGCTCGGGCCGCTGGCGCCAGCTGCCCGCCTTCCGCTACCTGACCGGCTTCCTGGAGCCCAACGCAGCGTTCATTCTGGTCAAGCGCGGCGGCACCGCGACCGCTACCCTGTTCACGACGTCGCGCGATCCGCGGCGC
>DASVGF010000066.1:0-28593 GCA_036379675.1 Gemmatimonadales bacterium | reverse complement strand
GTGGCGGAGCTCTACACCAAGTACATCGTTCCCCTGGCCGCAATAGGGCCGATCGCGCAATTCATCGGCTACTCCCTCTTCGGCACCTCCGTCTTCGGCACCACCTACCGGGTTCCCGTGGGGGCGGGTCTCACCACCGCGATCGTGACCTACGTTCTGAACCTGGCCGGGACCTACGTGCTGGCGCTGATCATCGATGCGCTCGCGCCTACCTTCAACGGCCAACGGAACCAGATTCAGGCGTTGAAGGTCGCTGCCTATTCCAGCACGGCCAGTTGGGTGGCAGCGATCTTTGCGCTGATTCCCGGTATCCGGATGCTGACGCTGCTGGGGCTCTACAGCGTGTACCTGCTGTATCTGGGTCTTCCCGCGCTGATGAAGACGCCGCGGGACCGGGCCCTGGTCTACACGGGCGTGGTGATCATTGCCGCCATCGTGCTGTTCGTGATCAGTGGCACCATTGCCAGCCGCTTCCTCACGCTGCCGGGCGCGATGCCCTGAGTGGCACGGTGTATGCCACGGCAGGCGACGGGGATCACAGCCCCGCCGGGTGCCGAGGGCTTAGGATTGTGCCTCCTCCGGCGCCTGGAAGCCGGTCACTGTCCGAGAGATCGGCGAGATTGGACGAGAACAAAGGAAGACTCCTATGATTCGTTCCACCGCTCTGTTACCGACTCTGATGCTGGCCGGGCTCGGCGGGAGCCTTGTAGCCGGTCCTCTCGGGTGTGCTCGAAATCCGGTCACCGGCAAAAGCGAGCTATCGCTCGTCTCGGAGTCGCAGGAGATCCAGATGGGCCAGCAGGGGGCCAAAGAGGTCGAGCAGAGCATCGGCTTCTACAAGGACCCCGCCGTCAACGCGTACGTGGCGGAGATCGGGAAGCGAATGGCGGCTCAATCGGAGCGCCCCAACCTCCCCTGGGAATTCCACGTCGTGGACGATGCCGCGGTCAACGCCTTTGCCATTCCGGGAGGGTTCATCTACGTCACTCGCGGGCTGATGAGTGCCGTCAACACTGAGGCGGAGCTGGCCGGCGTGCTGGGGCACGAGATCGCCCATGTCACCCACCGCCACTCGGTTCAGCAGATCAGCAAGGCCCAGCTTGCTCAGTTGGGGCTTGGCGTCGGAAGCATACTCTCGTCAGACATCGCCAAGTTCGGCCAGCTCGCCAGTGCCGGTCTCGGGCTGCTTTTCCTCAAGTATGGCCGCGACGCCGAGCACCAGGCTGACGAGTCCGGTTTCCGCTATTCGCTGCAGCAGAACTACGATGTGCGCGAGATGCCCAAGGTATTCCTGACGTTGGGCCGCATGAGCGAGGCGGGCGGCGGCGGACGGTTACCTGAGTGGTTGTCGACCCACCCCGATCCGGGCAACCGGGTAAAGCGCATCGAGAAACTGCTCGACACGGTTCGCCTGGACCAGCGACAGCTCATTGTGGACCGGGAGGATTATCTCCGCCGCCTGCAGGGCATGAGCTTCGGCGAAGACCCCCGGCAGGGATACTTCGAGGGGGGCCGGTTCTATCATCCCCAGATGCGCTTCCAGCTGACCTTCCCTGAAGGCTGGAAGACGCAGAACCTTCCTGCCGCGGTCATGGCAGGGAGCCCCAATCAGGATGCTATCATTCAGCTCGGGCTGGCCGGCAACGCATCACCGCAGCAGGCGGCGCGGCAATTCCTGTCCCAGGAGGGCGTGCGGGCCGGCAATGTGTCCACTGCCAGCATCAACGGCCTGCCCGCCACCTCGAGTTACTTCCAGGCGCAGACCGAACAGGGAGTTATCGAGGGCCTGGTTTCGTTCATCTCGTATGGCGGCCAAACGTTCGGGTTGATGGGGTACACCCCGTCGGGCAAGCTCACGACCTACGACCGCGTATTTCAAAACACCGTTCGCAGCTTCAGCGAGCTGCGCGATGGGTCCAAGATCAATGTTGAACCGGCCAGGGTCGAAATCGTCAAGCTCCCGCGGCAGATGACGCTGGAACAATTCAACGCCCAGTACCCGTCCAACATTCCTATCGAGCAGCTGGCAATCATCAACGAGCTGGAAGGCCCGTCATCGGTGATTCCTGCGGGCCAGAGCGTGAAGCGAGTGGTAGGGGGCCGGAAGCCACAAGCATCCTGATCTGCTCGAAAATCGAATACCACATGGGGCGGGTGAGCCGCCCCGTGTTGGTGTTCTGCCGGCTGGGATGAAACGAGGAGATCAGCGTGGTCCCATCAGGAAAAAGCGTTTGCTCGCCATGGGCAAAACGTGGCCGCCCTCTTACGCCCAGCCGCTCCCACCAGCCCGCCGCTTTGAGCCAGCCTTCCCAGCCGATCCGCCCCAGGGCCAGTACGACGCGAACATCCGGGAGCAGACGCAGCTCGGTCTCCAGAAACGGCCGGCAAAGCTCCAGCTCTTGGATGGAGGGCCGGTTGTGGGGCGGCGCGCAACGTCCCGCCGAGGTGATGAAGCAGCCGGTGAGCACGAGATCGTCGCTGCGTGAGCGGGAGTAAGGCTGGCTGGCCCAGCCGTAGCGGTGCAGCGCTTCATACAGCCAAACACCGCTGGCGTCGCCGGTGAACGGCCGGCCGGTCCGGTTGCTCCCATGAGCTCCCGGAGCCAGGCCCACAATAAGCAGGTGTGCGAGAGGGTCCCCGAAGCCGGGCACCGGCCGGCCCCAATACTCCTGGTCGGCGTGTTCTCTCTTGCGGACTCGCGCGATCTCCCGGCAATACGCCCGCAGCCGGGGGCAGCGCTCGCAGGCCTGGATCTGATCGGCCAGCTGGGTCAGCGAATCGGGCAACGGCGCCCCTAGTCCGGGAGCCGCAGCAGCAGACGGTCTCCACTTCCCGCCGCCTCGCGCTCCACCTGGGCGAAGATGGTGAGGTTCTGGCCATCACCCGCGGAGCAGGAAGTGGGAACCCTCCCCCGCACCTCGATCGACGCGTCGGGCGCAGTCAGTGTCCAGAACCCGGCCCGGCGTCCCTCCCCCGCCGCGGTGCACCTGCCCGCCACCCGGACCCGCCTGCCAAGCAGGCTGTCCTCTTCCAGCACATCGCGAATGGCCACCAGTGGAGCCTGGTTGGGACGCACCGGCACCCGCCGACCTTCCGGCGCGCCGAGCCCCCTGTCACCCGGCCGGCCCTGCCCGGTAGTCACCGCCGGCGCCGGCTCGGCCACCGGCGTCGGACTTCCCGGATCGCGGGGAGCCGCGCCCCGTGCGCTGCAGGAGGTAGTGGCAAGAAAGGAGAGGATGAGAAGAAGGGGAGCGGAGCAGGAGTGCATAGCTAGGTCGCGGTCGCTACGACACGCGTCGTGTCTTCCGCTTCATGAAGTCCATGAGGATGAACTGGCCCAGGGTCATGGTATTGGTGAAATAGGCCTTGCCCTTGCAGATGGAGGCGACCTGCTTGACGAATTCTACCAGGCTCCGGTCGCGGGCCAGCATGAACGTATTGATCATGATGCCGCTGCGCCGGCAGTTCGATACCTCCCGGTACGTGGCCTGGAGAATCTGCGGATCCAGCCCCATCGAGTTCACGTAGATCCGGCCGTCCGGCATGGTCAGCGCAGATGGCTTCCCGTCCGTGATCATGATGATCTGCCGCATGTCCTTCTTCTGCCCCAACAGGATCCGCCGGGCCAGCTTGAGCCCCTCTGCGGTGTTGGTGTGGTAGGGGCCCACCTGGGCCGTGGCCAGGGCGCTGAGCGGAATCTCCTCGGCGGAGTCGTGGAACAGCACGACCCGGAGACTGTCGCCCGGGAACTGGGTCCGTATCAGGTGCGTCAGGGCCAGGGCGACCTTTTTGGCCGGGGTGAAGCGGTCTTCCCCGTAGAGGATCATCGAGTGGGAGCAGTCCAGCATCAGCACGGTCGCGGCGGATGACCGGTACTCCGACTGGCTCACCATCAGGTCGCTGTACTCGATGTTGAGCGGCATGCCCAGGCCCTCGCGGGCGATGGCATTGGTGAGCGTGGCCGGGACGTCGAGGTTCAGGGTATCGCCAAACTCGTACGGTTTGCTCACCCCCTCCGCTTCGACCCCAGTGGCCAGATAGGGCGTGTCGTGGGCGCCGAAGCTCGACTTGCCCACACTGCCCAGCAGGTTCTTGAGCAGCTTGTAGCCGAGGAAGTCGATGCCCTTCTCGGTGAGATTGAACTGCACCTGTTGGGCCGCGGAATGGGCCTGTCCACCGGGGCCGAACATGGACTGGTAGCCCTGCGGCATCTGGGGGGCCTGGGCCACGTTCAGGTAGCCTTCGTCCATCAGTCGCTGGATGATTCGGTCCAGCAGCTGCCCGAGCTCGCCCTCGATCTCCTTGTCCCTGGCGGGATCCCCGGTCGATTCCCCGCGCAGGACCTTCAGCATGTCGGGCCTCAATTGTCCCGACTCCATGAGCGCCTGGAGGATGGCCTGCCTCAGCCCCTCCAGCGACCGCTCACTGTCGCCCATCTCGTCGTGCCAGAACGAGGGGGAGTTCCCGGCAAAGCCGGACTGCAGCAGAAAATCGCTCAGCTGGTCCAGAAGACCTTGGAGGTTGACCGCATCGGCCAGCTCGGGATGGTACTTGGCGTAGGTAGTGAAGCGCATGCCAGTCGGGAGTCAGGAGTCAGGAGCTGGGGCTCGGCTGCCGGACAACATTCTAAATGTATTGATAACCGTTCAGAGCCAGGATCACCATGACCCTGACGAAACCGGCTCCCGGCTCCTGACTCCCGACTCCTGACCTCTCCACCTACCTTCCTGCGCGTGCGCCTCTCCTCGCTCCGCACTGTCTTCGTGGCGCTGCGCCACCGGAACTTCCGGCTCTTTCTCACCGGTCAGTTCATTTCTCTCTGCGGCACCTGGATGCAGACCATTGCCCAGGGCTGGCTGGTGCTGCAGCTGACCGATTCCGCCTTTCTGGTCGGCCTGGTCACCGCGCTGGGCTCGCTCCCGATTCTGCTGTTCTCCCTCTATGGCGGGGTGGTGGCGGATCGGGTCAACAAGCGGAAGTTCATCCTGCTCCTCCAGAGCCTGATGCTGGCCGAGGCTCTCACCCTGGCAACGCTGACCGCGCTGCACCTCATCACCGTCGAGTGGGTCATGGGGCTCGCGGCGTTCTCCGGGCTGCTGACCGCTTTCGAGGTGCCAACCCGCCAGGCCTTCGTGGCCGAGCTGGTCGAGCGGGAGGACCTCATGAACGCGATAGCGCTGGGGTCCAGCGCATTCAACCTGGCGCGCGTGATCGGGCCGGCGCTTGCCGGCGGCCTCATCGCCACGGTGGGCCTGAGCGCCTGCTTCTTTGCCAATGCCGCCAGCTACCTCGCCGTGATCGTCAGCCTGCTCCGGATGGACGTCCGGCACACCCGGGTAAGCGAGTTGGTGCCGGTTCTGGAGGCGATGCGGGAGGGGTTCGCCTATGTGTTCGGCCACCGCTGGCCCCGCGCCCTGGTGAGCATCGTCGCCACCTTCAGCATCTTCGGGTTCTCCTTCGTGCCCCTGATGCCGGTGTTTGCGCGCGATGCCCTTCGCCTGGATGCGAGCGGCTATGGCGTCATGGTGGCGTCGATCGGCATCGGAGCGGTGGGCGCCGCCTTCTTCATGGCCGCCTTCGGAGACAGGGTGCGCCAGTCGCGGCTGGTGCTCGGCTCGTCCTCGCTCTTCGGCGCCGTCCTGTTCGCCGCCTCCTTTGCGCCCAGTTTTCTTGTGGCGGTGCTCCTCTTCACCCTGACGGGCGGGGTCATGGCGCTGAATGGCATCGCCGCGAACACCATGCTCCAATCGGAGGCTCCTGACGAGCTGCGGGGCAGGGTCATGGGCTTCTACTCCTTCATGGTGCTCGGCCTGGCGCCCTTCGGCTCGCTACAGGCAGGTTGGATTGCCGAACATTTCGGGGTGCGTTTCGCCTTTGCCTTTGGCGGGTTGGTCTGCCTGCTGGTGGCGGTGAGTGTAGCCTGGCGGATGGGGAAGGGCAGGCGGGAAGCCCGGGAACGCCTGCGAGGCTGGCGGGCGGCCGAGGCGGAAAGAACGGAGAAGGCGGAGAGGGTATCGTGAGACCCGACGGCCTCCGTCCCTTACCTCCTTCGCCTCGGCCGATAGGTTCTTGAAATGCTCATCACCATTTCCCGGCAGTACGGGGCGGGTGGCTCGGATGTGGCTCGGCGGGTGGCGGACGCCCTCGGCTGGCGGGTGGTGGACAATGAGCTGGTGGAGGAGGTGGCGGCGCGCGCGGGCTTGCCCCGGGAAGATATCGCCGAGCGGGAGGAGCGGCTCCCGGGCTTCGCCGAGCGGCTGGCCCGGACCCTGGCGGCTTCGACCCCCGAGCTCTTCGCCGCGCCGGCGCCGGGCGGCACCGTTCCCCGGCTGCAGGAGGTTGATCTCGTTCGGATCACGGAAACGGTGGTGGCTGAAGTGGCCGCGAAAGGCAGAGTGGTGTTGGTGGGCCGGGCCGCGCCGGCGGTGCTGGCGATGGAAGAGAACTGCCTGCACGTGAAGCTGGTGGCCCCCCGGGGCTACCGGATCGAAGCGGCGGCCGGGCGGCTGGGAGTGGATCTCAAGCGGGCCGCCGAGATCACCGATGAGACCGATGCCCGGCGTGAACGTTACCTGCGCCAGTTCTACCGCCGGGATTGGAACGACCCGGTCAACTACCACATGGTGTTGAACACGGGCGTACTGGGTCCCGAGGGAGCAACCGAGGTGATTGTGGGGGAGGCCAGGCGAAGGCGGTGGGTGGAGATAAAAACGTGAGCGGTACAAGACAAGCGTGAGCGGTGAGCGGGAAATGCACGGAGCACCCGCTTACTGCTTACGCTCTTGCTCCTCCCGCTTACACTTTTGCTTTGTTACCCGAAGCTGATGCCCCCCTTGCCGTACCCCGGCTCCCGCCGCTCCGGCTTGGCCCGGGTGTAGCCCAGCTCCTCGCTCCGGCTGATGCGCTTCTGGGCCGCGAGCCCCTCGAGCACCAACTCGCAGGCGGCCACCTGGCGAGGCGCGTCCTTGCTGGTCGCCAACCCGAATTCCGACACGGTCTCGACCAGGCCCGGCACCACACTGAATCCCTTGAGACAGAGGTCGGTCCGCTCGTCCCCGGAAACCTTGAGGGCGCCACCCTGGTCGAACCAGGCGACGATCCTACCCAGATCCGCGCCACCCATGCGTTCCTCCAACACCCGGCCCGCCGCGCGGCGGATCAAATCGCGCGCAATGGTGTCTCCCCCTTGCAGCTCGCCTTCGTACTCCAGCTCCAGCTTGCCGGTAATCGAAGGGACCGCCGCGTAGACGTCGCTGACCCGCGGCACTACTCGATCCTCTCCCAGCGCCACGGCCCGGCGTTCCGCGTTGGAGACGGCATTCTCGAGCGCGCTGATCGGCAGGCGCTGGCTCACCCCGGAGCGCTTGTCCACCCTCTTGTCCTCCCGGGCCTCGAAGGCCACCCGCTCGATGACCTCCAGCACGAAGTCCGGGATGTCCAGCTCGGGGCCGCCGCGCTGGAGCCACGCCTCCTGGGCGGTGATCTCCATGCCCAGCTGGACCGTACGAGGATAGTGGGTGATGACCTCGGAGCCGATCCGGTCCTTCAGCGGCGTGATGATCTTGCCGCGCGCGGTGTAATCCTCGGGGTTGGCGGTAAAGGCGAGAAGCACGTCGAGGGGGAGACGCACCGGATATCCTTTGATCTGGACGTCGCCTTCCTGCATGATGTTGAACAGGCCTACCTGTACTTTGCCGCTCAGGTCGGGAAGCTCGTTGATGGCAAAGATGCCCCGGTTGGCCCGCGGCAGCAGCCCGAAGTGCATCGTCAGCTCATCCGAGAGAAGGTGCCCTCCGCGTGCGGCCTTGATCGGATCGACGTCCCCGATCAGGTCGGCGATGGTCACATCGGGGGTCGCCAGCTTTTCCACGTAGCGCTGGTCGCGCCGGAGCCAGGCGATCGGGGTGGCGTCGCCACACTCCGCCAGCAGCTCCCGGGCGTACTTCGAGATGGGCGCAAAGGGGTCGTCGTTCACCTCGCTCCCCGCCACAATCGGGATGCGCTCATCGAGGAGCCCGGTCAGCTCGCGGAGGATGCGGCTCTTGGCCTGCCCCCGGAGGCCCAGCAGGATGAAATGGTGCCGGGCGAGGAGGGCGTTGACGATGTTGGGCAGGATGGTGTCCTCGTAGCCCACGATGCCCGGGAAGAGCGGGTCGCCCGATCCCAGCCGCTTCAGCAGGTTATGCCGTATCTCATCGCGAACCGTCCGTCCCCGGAGGGGGGGCTCGGCCCAGCGGCTGTTCTTGAGCTCACCGAAAGTGCGTGGTTCCATCATGGCTATTTCGTCTTTAAGGCTTTAGGTCGCAAGAGTTTAGTTGGTGCAATCCCGTTCACCTTGCACAAACCTCGCACCCGCGATAGTTTCGCGCGTGCTATGACCGGCGCTGGTGATACACCGGGCCTGTAATCCACTGCCAACTGTTTGACCCCTGAGGGAGTGACGATGAAGACGATTCTGATGCTGACCGCGGTAGTCCTGCTTGCTGGCTGTGGTGACAGGAAGGGTACTACTTCCGGTGCCGACACCACTGCTGCCATGACCGCCGACACCGCCATGACGCACACGGACACCACCATGGCCGCGGACACCACGGCCAAGTAAGGTGTGACGCCGCTGTGCGGTAGAGCCCCGGGCGCTGCTCGGGGCTCTTTCATTTCCGGCCCTCACCCGTCGAGGTCCTCCGGGCCGAAAGGCAGCGCCACCACCTTGGCGGGTTGGCCGCCGGCCAGCAGCTCCTCGCCCACCTCCACCTCTCGGCGGATCAGGCCCAGGCCTATGGCCCGGTCTTCCAGGCTGAGGGTGGACCGCACACTCCCGACTTCGCGCTCGCCCTTGTTGATGGTACGGCCGTCGAGCGGTACCGGGCGACGCCACCGGAGACCGCGCAACTCCCGATTGGTGTGGCCGCGGAAGTGGAGCCGGGCCACGGTCTCCTGCCCCGTGTAGCAGCCCTTGGTGTAGGAGACCCCGCCGATCTGGTCGTAGCGGACTTCCTGGGGCAGCGTTCGCTCATCGATCTCGGCGCCGAGGGCCGGCCATCCGCAGAGGATCCGTGCGGCATGGAGGTCGCGCTCGTCTCCAGGCACGGCGCCGGCGGACACCAGCCGCGAGCTGAGCGCCGCCACCGCCGGCTCCGCGCCGACCGCCAGCGCCACAAATGGAGCTTCCTCCGGTGCCAGCGCCAGCGCCACTGGGCTCACTTCTCCGCCCACCGACGCGACACGCCCCGAGGATTCCGGCATGCCCACACCCGACTCGGCGAGGGTCTGAAAACCCCGCGCGCCGATGAGCCAGGCCACTCGCGCCTGCCCGGTGAGGTCGGTGACCTTGGCCAGCCGGGGTGGGAGCTGCCGCCGGAACAGGTCCAGGGAGGCTGCATGCCCCGAGCGGGGAGCGATGAGGGTAAAGGAGCCGGCCTGGCGGACGACCCAGTAGTCCACCACCAGGGCGCCCTTCGGGGTAAGCAGCGCGCCATACACCAGGCTGTCGTCGCCCGGCTTCACCAGATCGTTGGTGAGCAATCCCTGGAGGCAGGCGAGCGCCTCCGGTCCATGAATCCGGAAGACGGCCGGCTCGCTGATAACCAGCACCGCCCCATGCCGTACTTCGGCCAGCCGTTCGCGGTCGAGGGTAAGGTCGAACTCAGACATGGGCCCAGGGCAGCTCGGCGGCATCGTGGCCCACAAAATCCCGCCACACGAGATCCGCTTGCCCGAAGGCGTCCTCCCCGTGAGACGTCGTGACCATGGCGCAGCGCAAGCCCGCTGCACGAGCGGCGTTCAAGCCGGGCAGCGAATCCTCGACCACGACACAACGGTTGGGGCTGAGATCCAGCCTCTCTCGCGCCCGGTTGAACCCCTGGGGATCGGGCTTGCAGGCGCCCACATCCTCCGCCGCCACGATCTCGGCAAAGTGGGGCCTGAGCCCGGCCACGCCAAGCACCAGCTCGATCTCGCTCCGGAGCGCCCCCGATACGATGGCGAGCTGAAAGCCGTCCAACGCTGCGTTCTCGATGAACTCGGAAACGCCGGGCACCAACCGCATGGAGGCACGGATCGAGCGCTCGTACTCGGCATGCTTGCGGGCTATCGCCTGCTCCAGCATCGAGTCGTCCAACGGGCGCCCCATGCGCTTGAAGCTGAACCGAAAGCATTCCCGGTCGTCGAACCCCAGGTACTCGCGGTAATAGGTCCCGCGATCCAGCACGTAGCCGTACTCGGCGAGCGTGGCTATCAGTGCATCGCAATGTTGGGATTCGTCGTCGACGATGACGCCGTTGAAGTCAAAGAGGATGCCGGAGGTCATTTAGTAAGGTAGTAGCCTGCCTCGTCGTACGAGAGGTCCAGGAGCTCCACCGGGTGGGCGACGTCAATGGGCAGTCGGGCCGCGCGGAGCCCCGCACCGATCTGCATCAGGCATCCGGGATTCCCAGTGACGATGAGATGAGGCCGTGGCTGCGCGGCCGCAAAGCTCTGGATCTTGCCATCGAGAACGGCGCGAGCCATTCGGGGCCTGAGTACGGAGTAGATACCTGCACTGCCGCAGCATCGCTCGGATCCGGGCAGCACTCGGAGCCGGATGCCCGGGATGGCATTCAGGAGGCCCAGCGGCGCCTCCTGGATCCTCTGCGCATGCTGGAGGTGACACGGCGCGTCGTACACCACCTCGAGATCCAGGGCCGCCCCCCGTTTCGGACCGCGCTCCGCCAGCAGCTCGGACACGTCCCGGACCTTGGCCGCCAGCTGGGCGGACTCCGCGGTGCCCAAGAGCCGGCCGTAGTCCTTGAGCAACGCCCCGCACCCGGCGCTGTTAACCACGATATAATCCGCGGCGCCCGCAAGAGTCGCGACATTCCTGGCGGCAAGGGCCCGGGCGCCCTCCAGATCGCCCGCGTGCTCATGTAGCGCGCCACAGCATGCACCGACTCCGCGGATGCCCAGCGCGTCGGGCTCGATCACCCGGTAGCCGTTCACCTCGAGCGTACGCCGGGTGGCCTCATGCACGTGATTGAAGAGCGCGCTCATGACGCACCCGCGGAAGATGACGACGGAGGGAGCCGACGGAGCGGGGGGAGAAGATGGAGCGATCGAAAGCGGGGACCCCCCGCCATCCGGCATCCCTTCCGTCCGTTCTGCCTTCTCCGCCCACGCCTTCACTTCCGCGGTGGAGGCCAGCATTCCCAGTCCAAATCGGACCCGCCCCTTCCCCGCCAGGATCCGGGGGAAGCCGGTGGCACGGAACAGCCGCGCCAGCGCGAAGAGAGGCCCCCAGATCACCCGATAGCGGAAGACGCCTAGCACCACGCGGGTCACGGGGGAGAGTCCGTGGGCCTCAAAGAGCTGGTGCCGGGCCGCTTCGAGCCCGCGGCCGTAGCCAACCCCTGAGGGGCACACCGGCTCACAGCCGCGACAGCCGAGACAGGCGTCGAGGTGCTCGCGCAGAGCCGGGTCGTGTGGATCCATCTCGCCACGCTCGAGGGCCCGCATCAGCACGATGCGGCCCCGCGGACTATGGCCTTCGTCACCGGTAGCCAGGTAGGTGGGACAGGCAGGGAGACAGAAACCACAATGCACGCAGGGATCCAGGGCTTCGTACCCCACCCTACTCCGCTCCCTCGAGCGCTACGCTGAGACACTGACCCGGGTCGAAGGTGTCGCGTAACCGCCCGACGATCTGTCCCACGCCTTCGCGGTAGGCGCCGAAATGACCCAGCGCGCGGCGGACCGGCCAGGGCGCACGCTCCAAGGTCATCGGAATTTCCCGTGCTGCCGCTGCCCGCCGGAGGGCCCGGAGGCGTTCGGGAGCCGCCTCCCCGGTCCAGCGGATCATCCCCAAACCAGCGCCGGCCGAGACCAGCCCCTCGTCCAGCTCGTGCGCCAGCAGATCGATGGCTTCGTCCACGCCGTCGCCCAGGACGCCGAGCCTCAGGGTGATGGGCCCGCCCAGGCTGCCCCGGGCGGCCACACTCCAGAAGGCGGCGGTGCGATCGGGGGGGAGCGGCTGCCACTGCAGCTCACCCAGGGAGCTCAGGCGCCGCACATCGGCCTGTACCGCCGCGTCGGTGCCTACGAATCGGGCCGCCAGTACCCAGTCGGCCTCGGCGGCAAGGGCGGGGGAGAGCAGCTCCAGCGCGCCGGGCAGAAGGTGGCTGGACACCAGCTCGCGAGCCGCCGACGTCAGGGTATCGCGGGTGCCTCGCGCCAGGAGGGTGACGTCGGCCCGGGGCAGTGCGCGAAGCCGCAGATGCACTTCGGCAATGATCCCGAACCCCCCGAAGCCTCCCACCTGAAGCTTGGTCAGATCATACCCGGCCACGTTTTTCACCACCCGTCCTCCCGCGTTCACCAGCCGTCCGTCACCGGTTGCCACGGTGCAGCCCAGGACGTGGTCGCGGACCGGACCGTAGCCATGCCGCAGCGGTCCTGCCGTGGCGGTGGCGACTACCGAGCCGATGCTGCGCTCGGGACGTCCCGGCGGGTCCACGGCGAGCCACATTCCATAGTCGGCCAGGCGGCGGCGCAGCGCCTCGAGGGGAGTGCCGGACTGGACCGTGGCGACGAGGTCCGCTGGGCTCACCGACACGATCTGCTCCAGCGCGCGCGTGCTGACGGCGAGGTCGGCCGGCGCATCGGACGGGAGCCAGGTCCCCCGGCCTTCGACCCGGATCTTCCAACCTTCCTCGTGCGCCAGCCGGCACACCAGCGAGAGCGCGTCGCCGGTATCGGGCGTAGCCCGGGGCACCCCGTTGACGTCCCGGTCTACGCCACTGGTGCCCAGAAGGGCCCGGAGGCGGGTGAAGATGGCGTCGTTCATGCTTGCCCCGAGCGAAGCGTGGGGGCGAGCTCCGAGCCCGGCAGGTGGCGGGCGCTCTTCACGGCGCACCACTCACGGCAGGCTCGCACCGGGACCACCTTGCCCGGATTGGCCATCTCGGCCGGGTCGAATGCGCGGCGGACCGCGCGCATGGCCCCCAGGCTTTCGGCATCGAAGATCCAGGGCATGTAGTCAATCTTGTCGGATCCCACCCCGTGCTCACCTGTGATGCTCCCGCCCACCGCAACGCAGGCGGCCATGATCTCCCGGCAGGCCGACTTGACCCGTGCCGCCACCACTGGATCGCGGCGGTCGAAGCTGATGTTCGGGTGCAGGTTTCCATCGCCGGCGTGGAACACGTTGCTGATGGTGAGCCCGTACTCGCGGCGGATGCCCTCGATCTGATCCATGATCGCCGGCAGCGCGGAGCGGGGTACCACCGCGTCCTGGACCGCAAGGTCCGGCGCGATCCGCCCCATGGCCCCAAACGCCTTCTTGCGCCCCTGCCAGAGCCTGGCCCGATCCCCCACCGTCGAGGCGCTCCGCACCTCGCGGGCGCCCCGATCCAGCAGAATGTCGCGCACCATTTCCGCCTCGGCCTCCACCGCGTCAGCCTGGCCGTCCAGCTCCACCAGGAGCACCGCCGCGGCGTCCGTGGGATAGCCGGCCGCATAAATGGACGCCTCTACCGCGGCCACACAGGCACGGTCCATCATCTCGAGCGCGGCCGGTACGATGCCGGCAGCAATGATGGAGGAGACCGCCTCGCTGGCGGCTCGGACCGTGGGGAAGTCTGCCAGCATAGTGCGGACGCTCTCGGGCACGGGCTCCAGGCGGACCGTGATCTCGGTTGCGATTCCGAACATTCCTTCGCTGCCGACGAAAAGTCCAACGAGGTCCGGGCCCCAGGCATCGCCCTGGTTGGACCCCAACCGGGTCACCGAGCCGTCAGGCAACACCACTTCGAGAGCCACGATGTGGTTGGTGGTGACGCCGTACTTGAGACAGTGAGGCCCGCCGGCGTTTTCGGCCACGTTTCCGCCTACAGTGCACGCGGCCTGGCTCGAGGGATCCGGCACGTATTGCAGGCCGAGGGGCAGCACCGCCTCGGAAAGTCGCGCATTCACCACGCCGGGCTGGACCACGGCGCGGCGCTGAATCGGGTCTACGCGGAGAATCTGGTTCAGCCGCGTCAGCGTGATCAGCACGGTGCCGGGGTCGGCGAGCGCGCCACCCGACAAGCCGGTTCCGGCTCCGCGGGCGACGAAGGGTACCTGAATCAGGTGCAGCAGGCGTACGATCTCGCGCACCTCGCGCGGCGTCCCCGGCATGACCACTATGCCGGGCAGCGATTCGTGGGTGGGGAGCCCGTCCATGGCATAGGTGGCCAGCTCGGCCCGCCGGTGGCGTACCCAGGGGGCGCCGACGATTTTGGTGAGAGCGTCCAGAAGAGAGGGATTCATTGATGGGAGACTATTTCGGGCGCGGCGCCGCCTCTCCCGTTGGTATGGGCCCGGCGATGGACCACCAGGCCGGCTTCCACAGCGCTGGTGAGCACCGGAAGCAGTAGCGCGAGGGCCTCGACCCGGCGGGCGGTCGAGCGTTCGGCCAGGAGCCGCTGCTTGACGCCGGGATCACAATCGATGGCACCGGAGACCTGAAATGAAAGGCTCACCGGATCCTCCGGCAGCGACGGCTCCTCGGCCTCCGCATCGTTCAGCTGGCGAAGCCCGGCAAAGTAGCGGGTAAACAACTGCCGCACGGCGTCGGTGACCTCCGGCGCGGGCTGAGTGTCCGGGTCGTCCTCGAAGGGCTGGACCATAGCCACGAGGTAGGGGAGAGTCTCGTCCAGCAGGCGCGAGAGCACGAAGCGGGTGCCCCCCAGTACCACGATATTCGATCGCCCGTCGGGCAGCTCCTGGTTCACCCGCACCTCCGCGACACAGCCGACGGTGCCGGGCCCCGGGATCTCGCCGGCCGGGCGCGCCGGAGTGATGCCGAAGCGCCGGTCCGAGGCCAGACAGTCGGCCAGCATCCGCTTGTAGCGTGGCTCGAATATGTGCAACGGCAGGGGCGTTCCGGGGAACAGCACGGCCGGGAGAGGAAATATGGGAAGCCGGGAAGGCATGGTCGCAATGTAGACGGAACGAGGGAACGAGGGAACGAGGGAACGACGGAAGGGGAGAGCGTGGGAAAGTAGTGCAACAGATGCGAAACGGCGGTCGGTGCTCACTTGACACCGCCCCGCCGTTCCGTCGTTCCACCGTTCCCTCGTTCCGCTACGCGGCTCCCCAGAAGCCCCGGAGCGAGCGCACATCGGGCGAATCGCGGAGCTTCTCGAACGCCCGCTCGCGGATCTGCCGGATGCGCTCGCGGGTAACGCCGAGCAGCGCGCCGATCTTCTCCAGTGTCAGCGCTTCGGAGCCTTCCTCAAGACCGTAATAGAGGGAGAGAATCTTGCGTTCGCGGGGGGTGAGATGACGCTGGAAAATCCGGTCGATGAATTCGCGCTGCAGCCGGACGTCCGTCATCTCCTCGATCTCGGTGTTGCCGGTGCCCGCCACCCGCTCGCCGAAGGTGCTGGCTCCGCGGTCCTGCCGCTCCACCGGTGCGTCCAGGGACACCTCGGTGGACGTCATCCGATGGGCTGACCGGATGTTGTCCACGGTGTCGTTCAGAGCCATGGCTATCTCGCCGTCGGTCGGCTCCCGTCCCAGCTCCTGCGCCAGAAAGCTTTTGGCCCGCGACATCCGGACCAGGGCGGAGTTCTGGTTGAGCGGGATGCGGACACTCCGGGTCTGCTCGGCCAGCGCCTTGAGCACTGCCTGACGCACCCACCAGACCGCGTAGGAGATGAACTTTACGCCATGGTCGGGGTCGAACTTCTTGACCGCCTTCAGCAGGCCTTCATTGCCGATTGCCACCAGCTCGGACAGGTCCAGCCCGTGGCCCTGGTATTTCTTCACGTAGGAGATGACGAAGCGGAGATTGGCGGTAACCAGCCGCTCGGCCGCTCGTTCATCGCCCGCGAGGGCGGACCGGGCCAGACGCTTTTCCTCGTCTGGATCGGAGATCATCGGAAGCTTCTGGATGTCGAGCAGGTACTGATCGAACGCGCCGGAAGGAGTGGAGCGAGCAAACGGGCGGGCTTTCCCGGTGCGGACATGCGTCATAGACAACCCCGGCAGAGGGAACCGGCTACGATTGATTTGCGGTGACCAGTGAGAACGGAGAGGAAGGAGGCAATATAGGAATGGTCGGTGGCGCGGTCAAGCAAAAAAATCTTTCCACATCACAAAACGTTCGTGGCCAACCGGTTGGTCGATTTATCCACTTTTGTGGTGAACCAGGGGCGGTGTCGGTGGCCCGTCTGGCGCTGCAAATCCTTGCACGAAAAGCGGATAACGCCTTCCCGCAGGTTCACGCGATTGCCTCCATGGCGAGGCGGATCGCCTCGGGCGGGACCGCAATCGTCCACTCCGGCGCGCGGTGCATGGCCCCCACGCGAGCCGGCAGCGCAAAGTGTATCTGATCGCCCCGATTCTTCTTGTCGGTCGCCATGCTTCCGAGCACCGAGCCCGAGTCCACCGCGGTGTTGAGCTGCTGGGGCAGACCGAGCCGGGCCAGGAGATCGGCAACCCGCTGCCGCAAGCCTTTGGGAGCGAGCCCCAGCTGCTCCGCGAGCTGGCACTCGACCACCAGTCCCAGTGCCACCGCCTCCCCATGGGGGAGCTGGTAATTCGAGCTCTGTTCCAGCGCGTGGGCGACGGTGTGCCCCGCGTTGAGGATGGCCCGGCGCCCTGACTCCCGTTCGTCGCCGCTCACTACCTCGGCTTTGATCTCCACACTCCGCCAGATGAGCCGCGTGAGCGCGGCGGGATCCCGGGCAGCAAGTGCATCGGCCGCCTTTTCCATCCAGGCAAAGTAGGCCTCGTCAGCGATCAGGCCGTGCTTGACCGCCTCGGCCAGGCCGGCCCGGAATGCCCGCTCGGGAAGGGTCTTCAGGACGAGCGGGTCCGCCACCACCGCAGCCGGCGGGTGAAATGCCCCGATGAGGTTCTTGCCGTAGGTGGTATCCACGCCGGTTTTGCCGCCCACCGAAGCGTCGAGCATGGCGAGGAGCGTGGTGGGGACCTGGATGTACGGCAGCCCTCGCATATAGGTGGCGGCTACAAACCCGACGAGATCTCCGGTCACGCCACCGCCCAGTGCGATCAGCCCGCTGTCCCTGCCATAGCCCTGCTCCAACAGTGAATCCGAGAGACTGCCCCACGTGGTTCTGGTCTTGGACTGCTCCCCCGCGGGGAAGGTGAGTACTGGTCCCGTCCAGGAGGGGAGACCCAGCTTTCCCGCGCGGTAGAGCTCGTGCACGGCCGCGTCGGCGATCATGACAACGCGCCGCCGCGGGAGATGCTCGGCCGCCAGCCGGTCGAGTCGGCTGAGGGAGCCCGCCTCGACGTACACCGGATAGCTGCCCGATGAGTGGGCGACGAGGATCGGCCGGCCCATTACCAGGTCACGTCCCTCACCCCGGCCCGGTGGTTGGCCAGACGCGCGAGGGTGAAGAGGAGATCCGACAGCCGGTTGAGGTAGACCAGGAAGTGCGGGGGCACTTCCGTCTCCCGGCTGAGACCCACCACGCTGCGCTCGGCGCGGCGGCACACGGTGCGGCCCAGGTGAAGAGCGGCCGCCTTGGGTGTCCCCGCTGGAAGCACGAAGGCCCGGAGCGGTGCCAGCTCCGCGTCCGCGGCGTCGATGGTACGCTCGAACTCGGCTACCCGCTCTGCCGAGAGGGCCGCCTTCTCCAGGGACTTGCGGACCCGCTCCGGATCGGGTGTGGCCAGGTGGCCGCCGATGGCAAACAGATCCTGCTGAATGGTCTCCAGCAGATCCTGGAAGAGCTCGGCCGGCGCGGTAGCGCGGATGAGGCCGATGACCGAGTTCAATTCGTCGATGTCGCCATAGGCGGCGACCCGCGGGTGGTCCTTGGGTACCCGGCCGCCGCCGAACAGACCCGTCTCGCCTTCATCACCCGTCTTGGTGTAGATCTTCATCGACACGGTCCTTCCACTTCCGCGGCCGCCACCACGATGTTGCCTCCGGGCTGAATGATGCCCCACAGCACGCCGGCACCGCGTACATCCACCTGCTCCATCCAGAGGTTGTCACGCTCGAACCCGAAATCACTGATGGGTTGCAGCCGGCGCCAGAAGACGCTGCGGCGCAGTGCGCCATAGGGAGCCAGGCTGCCGCGCCGCAACGACAGCACGGTTGGGCGGAAGACAAACTGCTGCCACGCGCCCGCGCTGTCCCAGGTCATGACCGTCGAGGCGAGCAGGGTGTCGCGACCAGCCGTGATGCGCCGCTCGCGGAGCGACACGGCAAACCGCACCGTGTTCGGCCGGGCTCGGTAGGAGGTCACGTCGGCCGCATCGATGTCCGCCAGGGTATTGATCTCGAGGTCTATGTCGTCGGCGCGCCGCAGGGCGAGTGAGCGGAAGCTTGCGTCCAGCACCGAGTCCATGGCCATGGAGGTGCGTCGCACCAGCTCCTCGGTCAGCGCCGGGCCCGGGGGCGCCAGCGGTGGCCGGCGGCGGAATTCACCCGTGGCTTGCCCCCCGTTGCCGGAGTTGGCGCGGGTGAGCGATCCCAGGACCGGCCCCCGCAGAGGCGCGCCGCGGTCGCCCGGCTCGCGGTCGACGACGATTTCCACCTGGGCGCCGCGCCAGCCGCACCGGCTGCCGTGCAGCAGGATGGTAGTGGGGGTGACGGCGGTCTGCCCCAGTGGCGAACCCACCATGGCGAGATCGATCCTGGGGGTGCCGCCGACGGTGCGCCTCCGGCCGGCCGGGGCGAGAGTGACGGTACCCGCGTGCGCCAGCCGCGGCCACACCGCACCCGATTGAATGAGATCCGGGCGGTATCGCCGGGCCAGGCCGGCCACCAGGCCGGTGTCGCTCGAGAGCAGGTGTACGGCACGGCTGGTGCCCTCGCCCACGAAACTGCCGACGACGTAACCGAGCGAGTCGATGCGGACATCACTGGCCACGCTCATCGAGTCGAGCGCCGCCGGCGGACGCTCGCGCAGAAGGGTTTCCAGAACCCGGCCGGCGCTTCGGCACCCGGACGTCAGCAGTGACGCGGAGAGGGCCAGACCGGTCACGCCGAGCGTCGGGATTTTTGTGGGCATGGCGGTCAAGTTACATTCTATCTTTCCCGATCGCGAACGTGAGCGCACTGAGCCGATTGACCGAGGAGATGCGGTGGCCGAGCAGGAGCTGAAGGACATATCCATCATCGGGGGCGGCCCCACGGGGCTCTTCGCGGCGTTCTACGCGGGCATGCGGGGGGCGTCCGCCCGGATCATCGACGCGCTGCCCGCGCTCGGCGGCCAGCTCATGGCGCTCTATCCGGAGAAGTACATCTTTGACGTGGCCGGCTTTCCCAAGGTGCTCGCCAAGGACCTGGTGCGCGACATGGCCACCCAGGCACTCCAGTTCGGGGCTTCGACTCACCTGGGCGAGATCGTCACCGGTCTCAGGCGTGAGGAGCAGGCCGGAGGCGGCCACTTCGTGCTGGAGACCTCGGAGGGTGAGTATCCCACCCGCACCATCGTCATTGCCGCCGGCATCGGGGCCTTCGAGGCACGCAAGCTGGGAATTCAGGACGAGGAGCGGTTCGAGGAGAAGGGTCTCTACTTCAAGGTGCTCGATCCCCGCCAGTTCGAGGGACAGCGAGTGCTGCTGGTCGGTGGTGGCGACTCGGCGTTCGACTGGGCGGTCAACCTTCAGGGAATCGCCAAGTCGGTCATGCTCATTCACCGGCGCGACGGCTTCCGCGCGCACCAGGCCACCATCAACCAGGTGCACGACTACCAGCGTTGCGGCAAATGCGACCTCCGGACCTTCTGGGAGGTGAAGGCGCTGCATGGCAACGGAAAGGTGGAGCGCGTCACCATCTTCAATAACAAGACAAAGGAAGAAGAGACGCTGGAGATGGACGCCGTGATTCCGCTGCTAGGCTTCCACTCCGACCTGGGCGCCATCAAGGAATGGGGGCTCGACACGGAAAAGGCCGATATCAAGGTGGACCAGGTCATGGCCACCAACGTTCCCGGCATCTACGCGGCGGGCGACATCACCAGTTATCCGGGCAAGCTCAAGCTCATTGCGACCGGGGCGGGCGAGGCCTGCATCGCCGTCAATAACGCGGTGCACTGGATCAATCCCAAGGCCAAGGTGAACCCGGGCCACTCGTCCAACATGGCCCTCTTCGGGCAGAAGGACGATTAGCGCGCCATCTCCATCACCACGCTGTCGATGGCCGCCAGGATGGCGCGGCCGGGTTGGGCGTGGTGATTGGCCTGGACCGAGAAGGTCAGCGTTTTCCCCTGTCCCAACTCGATATAGCCGGACAGGCTGTTGACGCGGGAGATACTTCCGGTCTTGCCCCGCACCTTGCCCGCCAGCGAGGTACCCATGAAGCGATTGCGCAGTGACCCGGTGCCTCCGGCCAACGGAAGCCCGCCGGCGAACGCAGCGTAATGGCGGTGCCGGCGCATGTACCGGAGCAGCTGGGTAAAGGCGAGCGGACTGACCAGGTTGCTGCTGGAGAGACCGGAGCCGTCGCTGAGGGAGATCTGCGTCGAATCCACCCCCACCGAATCGATCAGGAAGCGCCGCTCCACGTCGAGGCCTTCGGACCAGGACCCGCCCCGCCCGAATTGCCTGCCGAGCTGCTTCAGGAGCATCTCGGCGAACCAGTTCTGGCTGGTATTCAGGATCGGAAAGATCCAGTCCCTGAGCGGGCGCGAGCGCACTTCGGCCAGCGGTGGCGTGGTCCGAAGCGCGGCGTAGAGGGTGGAATCGGTGGTTGAGCGTGTGGTGCCGGTGACGGCGATGCCGGCGTCCGCCAGCGCCTGGCGGAGCGCCCGGGCGGCATAGAGGTTCGGGTCCGGCAGCGCAAACGACTCGGTACGCCGGGGATGATCGAGCGCAACGGTGCCTTCGGCCCAGATGCTGAGCGTGCCCGGATGGCGGAAGAACCGGTCACCGATATCGGTCTCTCCGCCGGGCGGAACCGTCAGGGTTCGGTTCTCGAATGCGATGTCGCCCAGATCCGGCTCCATTGCGATCACCGCCGGCGCGCCCGCTGCCGGCCCCGGCTGCCAGATGAAGTCCACACTGTTGTCGTGGAAGCCCAGGCCCGAGACCGGCGCCGCATACCACCAGTTCAGGTCGAACGACTCCCAGTTGGGATGGATCAGCGTCGGCTCGAAGTAGCTCCCATCCCCCACCACATCCCCCGCCACCATCTGGACCCCCTTGCTGCGCAGCGAGTCCACCATCTGCCGGAGCCGGGCGAAGGGGTCGGTGTCGCAGACGCCGGGCAGCGTCGAGTCCGTAGCATAGCAACGGCGATCCATCGTCGGATCGCCGCGTCCGTAGAGCACGAGGTCGCCGAGAAGGACCCCGCCCGCGACGGGTCCTCCATAGAGGCTCGTCTTGACGGTCCAGTCCGGCGGCAGGAGCGCGGCGGCCGCCGCGCTCACCACCAGCTTGGTGTTGCTGGCGGGAATGAAGAGCCGGTCCTGGTTTCGCCCGTATCGGAGCCGTCCCCGCTCGTCGACCACGGCCACGCCCCAGATCTGCCGGTTGAAGGGTGGACGGTCGAGGCGCGCGTCGAGGCGGCGTTTGAGGTCACCCTGCGCGGTCAGGTGCGCCGGGAAGATCGCGAGCAGCGACAGGACCGCGGCGAGCAGGCGGGGCAGCAGGGCCGCCGCCCCGCTAATCATACGCCACCCTCGGATCCACCCTCGCGTACACCAGATCGGTAATCAGGTTCACCATGACAAAGACCAGGCTGAGGAACAGGATGCTGCCCTGGATCGCCGGCAGGTCGCGCTTGTCGATTGCGGTGAGAACATATCGGCCAACGCCCGGCCACGAAAAAATCGTTTCCGTGAGAATGGAGCCGGTGAGATAGCTGCCGAAGTCGAGACCCAGCACGGTGACGACCGGAAGAAGCGCGTTCCGGAAAGCATGGGACAGCACCACGCGGCCTTCATTCAACCCTTTGGCGCGTGCCGTGCGCACAAAATCGCTCCCGAGGACTTCCTGCATGGTAGCTCGGGTCATCCGGGCCAGGAATGCCACCGAGCGCATTCCCAGGGTGATGGCCGGAAGGATGAGAAAGACGAGGCCGGACGACCCGGAGGCCGGCAGCCACCGCAGGTTCACGGCGAAGACCAGAATCAGGATGAGACCCACCCAGTACACCGGGAACGACACTCCCAGGTATGCGCCAAACGTGGCGATGCGGTCGGCCCAGCTTCCGGGACGCCACGCCCCGTAGATGCCAACCGCGATACCGGTGACGGCTGCAAAAAGCATGGCCGCGCCGGCCAGGCGGAGGGTGGCCGGGAAGCGCTGGAGCAGATCGGTCAGAATGGGTCGCCGGGTGATGTAGCTGGTACCGAGATCGCCGCTGAGGACGCCCTTCAGGTAGTGGCCGAACTGCTGGTGAAGCGGGTCGTCCAGCCTGAGCTCGGCCCGGAGTCGGGCGAGCGTCTCGGGATCGGCCCGCTCGCCCACCATGGCCTGCACCGGGTCACCCGGCGCCACGTACAGCAGAAGAAAGGTCACGACCAGCACGCCGAGCAGGGTGGGGACCAGCAGCGCAAGGCGGGTGAGGATGAGACGCTTCACCGGCGCTCGGCTTCCATCCAGCGCTGGCCGGTAAACACCAGTGGAACGCGCCAGCCTTTCACCTCGGGCCGGGCGGCCCAGATGTCCACCGGAAACCAGAGAAAGATCCAGGGCGCCAGCTCGAATACCCGGGCGTCGATGGCGCGCGAGAGCCGCACTTTCTCTGCCTCGTCGGGAGTGACGCGAGCCCGCGCGATCATCGAATCCAGCGCCGGATCGGCCAGGAAGGCGTAGTTTCCGCCGGGACCTTTGTTGCGGGAATGGAAGAGCGGATAGTTGAAGTTCTCCGGATCGGGATAGTCCGCCCACCAGTCGGTCAGGAACAGGTCGGCTTCGCCGTTGCGGACGGCAGCCCGGGCGCTCGAGGCGTCCCGCTCGACGATCTCCGCCCGGACGCCCACCTGGGCCAGGTCCTGCTGAATCGACTGGGCCAGGCGCGCCAGCTCGGCTCGCTGGGTGCGCCACAGCTTGACCGAGAATCCGTTGGGGTACCCAGCCTCGGCCAGCAGCCGCCTGGCCTTGCCGGGATCGTAGCCGTAGGGGGCCCGGGTCGAATCGTAACCGGCGATGCCGGGCGGAAGCGACCCCGCAGCGAGAACGCCGCGGTCGGCCATGACGGTACCGAGCAGGGTGCGAACATCCACGGCGTGGTTGAGGGCCTGGCGCACCCGGACGTCCTTGAGCGGCCCCCGGGTCGTGTTCACAGCGATGTAGAGGTCCTTGAGGCCCGGCCGGCGCTGCAGCTCGTCGGGATGGGTCTGCTCCCACCGGCGGGTTTCGCCGACCGGCACCTCAACCACGCTGAGCTGCCCGGACTCGTACTCCGCGGCCTGGGTGAGGGGCTCCGGGATGATCCGGATTTTCAGGGTGTCCGATTTGGGGGGGCCGGCCCAGTAACGCTCGTTGCGGCTGAGAACGATGGCGTCGTCGTGCGACCAGGATACGAACTTCCAGGGTCCGCTGCCGACCGGATTCTGATCGAAATCGGGGGCGGTGGGCGTCGGCACGATGGCGGCGACGGGCATGGCCAGCAGCTTGGGGAAGACGTTGAGCGGCTCCTCCAGCGTCATGACCACCGTGGAATCGTCCCGTACCACGAGGCCCTGAACGTCCTTGCTGGTGCCGGCGGCGTACGCCCGGGCACCCTGGATAGGATAGAGCGGCCAGCTCCGGCCGCCGCTGCTGCCAGGAGCGAGCGCGCGGAGGAGTGAGGCGCGGACATCGGCCGCATTGATGGGTCGACCATCGTGGAAGACGGCGTTGTTCCGGAGGTGAAAAGTGTAGACCCGCCCGGAAGCGTCGGACTCCCAGCTCCGGGCCAGTCCCGGGACCAGACGGGCGTCGGGGTCGAACTGCGTCAGATTATCGAAGAGAAGCGTCACCACTTCGCCGGTGGGCACGTCAGTAGAAAGTGCCGGGTCCAGCGATCGGGGGTCGTAGGTAAAGAAGTAATTGAGCGTCCTGTCGCTGGCCTGGTCGCCACAAGCCAAGACGGCCAGGAAGGCTACACCCAAGAATCGGCGCATGGTCTCGCTGGGAGAGCGGAAGCGGTCGCGGAAGTTGACACGACGGCGTAAGGTGGTCAAACTACCGGGCTTAGCGCAGGTCGTCAATCGCGTCTCGATTTCCCGGTGGGCGTGAGATCCTCGTCCAGGAGTGTGGCATTTTTCATCCCCTGCCGCAGCCCCATCGGCTTTCTTCGACCAACGGAATCTTCACCCGGGCCGACCGATCCGGCTGTCCATGAAGGGGGCAGCCCGGTTCCTCTGTCTCGTCGGGGCACTCCTGCTCGTCCGCCCGCTGCCGGCCCAGGAGCCCCAGCGCGTGGTTCGCCAGCTCGATTTCGTCGGGAACAGCGCCATCCCGGATGAAGTCCTCGCCAGCGCCATCGTCGCGACCAACTCGAGCTGGTTTGCCCGCTCCTGGCTGGTCCGCTGGCTCGGCCTGGGAGCCAAGCGCTACTTCGACGAGCAGGAGTTCCGGCGCGACGTCGTCAGAATCGAAGTGCTGTACAAGCGCAGCGGCTACGCCGATGCCCAGGTGGACACCCTGGTCCGGCGCACCCGGGAGGACGTGTACGTCACGTTCAATATCGCCGAGGGGGCCCCGATCCGGGTTACCTCGCTGACGCTCTCGGGCGTGGACACGCTGCGGCCGCGATGGCGCCGGGAAGTGGTACAGGATCTGCCGCTACAGCCGGGCGACCCGTTCAACCGGTACGCCATGCAGGAAACTGCAGACAGCATCACCAAGCGGCTCAGAGATCGCGGCTATCCCGCCGCCACCGTGTTCACCGGATTCGAGGTGAACAAGCCGGGCCGGGTGGCTTCGGTCACGCTCGATGTGGTACCGGGCCACCGGGCGGTCATCGGATCGATTCGGGTGGTGGGAGCCACCCGGGTGGATACGTCATTGATTCGCCGGTTGCTGGTGGCGCATCCCGGCCGGCTCTACTCCCAGGATGAGCTGTTCCAGAGCCAGCGTAACCTCTACGAGTCGGACCTCTTTCGATTCGCCTCGGTCAACATCGACTCGGCCGCCTTCCAGCCGGGGGCCGACTCGGTGCCGCTCCTGGTGCAGGTCAACGAGGGCAAGCGGCGCCGGATCCGCGGCACCCTGGGCTACGCCACCAACGACTGCTTCCGCGGCTCGCTGGGCTGGACCTCCCGAGATTTTCTGGGTGGAGGCCGGATCCTGGACCTGACCAGCCGCGCGTCCAAACTGGGCGTGGGCGATCCACTGGACTGGGGCTTGGCGGACAACATCTGCTCGGCTTCGAAGAACGATACGATCGGCTCGTCGCAGGTCAACTTCTACCTCGGCGCCTCGGTCCGCCGCCCCGCCTTTCTCTCGCCGAATAACGCGATCACGTTCTCCGTATTCGGGGAGCGGCGCTCGGAGTACAAGGTATATCTCCGGCAGGAGTCGGGCGTAAGCGTGGCGCTGACCCGTACCACACCCCGGCTGCGGAACCCGCTGTCCCTCACGTACACCGTTTCGTACGGCCACACCGAAGCCACACCCCTCAGCTTCTGCTCCTTCTTCAACGCCTGCACGGCCGATGTCATCGAGCCGCTCCGGCAGGACCGGGTGCTGGCCACCCTGACCGCGCAGGGAACGTTTCCCCGGGTCAACAGCCAGATCGATCCGACCCGCGGCTATCTCAGCTCGGTGGAGCTGACCCACAGCTCCAAGTACATCGGCTCCTCGTCGCTGCAGCAGTTCACTCGACTGGTGGGTGGCATCGCCTGGTACCGTCCCCTCTCGCGCGATGTGGTGCTGAGCTGGCGCCTGCGCGGCGGCCTGATCTTCTCGCCCAGCGTGGACGTGGACACGGCAAGCGGCAACTTCATACCACCCGAGCAGCGGTTTTACGCCGGCGGCCCCAACGATGTGCGCGGCTTCGAACGCAACGAGCTGGGCCCCGTGGTCTACGTCGTGCCCCAGAGCCATGTGGACGCGGTGGGGGCGGACTCGATCAGTCCCGACTCGGTCCGGGTAGCTGCGACCGGCGGCAACAGTCTCGCGCTGGCCAACGTGGAGATCCGGGTGCCCTCGCCGGTATTCAGCTCGCGGCTCCGGCTCGCCGCCTTTGTGGACGCCGGTGGGGTCTGGCAGCGGCAGGGGCCCGGGCCCACCGCCAGGATCCGGGTCACGCCCGGGATCGGGCTCCGGGTGGCAACGCCGTTGGGCCCAGCCCGGCTGGACGTCGCCTACAACGCCTACAAGCTTCAGTCAGGCACCCTCTATCAGTTCGACGGGGTCGGCAACCTGACCCCGGTTCCAGGGCAGGGGGCGTATATCCTTCCTCGTCGGGGGAAGTTCACCTTTCACGTCGCCGTAGGTCAGCCGTTCTGATGCGCCGGCAGCTCGCGCGGTTTCTGTTCGTCTTCGTCATCGGCATCATCGCCATGGTGCTCGGGGTGGTGACGTCCATGACGCTCACCCCACCGGGCCGCGACCTGCTGGCGCGCACGGTCTCGCGCTTCCTCGACCGGATCGTCACCGGGCAGGTGCGGGTCGGCGCCATCTCCGGGTCCTTCTTGTACGATCTCACCCTGGAGAACCTGGTCGTCCGGGACACCAGCGGAGAGCTGCTGGCCGACCTGCCGCGGGTCCGGGTCAGTTACCGGCTGCCCAACCTCCTCGCCGGACAGGTGCTGCTCAGCGGCATGCAGCTGGAGCGTCCCACCATTCAGCTGATCAAGCACCGGAACGGCCGGATGAATTACGAGGAGGTGCTCGGCATCGGAAAGGGGTCCAAGGGCGGGAAGTCCCCCCTGGTGGAATTCCATAACGTGAGGATGAGCGGCGGAACGCTGCGGATCGCGCTGCCGTGGAACCCGCCCCGAACGGCCCGGACCGAGAGCAGCGTCGATTCCGCGCTGCTGGCCGAGCGGGCAAAGCCCGGCCGCTTGATCGAGGAGAGCCGGGAGGGGTTGAGGCGGGTGATCCTGCTGGCCGACCTGGCGACGCGGATGTCCCGCCTCCGCATCGCCACGCCGGACCGCCAGCCTTTCACCATCGATCTTGACTCGCTCGCTACGAGGGTCAACGACCCCGGGGTGACCCTCCGGAATGCGGTCGGGCGGCTGAGGATCCGGGGCGACAGCGCCGTGTTCAGCCTGGCCCGGGGCGCGCTGCCAGACACCAGATTCTCGGGAGGCGGCGCGGTCACCTGGCCGCGCGACACCATCCTGTTCGACTTTCAGGTCATTGCCCCCCGGGTGAATCTGGCCGACCTGCGCTGGGTGTCGCCGCATTTCCCCGAAATGACGGGGCGCGGCGTGCTGACGGCGCGGTCCGAAACAGGCACTCGTACTGCCTACGACATCCGCGATCTGAATCTCCGGGGCGAAGACGGCGGGGTGGAGGGCGAGCTGGTGACCATTACGGACCGCCGGCGAGGGCTTGGGGTCCGGGACATGAACGTCAGGCTGTCGGACCTGGACCTCGATGTGGTCCGCCCGTACCTGGACACGCTTCCGTTCTCTGGAACGGTAACCGGCAAGCTGGCCGGCTCGGGGTTTCTCAACGCCCTGGACCTCAGCCTCGAGTGGGCTTTCCGCGACGCCGCGGTACCGGGGAATCCGCTCTCGACCATTGCAGGCGAGGGCGGGTTCGGGTCGTCCCGCGACAGCGGACTCATCTTTACGGAGTTCGGCGTCCGCCAGTCCGACATCGATCTCCGCACGGTCCGGCGGATCGCCCCGGCGGTCGTGCTGGAGGGGCGCCTCACGGCGGTGGGCACGCTCAACGGGCCCCTGCGGGACGTCACCTTCAACGGCACTGCGCAGCACCAGGACGGCGACCTCCCTCCGAGCCTGCTCGAAGGCACGGTACACCTGGACACCCGGGGCAGGGTCCTCGGCCTCGACACCGACGTCACCCTCGATCCACTCTCCTTCGACGGCATCCGGCGCGCCTTCCCCTCATTGAAGACTCGGGGCGAGGTGCGGGGTCCCTTCCAGAGCCAGGGCTCGCTGGCCCGGCTGTCGGTGGACGCGTCGGTCAGCGGACAGATCGGCAATGTGGAGGCGCACGGTTTCGTCACTCTGCAGTCACCGCGATGGGGCGCGGAAGATCTCCTGCTTCGCTTCTCGAGGCTGGATCTGCAGGCGCTCACCGGCCGCCGGCTGCCCAGCAGCCTGGAGGGGGAGTTCTCCGTCACCGGGGTCATCGACACCGCGCGAGCGCCCGAAGGTGAAGCCCGCCTGGTCCTGTCCACCAGCCGGATCCGGGAATTCACCATAGACAGCGTCTACGGCGTCGCCGGGCTGCACGACAGCGTGATTCGCCTCGACACCGCCTACGCGGTGTGGAAGGACGCCACGGTGGGAGGCTCCGGCACGCTGGGCTGGGCTGCCCCGCACCGCGGGCGGATGGCCTTCACGCTCCGGGCTGACAGTCTGGTCGCGTTCGACTCGCTCATGCTGGCCGAGACCGGAATGAGCCGGGACCCGTCCATCGACAGCGCCCTGGCCGGGAGGGCCACCGCCTCGGTCGAGCTGGCCGGCAGCCTCGACACTCTGGAAGCGGGGGGCGACTTCCGGATCGAGGACCTGCAGTGGC
>DASVGF010000065.1:0-29327 GCA_036379675.1 Gemmatimonadales bacterium | reverse complement strand
CTGGAGGCCCGTGAGGCGTTGGAGGAGGTCGTTCGCGACCGTCCCAACTTCGTCGATGCGCAGGCTGCCCTCGGTCTCGCGCATTATCTCGCGGGCGACGCGGGTGGTGCCCGGACAGTCTGGCAGTCGTGTCTTGCGCGCCGGCCGGAGAACGCCCGGGTGGAAGCGTATCTGGCCATGCTCGACCGGGCGGGTCAGTGACGATTTCCGTCCGTCTGGTAGCGGTTGCAGCGTGGGTGCTGGTGGCGGGGTGCGGTGGCGCCGGCGACGAGGAGCGGAGCGGCGACCAGGCGTATGGCGAGTCCCGCTTCGCGGAAGCGCTGACCGTGTACCAGCAGGTCCTTGCCAAGGACCCCGACGCCCGGCTCTGGGCCAAGGCGGGGGCGGCGGCGCTTCGCACCGGCAATCTGGATGTCGCCTCGGACGCCTACCTGCGCCTGGCTGCGGAAGACCCCACCCGGGCCGCTGAGGCGGCTGAGGGCCTGGATGCCGTGGCCAGAGCCGCGGAGCGTGCCGGCGACGCCAAACGACTGCAGGCCGCGGTGGTTGGCATGGGCGCGATTGCTCCAGATCGTTCCATCGGCCGGTACGCGCTCGAGCTGATTCGCCGCCCCGGAGCCGAAGCCACCGATCTGGTGGCCGTGTTGCCCGGCGCGATCGCCGTCGCCCCCGATGCCGAGACGGTGGATTCACTGCTGCTGGTGTATGGACTGGCCGCGCGGGAGACTTCTGGGTGCGCCGAGGCGCTGCCCTCCTTCCAGGCCGCGGTCCGCCGGACCCGGGTCCAGGCCATTCGGGCCCGGGCCGAGGAAGGCGTGGCCGGCTGTTCCCTCATGCTCGGCCTCCAGGCGGAGGCGGCCGGCAGCCACCAAGACGCTGCCCTGTGGTTTGCCTCCGCCATACGAGTAGACTCCAGCACCATCGTCGGCCGTCGCGCGTTGGTGGGGTACGGCGACGCCCGGCTCCGCCTGGGTGACCCCATCGCCGCGGCCCTCGCCTACCAGGCCGTGATGTCGGATGACGTGCAGAGTGATTCCATACGCCAGATGGCGGCCGACCGGCTGCAGGATCTCCGTGCTTCCCCGTCGGCGGGTGAGTCGGCACTGACAGGCGTCCGATGAAACGGCTGCTCCTGGTGTTGAGTGCGCTTACCGTGGCTTGCGGTGGCGGTGGGGGCAGGGCCCCGCGGACGGCGCCGGCTCCCGTGTCGCAGGCGAGCCTGAGCGCCAGCCCAGCCGAAGTAAACTCGCTGTGGCAGCGGGCCGAGGCGGCGGTGCGCAACGGCAAGTGGAACGACGCAATCAAGCTGCTCGAGCGGGTCCTGCTCGAGCTTCCTCCGGGCGATCCCCGCATCCCGCAGGCTCACTACTGGCTGGGGGAGGCCTATTACGCGCGGGGAAGCCACCTCGAAGCGGTGCGGGAATTCCGGAAGGCCTCCGACGACAGCCCCAACCATCCGATCGCGCCCGAGGCGCTCCTGCGGGTGGGTGACGTCTACGCCGATCTCTGGCGCCGGCCCGAGCTCGACCCCACCTATGGCCAGACGGCGCTGGCGACGTTTCAGGAGCTGCTCAACCGCTATTCGGGAACCAATGCGGCCAAGCGGGCGCAGCTCCGCATCACCGAGCTGAACGAGCGGTTTGCCTACAAGGCATACAAGGCCGGTCTCTTCTACTTCCGGCTCAAAGCCTACGATTCCGCCATCCTGTACTTCAAGGATCTCGTGGCCAGCCATCCCAAGACGTCGGTCGTGCCGGCGGCACTGGTCAAGCTGGTGGAGGCCTATCGCAAGCTGGGGTACCGAGAGGACGTCCAGGAAACCTGCGACTACATCCGCCGCTTCCACCCCAAGGCTCCCGGCGCCAACGAGGTCTGCCCGACGAACGCAGCCGGGACCTGAGTCCGATGATCGGCCTCTTTGGCGGCTCGTTCGATCCGATCCATCATGGCCATTTGATCGTGGGGCAGGTGGCTGCCGAGCAGCTCAAGCTTCACGCCCTCCGCTTCGTCCCGGCCAGGGAACAACCCTTCAAGCGCGGTAAGCATCGCACCTCGGCCGAGCATCGTGCTGCCATGTTGTCGCTGGCCACGGCGGGAACGGCGGGGTTTGAGGTGGAGCTGAGTGAACTGGAGCGGCCCGGGCCGTCTTACACCGTAGACACGCTCCGTGACCTGCGCCGGCGAGCGCCCACTGCGGAGCTCGTCCTCCTCCTTGGTGCCGATGCCGCGGCGGAGCTGCCGGCGTGGCGGGAGGCCGCCGAGATTCCCCGGCTGGCCCGGGTAGCCGTCTTTGCCCGGCCCGGCTCACCGCTGCCGCAGGCGCCCTGGATCTCCGCGGCCGTGACGGTACCGGCCATCGACATCTCCGCCACCGAGATACGCGCGCGGGTGGCCCGGGGCCAATCGGTCCGCTACTGGGTCCCTGAGGCCGTCGCGGAGTACATCGCACGACACCGATTATATTTGGACCGGCATGATTAAATCGTTGATGACGGCGGTCTTCGGCACGCGGTTCGACCGGGAGCGCAAGCGGATTCAGCCCGTCGTGGACCAGATTCACGTCCATGAGGAGCGGCTCAAGCGGTTGAGCGAAAGCGAGCTGAAGGCTCAGACCCCGCGTTTTCGCGAGCGCCTGGCTGAGCGCACGGGTGCGCTCAAGGCCGAGCTCGAGCAGGTGCGCGAGGCCAAGCACAGCTGCGCCGACCCGGGCGAGCGCGACCGCCTCGAGGGACGCTTCCAGGAACTTGACCGCCAGTACAAGAAGGAGCTGGCCGCCGGACTCGACGACCTGCTGCCGGAGGCCTTTGCCACCGTGCGCGAAGCCTGCCGCCGCCTGCTCGGGACCACGGTGCAGGTAACGGGGCACGATCTCGTGTGGGACATGGTGCCCTACGACGTGCAGCTCATCGGCGGGGTCGTGCTCCACCAGGGCCGGATCGCCGAGATGGCCACCGGCGAGGGCAAGACCCTGGTCGCCACCCTTCCCCTGTACCTCAACGCCCTGACCGGCCGGGGCACGCACCTGGTCACCGTCAACAACTACCTGGCCCGCCGCGACTCGCAGTGGATGGGCCACGTCTTCAAGTATCTCGGCTTGACGGTGGCGTGCCTGGACGACACCGAGCCCTCCTCGCCCGAGCGCCGCGCGGCCTATCTTGCCGACATCACCTACGGCACCAATAACGAGTTCGGCTTCGACTACCTGCGGGACAACATGGTGTTCTCGCTGGATCAGCGGGTCCAGCGGGAGCATGCCTACGCCATCATCGACGAGGTGGACTCCATCCTCATCGACGAGGCCCGGACTCCGCTCATCATCTCGGGTCCGGTGGGCAATGAGACCGATGACAAGTACGCCCAGTTCAGCCGGCAGGTCGCCGAGCTGGTTCGCAAGCAGACCGGGGTCGTCAACACCCTCCTGGCCGAGGCCGAAGAGCTGCTGGAAGACCCGAAGACCCGGAACGACGCCGGGCTGAAGCTCTACCAGGCGCGGCTGGGCATGCCCAAGAACAAGCGGCTGATGAAGGCGCTGAACGAGACCGGCATCAAGCAGATGGTGCAGCGGATGGAGCTCGACGCCATCGCCGACCGGAAGCTGCCGATGAAGCAGCAGCGCATGCGCGATCTCGAGGAGACGCTCTACTTCGTGCTGGACGAGAAGGGCCATTCGGTGCACCTGACCGACCGGGGCGCCGAGACGATGTCACCCAACGAGCCTGAGCTCTTTCTGGTGCCCGACATCTCTCAGGAAATCCACGCGATCGATCACGATCCGGAGCTGTCACCCCACGACCGGATCGAGCGCCGCCGCCAGATCGAGTCGGACTACGCCATCAAGAGCGAGAAGCTGCACATCATCCACAAGCTGCTGCAGGCGTACGCGCTCTACGAGAAGGAGGTCGATTACCTGGTGCAGGACGGCCAGGTGGTCATCGTCGACGAGTTTACCGGGCGGGTGATGACCGGGCGCCGCTGGGCGGATGGCCTGCACCAGGCGGTAGAGGCCAAGGAGGGGGTGCAGGTCAAAGGCGAGACCCAGACCTTCGCCACCATCACGATTCAGAATTACTTCCGGATGTACGACAAGCTGGCGGGCATGACCGGCACGGCCGAGACCGAGGAGACTGAGTTCTACTCGATCTACGGGCTGGAGGTGAGCGTCATCCCGACCCACCGGCCCATCACGCGGATCGACCAGGCCGACCGGATCTACAAGACCCGCAAAGAGAAGCACGATGCCATCATGGACGAAGTCGAGCGGCTGCATGGCCTCGGCTGGCCCATCCTGATCGGCACCGTGAACGTCGACGTGTCGGAGACGCTCTCACGCCAGCTCAAGCGGCGGGGGCTCAAGCACGAGGTGCTGAACGCCAAGTATCACCAGCGGGAAGCGGAGATCGTGGCGGGCGCGGGCCAGAAGTCGGCGATCACCATCGCCACCAACATGGCCGGCCGCGGTACCGACATCAAACTGGGTAAGGATCTCGATCTGGCAAAGCCGGAGGCCGGGCTCCAGATCATCGGCACCGAGCGCCACGAATCGCGGCGCATCGACCGCCAGCTGCGGGGACGTTCCGGGCGCCAGGGCGATCCGGGTCAGTCGATCTTCTTCCTGTCGCTGGAAGATGATCTCATGCGGCTCTTCGGATCCGACCGCATTGCGCGCTGGATGGATAAGAGCGGTGCTGAGGAAGGAGAGGTCATCACCGGCGGCCTGGTCACCCGCGCCATCGAGCAGGCGCAGAAGCGGGTCGAGCTGCAGAACTTCCAGTCCCGCAAGCGGCTGCTCGAGTACGACGACGTGATGAACCAGCAGCGCGAGGTGGTGTACTCGCTGCGGCTCTTTGCGCTGGAGCGGGGCGAGGAGCTCAAGGCGGAGGCGCGCCGGATGATCGAGATGGCGCTGGAGCGCGCCGTGAACCAGTTCCTGGTGGGGGCGGACCGGCCCGAGGAATACGATCGCGGAGGACTGCGTGAGGCGCTGATGCTCCAGTACCTCATCGCATCGGACGCCCTGCTGGACGCAACGGCCACTCCCACCATCCCGCAGATGGTCACGGCCGTCCAGGCAGAGGGCGAGGAGAGCTTCCGGCGCAAGATCCAGTACCTGTCCGATTTCGGGAAAACCATCGGAATTCCCGAAGTGGACACCCAGGTCCTGTCACAGGTTATGCTGTCGGTGCTCGACGAGCGGTGGAAAGACCACCTCTACGACCTGGACCAGCTCCGGAACGCCATCCAGTATCGGGCCTGGGGACAAAAAGATCCCCTGGTCGAGTACAAGCGTGAGGCGTTCGAGATGTTCGAGGACCTGATGCACGACATCCAGTCCACCTTCACCGAGCGCTTCCTGAAGATCCAGGTCAGTGCGGAGCCGCCCCGTCCGGAGCCGCCGGCCCGCCGCATCGTTCAGCCGGCGCCGGTATCGCGTGATGCCGACGATCTCTTCTCCGGCCCGGGCGGGGTACCAGCCCCGCCACCGTCCCCCGGGGGCCGGGGGGCCGCGGCTTCGCTCAACAGCTCGCTGGGCCCGGTGGGGCGGGCCACGGCCGCGGTTCCAGAGACCGGCCGCAACGATCCCTGCCCCTGCGGCTCCGGGAAGAAGTACAAAAAATGCCATGGGGCGGGCCGCTAGCCGCGCGTAAGTTCCGTCGTACTCGCACGATAATGGCAATGGCCCGGGCCCTCGTTCCGCTATCCTCGTGCCATGGCCCTGCCGGTTTCTACCCTTCCCGATACCGATCGTCCCCGTGAGCGGCTGTGGTCCCTGGGGGCCTCTGCGTTGACGACCGCCGAACTTCTTGCCATCCTCATAGGTACGGGGACACCGGGGCAGGACGTGCTGGGGTTGGCCGCCAGGCTTCTCGAGTTGAGCGAAGGCTCCCTTCGCCGGCTGGCCCAGCGTCCCGTGGCGGAGTTGCTCCGGTCGCCCGGAATTGGCCCCACCAAGGCGGGCCGGCTCATCGCGGCCTTCGAGCTGGGGTCCCGAACCGCGCGGGAAGAACGCCCGCCGGTGCAGCGCATCCGGGAACCCGAAGACGTGATCCGCCTGTTCGGTACCCGGTTGCGGGATCTTCCGGTGGAGGAGTTCCACCTTCTCGCGCTGGACAGCCAGAGCCAGGTGCTCCGCGAGGTGCTCATCACCCGCGGGCTGCTGAACAGTTCCCTTGTGCACCCACGTGAAGTGTTTCGCGCCGCGATCGCGGAGGCCGCGGCCGGCATCATTGTCGTGCACAATCACCCGAGTGGTGACCCGACGCCCTCCGCCGAAGACCGGGCCGCCACCAAGCAGCTGGTCTCGGCAGGCCAGCTGCTCGATGTGCCGGTGTACGATCATGTGATCATCGCAGGAGATCGTTTCGTGAGCTTTGCCGCGACAGGACTGATGTGACCGGAACCAAGACGCCCGTGACCGGAGTCCCGCCCGAGCTGGCTCCCGACCTGAGGGCCGTGCTGGAACGCCATGCGGACCGGCTCGACCTCGAGCTGGTGGACCGCGCGCTTCGCTTCAGCGCGTCTGCCCACCGGGGGCAGAAGCGCATGTCGGGTGAGGACTTCGTTTCGCACACCATCGCCGTGGCGCTGATCCTCGCCGAGCAGCTGCTCGATACCACCACCATCGTGGCCGCGCTGCTGCACGACGTGGTGGAAGATTCGGACGTCCGGACCGAAGACATCGCGCGCGAGTTCGGGCCCGAAGTGGCCGGCATCGTGGACGGGCTCACCAAGATCTCGAGCCTGACCTTCCACTCCTCGGCCGAGGAACAGGTCGAGAACTACCGGAAGCTGCTGCTCTCGATCGCCAAGGATGCGCGCGTCATCATCATCAAGCTGGGCGACCGGCTGCACAACATGCGTACCCTCGAGCATCTCCCGCCCGAGCGGCGCGCCCGCATTGCCCTGGAAACTAGGGAGATCTATGCCCCCCTGGCGCACCGGTTCGGCATGGCCGGCATCAAGGCGGAGCTGGAAGACCTGGCATTCAAGTTTCTGGAGTCGGAGGAGTACAAGGACCTGGCGCAGCAGGTGGCTTCCAAGCGCGCCGAGCGGGAACAGACCATCCTCAAGCTGAAGATCCCCCTGGACTACGAGCTGCGGGAGGCAGGCATCGACTGGTTCGAGGTCACCGGCCGGCCCAAGCACCTGTGGTCCATTTTCCAGAAGATGAAAAGGCGCGGCAAGGCGTTCGACGAGATCTACGACCTGATGGCCGTCCGGGTCATCGTCCGCTCGGTGCCCGACTGCTACCACGTCCTCGGCATCATCCATCACAACTGGACGCCCATCCAGGAGCGGATCAAGGATTACATCGCCAGCCCCAAGTCCAACGCGTATCAGTCCCTGCATACCACCATCTTCGGGCCGGGGGGGCAGCTGTTCGAGGTGCAGATCCGCACCCAGGACATGCACCGTACGGCCGAGTACGGCATCGCGGCCCACTGGGTTTACAAGCGGGATGGGAAGCCGGACGAGCTCGATCAGCATCTGGGCTGGTTCCGCCAGCTGCTGGAACTGCAACAGGACACCCGGAGCCCTGAGGAATTCCTCGAGTTCCTGAAGATCGACCTCTATCAGGACGAGATCTTCATTTTCACGCCGCAGGGCGACGTGAAGCGGCTGCCCAAGGGTTCCACCGCCATCGACTTCGCGTTCCATGTGCATACCGAGGTGGGTCTCAAGTGCCAGGGCGCCAAGGTCAACGGCCGAATTGCGCCGCTGCACCGGGAGCTCAAGAGCGGCGACACGGTCGAAATTCTCACCAGCCCGTCGGCCAAGCCCAGCCGAGACTGGCTGAGCCATGTCCGCACCGCGAGGGCCCGTCACAAGATCAAGCAGTGGGTCAATCATGAAGAGGAGACGGTCAGCCAGAGCCTGGGCAAGGAAATCCTGACGCGCGAGGTCCGCCGCCGCCGGCTCGAGCCGCCGGATGACGCGCGGCTGGCCAGGGCCGCGGTGGCCCTCTCGCTGGCCCACGGCGCGGGCCTGGAGATCGCGCTGGGCCGGGGCGACGTGCCCATCGGACAGGTCATGCGGGCTCTGTATCCCGATCTGCCCAGCGAGGACTTGCAGGAGCCCAAGCCCACGGTATTCGGCCGGGTCATCGACCGGATCCGGCTCGGCCGCGGCATCAAGATCCAGGGAGTGGACGGGCTGATGGTGCGCTACGCCCAGTGCTGCCAGCCGGTGCCGGGCGATTCGGTGGTGGGCTACGTGACTCAGGGTCGGGGCATCTCGATCCACCGCTCCGACTGCCCCAATCTGCTCACGCTCTCGTCCGACGAGCGCAGGGTGGACATCGACTGGCAGGAAACCGCGGGCGAGGCCTTTGCGGTGCGGCTGGCGGTCACCGGCGAAGACCGGCGGGGACTCTATGCCGACATCATGGAAGCGATCAGCCAGACCGGCACCAATATCCGGGGCGCCGACCTCCACACCAAGGACGGCTCGGTCTTCGGGACCATATTCGTGGAGGTGGACAACCTGCCCCACCTGGGGAAGGTCATGAAGGCGGTGCGCCGGGTCAAAGGCGTCACCGAGATCGAGCGTCGCGAAGCGCCACCTAACCAGGCAGCGAGATAAGGAGACCGCATGCGGAACGTCGGACGGGCAGTGCTCGCGGTGTTGATCGCAACGTTGGCCGGCTGCGGGGCGCAAGATACCTCACCGGCCGCACGGGCGGCCGCGGCCGCGGCGCGGGACAGCGCCGCGCGCGCTGACTCTGCCAGGGCGCTGGAGACCGCGGCGACCCTCAAGATCACCAACGTCATGATCGGGAAACGGGTCGACCAGTCCAACCGGGTCACCGAGCCCACCTTCCAGTTTGCCCCGAACGAGACGGTGTTTGTGTCGATCGGCACAGTGGGATCGCCCCCCAGCGCGAACTTCGAGGCCCGCTGGACCAACCAGCGAGGCGAGCGGGTAGACTCGTCCAAGAAGACCATCCAGCCCAGCGGCAGGAACCACACGGTGCTGCAGGCCGGCCGGGCCAAGGGGTGGGCGCCGGGGCCCTATCGAATCACCATCTATGCCGATGGCGATTCCGTCGATACCAAGACGTTCGCGGTGCAGAAACCCCAGTAAGGCGGTGGGCTCGTGGCCTTCTGGATACTCAAAACCGACGCCGACACGTACTCCTTTGATCAGCTGCAGCGCGAGGGCCGCGCCGTCTGGGATGGTGTCACCAACCCGGTCGCGCTCAAGCATCTCCGAAGCATGGCCGAGGGCGATGGCGCCCTCATCTACCACTCCAACGTCGGCAAGGAGCTGGTGGGCCTCGCCCGCATCGCCAGCGCCGCGTACCCCGATCCCGGACGGAAAGATCCCAAGCTGGTCGTGGTAGACGTGGCGCCGGAACGGCCGCTGCCCAACCGCGTGCCGCTCTCGAAGATCAAGGCCGATTCCGGATTCGCCGATCTCCCGCTGGTGCGGATGCCGCGGCTGTCGGTCATTCCGGTTCCGCCCGCCCAATGGGCACGGCTGCTGGCGATGGGCGGTCTTTAGGCGGGCCTCACCGAAGAAACCCCGGCAGTATATATTCCCTGCCTATGAGCAGCCCCCGATTCGAAGTCGTCGCCCCGTTCCAGCCGGCCGGCGATCAACCCAAAGCCATCCGGGAGCTGACCGACGGGCTCAAGCGGGGTGACCGGTACCAGACCCTGCTCGGCGTGACCGGGTCGGGGAAGACCATGACCCTGGCGCACACCATCGCCAACTATGGCAAGCCCACGCTGGTCCTCTCCCACAACAAGACGCTGGCGGCCCAGCTGTACGGCGAGCTGCGGCAGTTCCTGCCCCGGAATGCGGTGGAGTATTTCGTCTCCTACTACGATTACTACCAGCCCGAGGCCTACGTCCCTTCCACCGACGTGTACATTGAGAAGGACGCGTCGATCAATCAGGACATCGAGAGTCTCCGCCTTCGCGCCACGTCGAGTCTGATGGAGCGGGAGGACGTCGTCATCGTCGCCACCGTCAGCGCCATCTATGGCCTGGGCGATCCGGTGGAGTATCGGAAGCTGATGGTGACGGTAACCAGGGGCGAGAAGCGGGGCAGGGATGCCATCCTCTCGGAGCTGGTGCGAATCCACTACAGCCGGAATGACGCGTCTTTCGAGCAGGGCACCTTTCGGGTCCGGGGCGATTCCATCGAGATCTTCCCGGCCTACGCCGAGCAGGCCATCCGGATCGAGCTGTGGGGCGATGAAGTGGAGCGGATCAGCAAGATCAATCCGCTCACCGGCGACACCATCGTTCAACTCAATCAGTGCGCCATCTATCCGGCCAAGCACTTCGTCACGCAGCGCCCCACCATCGAACGAGCGGTCAAGGCCATCCGCGAGGAGCTGGCGGTTCGGCTGGCCGAGCTCAAGGCCGCAGGCAAGCTGCTGGAGGCCCAGCGACTGGAGTCGCGCACCTCGTTTGACATCGAAATGCTGCTGGAGGTGGGCACCTGTGCCGGTATCGAGAACTACTCTCGGCATCTGACCAACCGGCGTGAGGGAGAGCGGCCCGCCTGCCTGATCGACTACTTCCCCCCGGACTTCCTGGTGGTGGTGGACGAGTCGCACGTGAGCCTGCCCCAGATCGGCGGCATGTTCAACGGCGATCGCGCCCGGAAGCTCACCCTGGTCGAGTACGGGTTCCGGCTGCCGTCGGCGCTGGATAACCGGCCGTTGCAGTTCGACGAGTTCATGGCCCTCGCGCCGCAGATGGTCAACCTCTCCGCCACACCCGGCGACCTGGAGCTCCAGCTGTCGAAGGGTGCGGTGGTGGAGCAGATCATCCGGCCCACCGGCCTCCTCGATCCCGAGGTCGATGTGCGCCCGGTCCGGGGACAGGTGGACGATCTGATGGCCGAAATCCGGAAGCGGGAGGCTCTCGGCGAACGGGTGCTGGTCACCACCCTCACCAAGCGGATGTCGGAAGACCTGACCGACTACCTTCAGCAGGCCGGCGTAAGGGTGCGGTATCTGCACTCGGACATCGATGCCATCGAGCGCATGGAAATTCTCCGGGGGCTCAGGCTGGGCGATTTCGACGTGCTGGTGGGCATCAACCTTCTGCGGGAAGGACTCGATCTTCCCGAGGTGTCGCTGGTGGCGGTGCTCGACGCCGATCAGGAGGGATTCCTCCGATCGGATCGATCGCTGGTGCAGACCATCGGGCGGGCGGCCCGGCACATCAACGGCCGGGCCATTCTGTACGCCGACCGGATCACCGGCTCAATGCAGCGGGCGCTGGACGAGATGGACCGCCGGCGCACCATTCAGCGCCGCTACAACCAGGAGCACGGCATTACCCCGGTCTCCATCGTCAAGTCGATGGAGCAGGTCAGACTGTCGACGCACGTGGCCGATGCCCGCACCGAGCGGCCGGAACCCAGGAAGCCCGGGATCGAGGAGCGAGTCGATTTCCGCGATCCTGCCAAGCGGGCGGCCGCAATCACCTCGCTCGAGCGTCAAATGCGGGAGGCAGCCGCCAACCTCGAATTCGAGGCCGCCGCCCTGCTGCGCGATCAGCTCAACGAGCTGAAGGCGTTGGGCGCTCCCGACGTGCGCCGCAGCGTGCCCGGCAAGATCCGTCAGCGCGCGTGAGCCGTTCCCTCTCGCAGTCGGAGCTCGAGGCCGAAGGTGAGGCGCTCGGCCGGGCGCTGCCGGCCGGCGCACTCGTCACCTTCGAGGGCGATCTCGGCGCGGGGAAGACGACGTTCATCAAGGCCGTCGTGCGCGGACTGGGCGTTACCGGGGCGGCTACGAGTCCGACCTACGCGCTGGTGCACCGGTACCAGGGGGTGCGGGGTCCGGTATTTCATCTCGACTGCTTCAGGCTCCGGTCGCCGGACGAGGCCGCTGATCTGGACTGGGAGGGGCTGATGGCTGAAGGCGATGCCATTCTGGTGGAGTGGCCGGAGCGGGCCGGCAGCTGGATTCCAACGCCCACGCGGCGATTCCGGCTCCATCACACGGACGACCCGGCTCGCCGCGGCCTGGAGACCCTGTGATGTTCCTCGCGCTGGATACCGCTACCGACCGTGCGTCCCTGGCGCTCGGGGCACCGGGGGCGGCACCCGTGGAGGAGACAATCAGCGGAAGCCGGCGGCATGCCGGTGCACTCTTACCCGCCATCCGGGCGCTTTTGCGGCGGGCCGGCGCCTCCCTCGACGACCTGACCGGGATCGTCTTGAGCGACGGACCCGGTAGCTTTACCGGTCTTCGGGTCGGCGCCGCGGTGGCCAAGGCACTGGCGCACACCCGCGGTTTCCCGCTCTGGATAGCGCCGTCGCTCATGGTCCGGGCGGCCGGAGTGGCGCGTGACGGTGAAACCGTGCTGGCAATCTCCAACGCGTTGCGGGGCGAGGTGTACGCCGCCGCTTACCGATTCCTGCCCGGAGAGATCGTGGTCGAGCTGGCGCCGTCGGTCCGGCGTCCCGACGAGCTCATGGCAGGGCCGCTCCGGCCGGCTGTCCTGGTGGGCGAAGTGCCTGCCGGCATTGCCGCCGCGTTGGAGGGTTGGGCCGGACGAGCGCTGATCGGGCCGCCGGATAGCGATCCCAGGGCGAGCAGCCTGCTTGCTCTGGTGAGTCAGACCGGTGGCGCGACCAGGGTCGAACGGGTCGCCGAATGGGAGCCGGTCTACGGCCGTCCGGCCGAGGCGCAGACGCGTTGGGAGATGGCTCATGGACGCCCCCTATCGGATCCGGTCGGCAATCCCCGCTGACGCCGGGCCGCTCGTGGCCATCGAGCGGCGCTGCTTCAGCGATCCGTGGAGTGAACGGAGCTTCCGCGAAGCGCTCGACTCGCCCTGGTCGTTTGGGCTGGTGGCGCACGCCGGCCCGCGAATCGCCGGCTACCTGATCGGCCGCGAGGTGGCCGGCACGGGAGAGGTGTTGAACCTTGCGGTTGCCCCTGATTTTCGGCGGCGGGGGGTGGCGCGGGCGCTTCTCCGGGCGGGGCTCGCGTTGCTCAGGAAACGGCGGGTAGACGAGGTCTTCCTGGAGGTCCGCGAATCCAATGTTTCGGCCCAGGCCCTCTACCTCAGCTCAGGGTTTCGCCCCGTGGGGCAGCGGGCAGCATACTACCGGAATCCAAAGGAAGACGCCCTGGTGCTTTGGCTGGGGTTGCAGCAACATGCGTGAAAACGAACCATCGAATTGAAGAATTGGTTGAAGCGGCAGTTCCCTAGCCTATATTAGGCGCCAGTCAATCGCATCGGACGCAGGACGAACTCTGGAGGTGCCTGTGAGTCGGAGTATGAACAAGGCCATCTTGGTCGGGAACCTCGGCGCGGATCCCGAAGTCCGCAGCACCACGAACGGGTCCCGCGTGGCAACGCTGTCCATCGCCACGAGCCGCCAGTGGAAGAACCAGGCGGGTGAGAAGCAGGAGAAGACGGAGTGGCACCGAGTGGTGTTCTGGAACACCAAGTTCTCCAATCTCGCCGACATCGCCGAGCGCTTCTGCAAGAAGGGCGACAAGGTCTACGTGGAGGGCAGCATCGAGTACCGCTCCTGGCAGGACCGGGAGGGCCAGACTCGCTACACCACCGAGATCAATGGCCGCGAGCTCATCCTGCTCTCCGGCAAGGGCGATGGAGCCGAGACCTTCTCCGCGCCCAGCAAGGTTGCCGCTGGCGCGGCAGCACCCAAGGGCAAGGAGTCATTCGACGACTTCCCCGAGGCGCTCGACGGCCAGGACGACGACCTGCCGTTCTAACGGGGCGGCAGGGCCGCGGGGGGGGGCGGCAGTTAGCGAAGCACGAGGTGGCCACGTGCTCGGTCGCCCGGGTGGGCGGCTCCTGCCCAGCAGCCTGGCGGCCCCGCTGACTGCCACTCCTCCCGCCGTTCGCCAGACCTCTTCCGCCGCAGAGTGGCTTCATCTGAAGCCACCCAAACTCTTTCCCCACAGGAATTTAACTAGCCATCCCCAACCCGCTTCACAGTGGCGTTGATTTTGCGACTCCGGGGCCGCGATACCATACGCTCGGCCGTGTCCCGTTCCTTATCCGACAGCAACGCCGCTGGGAGAGCCCGATGCCGCGTACGTTTTCCACCACGCTGGGGTGGCTGGCTGCCCTGACCGTCGCCATGCCGGTGACGGCAGCTCTGGCACAGGAGCCGCTCCCTCAGACTCACACCGTGCGCAAGGGCGACACGCTCTGGGATCTCGCGCAGCACTACCTCAAGGATCCGTTTCTCTGGCCGGGCATTTACCGCCAGAATACCGATGTGGTCGAGGACCCGCACTGGATCTATCCCGGTGAGGTGCTCCGCATCGCTCCGGTCGATAACGTGGCCGCCGTGCCTACCATGGATACGCCGCCGCCGCCGGCCCCGGCCGATACCAGCGCCGCTCAGCCGGACTCGGGCGATGCGCTGGCCCAGGGCCCGCAGAACCCGTCGGGCGTCGAGACCGAAGCCGAGACCATGCCCGAGGACCAGGCGCCACTGTTCCGAAACGGACGCGCCAAAACAGTGGCCGAAATCCTCAAGGCATACACCGACCAGCCCTATCGTCCACTCCGCCGCAGCGAGTTCTACTCCTCCGGGTTTCTCACGGAGAACCAGCGCCTGCCCTTCGGCAAGGTACTGGGGCCGGTCACGCCGTCGCAGATCAAGGCCACCAGCAACCGGGCCAGCGCGTTGCCCTACAGCATTGTCGCGCTCGAGGCCCCGGGGGGCGCCACGTATGAAGTGGGCGACACCCTGCTGGTGGTGCAGCTGGGTGGGGACATGGATCCCTATGGCCGCATTGTTGTGCCCACCGGCCTGGCTCAGGTCACCGAGATGGTGGATGGACATTACCTCGCGAGCATCGTCGCGACGTACGGTCCGATCCGGAACGGCCAGCGGGTGCTCCCCATCGAGAGCTTCTCGCCCGGCTCCGGCGCCCGCGCCGTGCCGGTGGCCGACGGGGTTCGCGGCGCGCTGCTGGGCGGCCTCGGCCGGCAGGACTTGAAGGAGCCCCAGATGGTAGTCTTCATCGACAAGGGCCGCGAAGCCGGTGTGGCCCCGGGCGACCTCTTCGAGGTACGCCGCCGTCCTCGGCGCCTGTCCGACGGAACGCTGCGGGTGAACGAGGTGATGGCGACGCTGCAGATCGTGCACGTGCGCGATCGCACGGCTACGGCGCTCGTCCTCAACGTCGTTTCACCCGACATTCCGCCCGGCACCGACGTCCTCCAGGTGGCCAAGCTGCCGTCATAAGGGGGGCAGGCGGCGAAGCAGGTAAGCGGATCAGGGGGTCAAGCCACCAAGGTTTGGCCCCCTTCGCTTTTCTGCGGATCCCTGCGTGCTGCGTGCCCGCCTGCCTGCCTTGCCCGCCTGCCCGGCCTGCCCCGGGCGGTTCCCTCCGTCCCACCCCCTTCTATATTGCGAGGCGCCGTGGACAAGACAGCACTTGGACTTACCTGTAGCGGGAGACCGTGATGCCGGGATGGAGCGCATGAAGGGCAGGGTGTTGGTCACGGGTGGAGCGGGCTTCATCGGCTCTCACATCGCAGAAGCCTATCTCCGGGAGGGGTGGGAGGTCGTGGTCCTCGACGACCTTTCCCGCGGCCAGGAGTCCAATGTGCCCCGGGGTGCGCGATTCGTCCGCGCCGATATCCGCTCGCCCGAGGCGCGCCAGACCCTCGCTAGTGGCCGCTTCGACGTGCTCAACCACCATGCGGCCCAGATCGACGTCCGGGTCTCGGTGGACCGTCCAGCCTTCGACAGCCACATCAACGTGGTGGGTCTGGTCAATCTGCTGGAGGGGGCCGGTGAGGGGGGAGTCAAGCGCGTCGTGTTCGCAAGCAGCGGCGGGGTGGTGTACGGCGACCCGGAGGTGATTCCCACTCCGGAAACCGCACCCAAGCTCCCGGTTTCGCCTTATGGCGTGAGCAAGCTGGCGGGCGAGTACTATCTCCGCGCGCTGGCGGCCCTCCGCGGATTCGAGGGGGTCGCCATGCGATACGCCAACGTGTTCGGGCCGCGGCAGGACCCGAAGTCCGAGGCCGGCGTGGTGTCGATCTTCGTGTCGCGGCTCCTCGCCGGCCAGCCACTCACGGTCTTCGGCGACGGCCGCCAGACGCGCGACTACGTCTTCGTCAAGGACGTAGCCCGAGCCAACGTGCTCGCGAGCTCGGTTCCGGTGGCTCACAACGGCGAGCTCGATGCGGCCGCCTTCAATATCGCCACCTCGCGGCAACGGAGCGTGCTCGAACTGGCGGCATCGGTCGGCGAAGTGATGGGGCAGAAGCCGCGGCTCGAGTTCGCCGAGCCCAGGCCGGGTGAGCTGTTCCGCAGCGCACTCGACGTGTCCAAGGCCAAGAAAGTTCTGGGCTGGGCTCCAGAGCACAAATTCGAGGATGGCCTGCGGGAGCTGGTCGACTGGTTCAAAAAGGAGGCGCGGTGATCCTGCAAGCCGGTGGTGCGGTTCCTCAGTCCCCTATGGAGCTGATCCTCGCGGCCAGCCCCGAGACCAAGGTCGTGCTCCTCATCACCGCCATCTTTTCGCTGGTCTCCTGGTTCATCATCATCTACAAGTGGTGGCAGTTCCGGAAGCTGAACCGCCAGGCGGACCGCTTCTTCAATGAAATGGAGCGCGCCACCCGGCTGCAGGATGCCTACAAGGCCGTCATGAAGCTGCCCCCTTCCCCCTACAACCGCCTCTTCCGGGAAGCCATCACGTTCTATTCCGAGCTGCGGCCGGGTGCGCTGAGAGACGATCGCGCGGCGGATAAGAGCTCGCTCAGCATCACCCAGCTCGAGGCGCTGAAAATGGTGCTCGGCAAGGAAGTCGCTGCCGAACGGGACCTCCTGGGGCATTACATTCCCTGGCTGGCAACCATTGGCTCGGTGAGCCCACTGCTGGGCCTCACCGGCACCGTATTCGGCATCATGGCCGCGTTCATCGGCATTGCCTCCAAGGGCTCGGGCAACCTGTCTGCCGTAGCACCCGGCGTGGCGGAGGCCCTCGTCGCCACCGCCAGCGGCCTGCTCGCGGCCATCCCGGCCGTGATCGCCTACAACATCTACGTGAACCGGGTGCGCCTGTTTGCGGGCGAGCTGGAGGGCTTTGCCAACGAGCTCATCGGCACGATGGCTCGGGAGGGTCTGGTCTAAATGGCCGCTGGACTGGGTGGAGGGCTGGGCAGCCAGCGGGGCGACTTGCCCCTGATGGCGGACGTCAATGTCACCGCGCTGGTGGACGTCATGCTGGTGCTCCTGATTACCTTCATGATCACGGCACCAATGATGCAGGGCGGGGTAGACGTCCAGCTTCCCCGCGCGGAGGCCAGGCCACTGTCCCCGAAAGAGGGGATGGTTGTCACCGTCAACAGCAACGGCCGGATCTTCGTGGATCAGACGCCGGTTTCGTATAGTGATTTTCGCGCCACGTTTCGCTCCCTGGTAAGCTCCCGGAAGCCGGACGGCGTGTACCTGCAGGCGGACACCCGAGTGCCGTACGGAGACGTCGTGCGGGTTCTGGCGATCATTCGGAGTGCCGGCGTGCAGAACGTGGGGCTCGTGGCCGTGGAGGAAGAGACCCAGTGAAGATCCATAGCGCCGCCCGGGAGCCGCCTGGCCGTGCCGTGGGAATGGTTGGAACCCTCGTGGTTCATGCGGCTGCCGTGGCGTTCCTGGTGGCCAGTGTGAAACCCTCCAAGGCCTCCCCTCCTTCATACGCCGTCAACCTGGTTGCGGCCCCGGCTCCCTCGACCAAGCGGCTGGCGCGGGAGGCCCTGCCCACGCCGCCGCCGGAAGAGAAGCCGGCACCGGCGCCGCCCAAGCCAGCTCCGGTCAAGGAGAAACCCGCGCCGGTTGCGCCCAAGCCGCCCCAGCCGGCCAAGGCCACTCCCGCGCCGGCACCGGCACCGCCCCCTACGGAAACGGAGCGCGAGCCCTCGCCCAAAACCGCCGCACCGGTGGCGCCCGCTCCTGGAGAGGCGCCCAGCACCGGCTCGGACGTCGCGACGATCAAGACGCCCGGCTTGGCGTTCCCCTATCCGGAGTATCTCCGGAACATCGTGACCCAGGTGTACCAGCGCTGGGACCGGAGCTCGGCCAAGCAGAACAGTTTCGCGGAGATCAGTTTTCTCATCCTGCGGGATGGCTCGGTTCGAGATATCCGCTTCGTAACGCGGTCAGGCAGCTTCGCTTTCGATCTCGATGCCCAGGGTGCCATCGAGGCTGCGGGCAACAACCGCGCCTTTGGTGAGCTCCCCGACGGCTGGGAGGCGGACGTTCTGCCCGTCAGCTTCTACTTCAAACCGACCCGATGACGCGATCCTTCTTCTGGCTGGTACCGGCCCTGTTCGTAGCCCCGTCTCTGGCAGCCCAGGACACCACCCGCGTGGACGAAGGTGTTCGCGTCGGCGTTGATTACCGTCCCGGTGTCCGTCCGGGACTGGTGGTGCTTCCGGGCCCCGGCCTCGACTCGGTCCGCTCCATCATCCGCCGTGACCTCGACTACACCGATCGGTTCGAGATGATCACGGTGGCCGATGCCCCGGACATTGCCGGCACCGCACGCGGCACGTCCGAGAGCGGGGGCGGTGTGAATTACGGCATCTACCGGCAGTTGGGGGCCGAGTTCGCGGTAGAGCTGAGCCAGGCCGCCGGCGGGGTGACCGCCCGACTGCACGACCTCAACGAGAACCGGCTGCGCAACCAGCAGACGGTGTCGCTATCCTCCGGTCCCGAGTTCCGTCTGGAAGTGCATCGCCTGGCCGACGAGATTGCCCGCTGGGCCAGCGGCACCTCGGGCGCCGCGGCCAGCCGTATGCTCTTCGTGTCCGGAGGAAGAGTCTACCGGGCCGACTCCGACGGCCATGATATCGTGCCGCTCACATCTCCCGGCCAGACCGCCCTGTCGCCGGTGTGGTCCCCCGATGGTCAGCGCATTGCGTACACGCAGCTCGGCGAGGGAAGGGGCGGGGTGGCGGTGCAGACTCTCTCCAGCGGCGCATCCTTTCTGGCGCCGGGGACGCAGACCGCCCTCAACATCACCCCGGCGTTCTCGCCCGACGGCAGGACCCTGGCCTACGCGCACTCCGACGAGCGTGGCACCGATATCTACACCGCGAACGTGGCGGAGCGCTGTTGTGCGCAACGCTTGACCGTGGGACGCTTCGCGGACAACTTAAGTCCAACGTTTTCACCAGATGGGCGGCGCATTGCGTTCATATCCACGCGTGCCGGGCCGCCTCAGTTATATGCAATGGCAGCGGACGGAACCGATCAGGAGCTGCTGGCGCCCTTCGACTTCGGCGCCACCGGAAGTTCCAACGCTCCCGAATGGTCCCCGGACGGTGCGAGCGTAGTGTTCCATCGTGAGGTTTCCGGCAGCCCTCAGATCTTCCTGGTTGACGTCGCCGGCCGCCGGGTGCGGCAGCTCACGTCGTCCGGGCGGAACGAAGACCCAACCTGGGCACCCGACGGCCGGCATGTCGCTTTCATTTCCGACCGAAGCGGCCGTCGTCAGATCTGGATCGTGGATATCGAAACCGGCCGAGTCCGGCAGCTGGCCACACCAGGTGCCGCTCGACTTCCATCGTGGTCGCGCCGCCTCGGGCGGGCCACCATTGTTCCCAACCCATGATTGCGGAGTGATGATGCGTGCACCCTCACTGCTGATGCTCCTGGCCGCCGCTGCGTTTGCCGTCGCTTGTGGAGGTAGTCCTCCGCCGGAAGAGCCGGCGCCTGAACCCACGCCAGCTGCCGAGCCCGCTCCGCAGCCCGAGCCGGTGGACGACAGTGCCGAGCGCGAGCGGATGGAACGGGAGCGGATGGCCCGCGAGGCTGCCGAGCGGGCGCGGACGGTGGCTGCGGATCTGGTAGCCGTGATCAACTTCGACTACGACCAGGCCACCGTGCGCTCCGCCGACCAGGCCACGCTTGACCGCAAGGCCGCTATCCTCATCGCCAACCCGAACGTCAAGCTCCGGATCAGCGGTCACGCCGACGAGCGCGGCTCCGACGAGTACAATCTGGCGCTCGGCAACCGGCGCGCGGCAGCGGCCAAGCGCTATCTGGAAAACAAGGGCGTCGAAGGCTCCCGCCTCGAGGTGATCTCCTACGGCGAAGAGCGTCCAGCCAACCCGGGCAGCGACGAGAACGCCTTTGCCCAGAACCGCCGCGACGAGTTCGAGGTGACGGCCGGCGGCGACAACCTCACCGCGCCCCAGTGAGACCGCCGGTAATCTTCCCCCGCTCCTTCTTCCCCTCGCTCGTGCTGGGGGCGGGGGTGTTGGCAAGCCTGGCCGCCTGTGTCACCAAGAGCGACGTTGAGGCGGTCCAGAACGACGTGGCACTGGTCCGGGCCGAGGCCGCGCGCCGGGACTCGGTCCGCGGGGCTCAGCTGACCCAGGTCATCCAGGCCCAGCAACGGGTGCTGGATTCGCTCATGGCCACCCGCAAAACGGTGGGCCAGCTTCGGGGCGACCTGGCCAGCGATCTGTACAACATCCAGCAGCAGTTGGTGCAGTTGCAGGAGCTGACAGGCCAGAGCCAGCAGCGGTTGAGCGAGCTGCGCACCCGGCTCGAGGCCAGGGGCGAGCAGATCGCCAGCACCGCGCCGGGGGATACGGGGCACGCCGCCACACCCGCGGCGGCCTCGGCCGACCAGATGTACGAGGCATCGTTGGCGCAGCTCCGCCGGGGGAGCACCTCCACTGCCCGGCAGGGTCTGCGGGAAATGCTGCGCGCCTATCCCACCAGCGAGCGGGCCGGCGACGCGCTCTATTTCATCGGGCAGAGCTTTGCGGCCGAGAATCCTGATTCGTCGGCGGCGTACTACGAGCAGGTGGTACAGAGATATCCGAGCTCCAGCCGCGCGGGGTCGGCGCTGTACAACCTGGGACTCCTGGCCGAGCGCCGGAAGGAAACCAGGAAGGCACGGGAGGCCTACCAGCGCGTGGTGCAGCGGTACCCCCAATCCGATGAAGCGGCTCTGGCTCGCGACCGACTGAAGGCGCTCGGGCGCTGAGCCCGGGCGTCCCGCTTCATGACCGGCTCCTCAGGGGAAATGCCCTTCCTCGACCACCTCGAGGAACTGCGCTCCCGCATCCTCCGGTCACTCGGTGCCCTGGTCCTGGGTGGCGCCCTCGGCCTCTGGCTGGTCCAGCACTTTCAGCTGGTCAACCTGCTCAAGGCGCCGATCGCGCCCTACCTTACCGGCGGCAAGCTGGTTGTCCTCAGCCCTACCGAGCCGGTGATGATCGTGCTCAAGCTCGGCCTCCTGGTCGGGCTCGTCCTCGCCTCACCGGTCATCCTCTGGCAAACCTGGGCCTTCCTGGCCCCCGCGCTCTATGCCCGGGAGAAACGGGCTTTGGTGCCTTCGCTCTTCATCGGGCTGATCCTCTTTCTGACCGGTGTGGCGGTGGCCTACCTGTTCGTGGTACCCCAGGCGCTGCGGGTGCTGTTCAGTTTTCAGACTGAGGCCATCGCACCCTTCATCACCTACGACAAGTACTTCAGCTTCGTGATGCAGGTGACGCTGGCGCTCGGTATCTCCTTCGAATTGCCGCTGGTCATCATCATCCTCGCCTGGCTCGGCGTTATCGGGCCGGGCGATCTCCATCGCTTCCGCCGCTTTGCCGTGGTCCTCGCGTTCATCGCGGGCGCGGTGCTTTCTCCCGGCGCCGACCTACTCTCGATGATCATGATGACGGTGCCGTTGCTGGTGCTGTATGAGGTGGGATTCGCCGGGGCCGTCGTCATCGACCGCCGCCGCCGCCGGGCCGAGGCCCGGGAGTCCGTGGCCGGCCGCACGGCTGGGCTGGTCCTGCTCCTCTGCCTGGCTGGGATCGGAGCCCTGGAGGCCCAGGTGCCCACCAGGCGCCGGCCCCCGGCCCAGGCCGATTCCCTGCGAGACACCACGGAGCTGGAGGACACAACCCGGGTGGCACCGGGCCAGGCCCTCGATACCGCTACTGCCCGGCGTCTGGGCCTGCCGACCGCCCCCTCCCGCAGCTTTGCCGCCCCCGACTCGGTACTCTCTGAGCTCATGGGCCGCACCGGCTACCAGACCACACGGTACCGCTCGGATTCGGCCACGGTGTTCGTGCAGGAACAGCGGGTGTTCCTCCACGGCAAGGCCCTCACCGAGCGGCGTGGCTCCACGCTCGAGGCGGACACCATTACCTACCGCCGGGCGAGCTGCATCCTGGATGCCTCGGGCGACCCGAAGCTGTTCGACCGGGGGCAGGTGCTCGTGGGGCAGGGGATCCGCTACGACACCTGCATCCGCCGGGGAATCATCACCGACGCCCTGACCAACTTCACCGAGGGTTCCACCGTCTGGTTCCTGCGGGGCAATGTGTCCCAGGATTCCAGCTCCAACCGCATCTATGCGGCGAAGAGCGAGATCACCAGCTGCGACCTGCCGGTTCCCCACTACCAGTTTTCGGCCCGGGAGGTCAAGTGGGTCGCGCGCAGCGTGCTGGTGGCCCGGCCGGTGGTGCTCTATGTCCGCGATGTGCCCATTCTGTGGCTGCCGTTCATTTTTCAGGACATGCGCCCGGGGCGGCACTCGGGCATTCTGATTCCCCAGTTCGGCTTCAACGACCTGGTTCGGCCCACCCGCTCCTACAATCGCACGATCAGCAACATCGGCTATTACTGGGCCCCCAACGATTATCTCGATTTCACCGGCCGGCTGGATTGGTACTCCAACCGATACGTGCAATTCGGCCTGGGAGGCCAGTACAACTGGCTGAACCGTTTCTTGAGGGGGTCGGTGGCGTACAGCCGCCAGCAGCAGACCGGCGGCGGCTCCTCGACGGCACTGCGGTGGGACCACCAGCAGACGTTCGATCTGTCCACCAGCCTCAACTTCGACATCAATTATGCCAGCAACACCAGCATCATCCGCCGGAATGCGGTAGATCCACTGCTCAACACGCAGCAGATCACCAGCTCGCTCAACTTTTCGAAACGGTATGGCTGGGGAACCGTGACGTTGGGCGGCAACCGCCGGCAGAGCCTGACCGATGGGAGCGTGCAGCAGCTGCTCCCTGCACTGACCGTCTCGCCGGCCTCCATCGATCTCGGCTCGAACATCACCTGGTCACCAGGCCTCAGCCTCACCAATAACACCAGCACCCGGACCCCGCTGGACTCGCTGGTCCAGGTGCTGCCCGGTGGCGGGCTCGACACCATCCCGCAGACCGGGAGCAGCCGGACAACGGCGTTCAACTTCGACACTCCGATCCGATTCGGCGGGTTCAACTGGCAGAACGCGATCCGGGTGACCGACGAGCGCACCACCGGGCGGGAGACGGAGACCGTCAGGGTCGACGATCCCAGCACGCCCGACCCCACCGACTCAGTCAGCGTGAGCCGGACGTTCTTCGGCGACTTCTCGACCGGCATCGACTGGGACACCGGGATCAATCTTCCCATTCTCTTTCGCGGCTCCTGGAAGCTGCAGCCGGTGCTCGGCATCGCGAACTCCACCAGCGCCGGCCCCTTCGCCCTGCGGAACCGAAACACCGGCGGCGACTGGGTGCGGCAGGGGAAGCGCTTCCGCTTTGCCGTGTCGCTGGCGCCGACCTTCTTTGCCTTCTTCCCGGGCTTTGGACTGGCCAGCCGGGTGCGGCACAGCGTCTCGCCCTCCATCAGCTGGAACTACTCGCCGGCGGCGAGCGTGGACGCGGCTTACGCCGCCGCGGTCTCCCGCCCCGGACAGCCGGTACAGCTTCGCAGCGACCCCACCCAGACCGTTTCCCTGGGGCTTTCCCAGACCTTCGAGGCCAAGGCCAAGACGCGTCGCGGCGACACCCTCAGCGTCGAACCGCGCAAGAGCCGGGTCCTCAGCATCAACACCAGCGCCATCAGGTACGACTTCGAGCAGGCAAAGAAGCCGGGCCGGACCGGCTGGGTGGACGATGCGATCACCAACTCGTTCCTCAGCGATCTGCTGCCCCAGTTCACTCTGAGTCTCACGCACGATCTCTGGCGCGGAGACGTCGGTGTCGACACGGCCGACTTCGCCCCCTTCCTCACCAGCGTCAGCGCCAGCTTCGGCATCTCGGGGAATACGCTCCGGGCCATCGGCTCGATCTTCGGGTTGGGCGGGCCGGCCAAACCCGGCGACGACAAGATACCGGGGTACGCGGGCGACACCGGCCGGCGGAAGACGTCCTTCTACAACTCGAACCAGATCCCGATGTCCGGAGGGCGCAGCTTTTCCGCCAACTTCAACTACTCGCTTTCGCGCGTCCGTCCCATTCCCGGGATAGAGTCCAGGCCCACGCAGCAGAACCTCGGATTCAGCACCAGCTTCTCTCCCACCCCGTTCTGGTCCTTGTCCTGGTCGTCCCAGTTCAACATCACCGACAGCCAGTTCGAATCGCAGGTGGTGCGGCTGGAACGCCAGCTTCACGAATGGCGGGCGGGGTTCAACTTCGTGCGGAATGCAAACGGAAATTTCGCCTTCTACTTTTCGATCTATCTGACCGATCTGCCTGACCTGAAGTTCGACTACAATCAGACGACATTCGAGCAGTAGCTCTGGCTGGCACACTCCGTGCAGAAGGATTCTCATCCCTCATTGGAGAGCTTTATGCGGGGCTGGCTGACATCGGTGCTGCTCGTGCTGCTGGTGGCGTGTTCCTCCGACAGGACGGACCCAGGCATTCCCCCCGATGTCCCCGCCTCCCTGACAAGCACGACCCTCGATGGGGCCATTGCGCTGTTCTGGACCGACAACTCCTTCACGTCCGACCCCGCCAACTTCTCCAACTACCGGATTTACAGCACCTCCTACGATCTCGATGCGGACCTCTGCGGCTCCTCCTGGGGGGTCGAGGGCACCACCGTCGCCCCGGAGTTCGTTGTCGGCGCCCTGGCCAACGGGGTTTCGCGTTGCTTCGCAGTGAGCGCCGTTTCCGTCGATGGCGCTGAGAGCGCCCGGTCCCTGGTGCAGCACGACACCCCACGCCCGGACAGCCGGAACGTGGTCCTGTTCGCGCGCCAGGTTCAAGATGCGGAAAGCGGCTTCCGTTTCTGGGATGACCTGAACGGCGATGGCGTCGCCCAGCCGGCGGAGGTCGGCCTGGTCCGGGCCGGCTCCGCCACCGACATCGACTTTTCGGTGGAGCGGGATGTCGCCGGCGCCCTCTTCTTCGATCCGGTTCGGGCCGGCACCGGGGTCGAGTTCTACAGCGACGTGCCGGTGGAAGACCTCACGAGCATCGACGTAGCCGCGAGTGGAACCTACGCCACGACGCTGATCGAGGCTTCACCCGGTTTCGGATACGTCTTTGAGATGGACGGGGGAGATGGCTTCCTGCGCTACGGCGCGGTGCGGGTGACGCACGTGGGCCAGACCTTCCTCATTCTCGACTGGGCGTATCAGACCGACCCGGGCAACCCCGAGTTGCTGGTGGCGCCGAAGCCCGTTTCCCGCTGAACCCGAGAAGGTTCCGGCTGCAGGGGTTGTATCGAAGCCGGTACCCGGTCAACTTCGGGCGGTGCCCGAATCCACTTGTGTGCTGGACGGCCAATCGCTCACCGTCGACGACGTCGTCCGCGTCGCCCGCAATCCCGCCTTTCGCGTCACGCTCCACCCCCAAGCTCGCCGCGCGCTGTCCGACAGTCGCCGTCTGGTGGAACGGGCGATCGAGTCGGGGCAGACGATCTACGGGATAAATACCGGCTTCGGAAAGCTGGCCAACGTCCGCATCGCTCCGGACAAGCTGGATCAGCTCCAGACCAATCTCATTCGCAGCCATGCGGCGGGTGTGGGCCCCCCGCTGCCCGCGGCCGTTGTACGAGCGGTCATGCTGCTCCGGGCCAATGTGCTCCTCCGGCCCACCAGCGGGGTGCGTCCCGAGCTGGTCGAGGCGCTGGTCGCCATGCTGAACGCCGGCGTGCTCCCGCTCGTGCCGGAGCAGGGCAGTGTCGGCGCGAGCGGCGATCTGGCCCCGCTCAGTCATATCGGCCTGGCACTCATGGGAGAGGGGCAGGTGTTGGCCCCGGATGGAGCGCCGGCTCCCGCCCCCGCGGCCCTGAGTGGCGCAGGTCTGCGCCCCTACCGCTTTGCGCCCAAAGAGGGGCTGGCGTTCATCAACGGGACGCAGGCACAAACGGCGTTGCTGGCGCTGCTGGTCCACGACGCCGGCGTGCTGTGGCGGACGGCGATCGGGGCGGCCGCCATGAGTCTGGAGGCGCTGCGAGGCACCCCGTCACCGCTGGATGCCCGGATCCACGACGCCCGCCCACACCGGGGTCAGATCGAGGCGGCGGCGCTGATGCGCGCGTTGCTCGAGGAAAGTGAGATCCGGGAGTCGCACCGTGAGAACGATCCCCGGGTACAGGATGCCTACAGCCTGCGCTGTGCGCCTCAGGTGCTCGGCGCGGTGGCCGACGCCATCCGGTTTGCCGAAGAGACGGTGCGGGTCGAGCTCAATGCCTCGACCGATAATCCGCTCGTCTTCGACGACGGCGAGGTCATCTCGGGTGGGAATTTCCATGGCCAGCCGGTGGCCCAGGCGCTGGACGTGCTCGCGATGACGCTGACAACGCTGCAGGCCATCGCCGAGCGCCGGGTGGAGCGTCTGGTCAACCCCGACCTGTCGCAGGGCCTCCCCGCGTTTCTGACCCAGGACCCGGGCCTCAGCTCGGGACTCATGATGGTGCAGATTACCGCCGCGTCCCTCGTGGCGGAATCCAGGGCGCTCGCGATGCCGGCCAGCATCGGCTCGATTCCCACCGATGCCAACCAGGAGGATTTCGTCCCCATGGGAATGGCGGCCGGGTTCAAGGCGGCCCGGATCCTGACCAACGCCCAGCGGGTAGTTGCAGCGGAGCTCTTCTGTGCGGCCCAGGGCTTGGAGTTCCTCAGGCCCTTGGCCCCCGGACGCGGTGTAGCCGCGCTTTACCGCCGGCTGAGGGGCCTGGCCCCGCCGGTCCTGCCCCTGACCGCTGACCGGCCGCCCGGGCCGGATTTGGAGCGGGTGGCTCGGGCGGTGGCCGCCGGCGACCTGGACCCCCTCCCGAGAGGGTCAGGAGAAGCCTCCAGGGGTTGAAATCGCGTTGCTTGCCCGGCCTTTCGCTGCCCGGTATCTTTCGCTCGCTCCGCCTCTTATCCCCAGTTACCCCTTCTCAGCCCGAGCCGCATGAATCTGGAAAAGCTGAAAGACACGGCGCGCAAGCTGGAACAGAAGGAGGATTGGCGGAAAGCCATCGAAGTCTACCTCAAGGCCATTCAGCAAGCCGAATCGGGCGCCGAAACCACCCCGGACCTGTCGCTCTATAACCGGGTCGGCGACCTGTACCTCAAGATCAACGACACCGCCGAGGCCGTCCGCTCCTACGAACGGGCAGTCGACCTGTACGCGGACCAGGGATTTTTCAACAACGCCATCGCGTTGTGCGGCAAGATCCTGCGGGTGAATCCGGGCCGAACCCAGACCTACCTGAAGCTGGCCCAGCTTCATGCCCGGAAGAACGTGGTCATCGAGGCCAAGCGAAACCTCATCGAGTTCCTCGAGCGGATGAACGCGCTGGGACAGCTCGACCAGGCGTTTCAGGCGGTCAAGCTGTTCGCGGACCAGTTTTCCGGCAGCCAGGAGATCCGCAGCATGCTGGTCGAGTTGCTCCGGGCATCATCCCGCGAGGAGGAAGCGCGCGAGCAGTTGGAGAAGATGGCGGTGGACCTGGAGGCCATTGGCGACAAGGCTGCTGCCCGGAAGACTCGCGACCGGCTGCACGCAGGCGAAACGGAGCATCCCCATCCCGCTCCGGCTCCACCGGCCCCCACCCCGCCTCGGCGGGGGGGCGACCTGATCTTCCTCGATACCGGCGTAGACGTTTCGCCGCCTCCTCCGGCGCCGCCGGGCCGGGGACGGGAGCCGATGCCACCGGTTCAAAAGCCGCCTCCGCGGGGGCCGGAGCCCGCAGCCGAACCCATCAGCCTCGTCGAGGAGCCCGCACCCGAGGCCGTGGATGATCTGATCATCGACCCACTGGCGCCGGCCGAGAACATCCAGCAGGGTGATCCGCTCCTGGGTATCGAGCGCCTGGGCGACTCACTGTACGGCGGCACCGTCGACCTCGACGCGCCCCTGGAAATTCAGCGGCAGGAGCCGCCTGATCTCACCTTCGACAGCATGCCACTCGAGGGGATGGAAGGGACCTCGCTGACCGGCTTTGCCTCGGAGCAACCGTCTCCCTTCGATCTGCCGGGCGACTACATGGTGTCGCTGCCCGACAGTGAACCGGAGCCGGATCTTCAGCTCTCGGGCGAGCAGGCGGAGAACCTCGTGCCTGACCTGGAGGAGGGGGGCCTCAACCTGGAGAGGACCTCCCTCCCGCACGGCATCCCCGCCATCCCGGAGCTGGACGATGCGGAGGCGCGGAAGCTCTCGCTGGCTGAGCTGGAAGACCGCGTCCTCGACGATCCCGAGAACCCGGATGTCCACCGCCAGATGGCGGACGGGCTGACCGCGGCCGGGGAGCTCGGCCGGGTGGCTGAGGAGCTGGAACTGGCGCTAGCCGGGTACGAGGATCGGGAGGACTGGAGCCGCGCGGCCGAGATGTCCAACCGGCTCGTGCAGCTGTCCCCTGACAGCGTAGCCTATCATCAGAAACGGGTGGAGCTGGCCTATCGGGCCGGGGATCGAGGCCCCCTGCTGGAGGCCTATCTGGGTCTGGGTGACGCGCTGGCCAAGTCCGATGCCCTCGACAAGGCCATCGCGGTCTACGGCAGGGTCATCGAGCACGATCCTCACAACGCGCGGGCGGCCGCCGCTCTCAAACGGTTGGGCGCAGGCGCACCCGAGCCGCCCGCTCCGCCGCCGCCGGCAGCCAAGACTCAGCCGCCCCCGCCCAAGGCCACCAAGCCGTCTGCCGCTGCTCCCCCGGCCCCCAAGGCCGCGCCGGAGCAGCCTCCGGCCGCGCCGCCACAGCCGGCCCGGAAGCCCACCGAGCCGGCACCCGCCCGTCCTCCGGCGTCCAGGCCGACCGGCTCACCGCCGCAACGTGCGCCGGCTGCCACCGGCGATTTCGTCGACCTGGGTTCCATGATCCTGGATGACGAAAAGCAGCGCGACACCCGCATGCGGGTCAACCGGCGGGAGCCGAGCCATAGCGATGAGCAGCGCGAGTTCCACGAGATCCTGGAGCAGTTCAAGCGGGGCATCGAACAGAACCTCGACTCGGAAGACTACCAGGCCCACTACGACCTGGGGGTTGCTTTCAAGGAAATGGGTTTGCTGGACGAGGCCATCGGCGAGTTCCAGAAGGCGCTCCGCTCGCCGGAGGGCCAGCTTCGCACATCCGAGGCCTTGGGGATGGCCTTTTTTGAGAAGGGCCAGTACGCCGTCAGTGAGTCGGTCCTGAG
>DASVGF010000064.1:0-9556 GCA_036379675.1 Gemmatimonadales bacterium | reverse complement strand
GGGTGACCCGCAGGTCCAGATAGGCTTCGTCGCTGCCGTCGCGGAGAAAGTGGGCGATCGGCGCTGCCATCACGGCCTTGGCCACCTCCTCGTACTGCTGCCGGACCTGCTCGCCGGTTCCGCCCAGCCCCGGATTGGCTCGCCGCACGCGCCAGAGGTACTCGCCCAGGCCGTCCACGTCCTGGCGGCGCACCCGCTCCCGGAGCCAAGGCGAGAAGTCGACGCAGGGCACGCAACTCCCCGGGTTTTGCTCCCGGGAAAGACAGGGAAACTCCCGATGTCCCCGATCGGCGGCATAGGTCAGCAGATCGCCGGCGACTGGGTCGTCGGCGGTCAGAACTCCAAAGGACCTAAACGTTTCGAACGTCAACGGTAAAACCCCGTTTGTGGAAAACCGCTGGAACGTTTTCCCAAAATGGGGTCCCGTCAAGGGGAGGTGGACGGATACGGGCGGCCCGGGGGTATGTGATCCAGGCCATATCTGCTTGGGTTGGTCCCGGGTACCTTGCTCCCCCATCCGACCTCACACGAAGGGCTCGGCTGTGATCAATCGGCCTGTGGGCATAGCAGTTGGACGTCTCTTCACTGGTGTCTTCCTGACCGCTGCGGCGGCCTGCGGTGGGAGCGATCTGATCCTGCCCGGACCCGGCTCCAATGCCTCCGCGGCAGCCGACATCGAGATCGTCAAGGGCAACGGACAGTCGGGAGCGGCGGGCACCATGCTACCCGACTCGATTGTCGTGAAGGTGACCGACGGCACCGGCACCCCCCTGCCCGGCCAGATCGTGGAATTCTCCCCCACTGCTGCCGGATCCGAGGTTACTCCCTCCGCCGCTACCACGGACGCCAACGGGATCGCAGGCGCCCGCTGGGTCTTGGGATCCACCCGCGGGACGCAGATCGTGATCGCCCGCGTGGCCGGCTCAACCGATGTTCAGACCGCCTTCGAGGCCTCAGCCGGCTCCGCCTCGGCCCGGCGCATCACCGCAGTCGGCGGCGATGACCAGACGGGGGCAGTCGGAACCGCTCTGGCGGCGCCTCTCGTGGTTCTGGTAACCGACGAGTTCGGCAACCCGGTGGAGGGGGTGTCGGTCCGATGGAGCGCCACTGGGGGGGCGGTCAGCCCACGATCCTCGCGGACCGGCGCGGATGGGCTGGCTGAAACCACATGGGTACTGGGCTCATCTATCGGCACCCAAACCGCCACCGCCTCGAGTGACGAGCTGGACGGGTCACCGGTCGCCTTCACCGCCACCGCTCAGCCGGGCTCCGCCAACGGGCTGGTGCGGGTGCGGGGAAACGCCCAGTCGGGGGAGCCGGGCGAGGAACTGGAGGATCCCTTGGTGGTGCGCCTGGTGGACCGGCAGGGCAACGGGGTGGCGGGGCAGCCGGTTACCTGGGTGGTAGGGGTCGGCGGTGGCAGCGTGGCCTCGACAACGACCATCACTGACGGGAACGGCGAAGCAGAAACCCGCTGGACCCTGGGGCCCAATCCTGGGGTGAATACCTTGAATGCCGTGGTGTCGGGGGTTGGGGTGGTGGGCTTCACGGCCACCGCGGCAGGGGGTGGCGGTGGAGGCGGAGGTGGATCTACTCCCAGCCACATGCGGTTCGTGGTGCAGCCGACGGACGTGGCTCACAAGCACGGAATCATCTCCCCGCCTGTGGTTGTCGAGGTGCTCGATGCCTCCGGCAACCGGGTTATCGACCGGGAGATAACCATCCGATTGGACCTGATCGAGATCCGGACCGGCAGGAGCAAGGGGCATGAGACCGCCGAGACCCAATCCGGCGTCGCGACCTACCCCGACCTGCAAATCAATGTCGTGGGTGAGTTCCTGCTACGGGCCACCGCCCCCGGGTTGCCCGCGGTAGATAGCGAGCCCTTCGTGACCCATGAATGAGTCACGACCGCAAGCCTGGTCGATGAGGACATGCGTGGCTGGCTACAGTGTCTTGAGGTACTCGACCAAAATCTCGCGCCTAGTGTTGTCACCGGTATGAACCGTGCACGCTGCTGCTTCGAGATCCCGCGAGATTCTGGAGTACCCCGGAAGTCGAGCACTGACTTCGAGCGAGTGCCGCCCCCAGGCATGTTACCAGAAGCCCCGCCCGGAAATCTCGCGGCGGGGCTAGGTTTGATGGGCGATGAGGGGCTCGAACCCCCGACCTCGCGCATGTGAGGCGCGCGCTCTAACCAGCTGAGCTAATCGCCCGGTGACCTGGGAGCGGGATTTTAAGCGCTCGTCCGGGCCGGAAGCAAGTATGAATCGAAAAGACCCCCCGTGCGAGCACGGGAGGCCTTTTCCATATGCGACTGGCGTTGAGGTGCTGCCTGCTCAGGAACCGCGGCAGGACTTGGTGGCCTTGCCCCGAGCCTTACCGGCCAGGAACGACTTGGCCGACTTGATGTCCGACCGACCCATGTACCTCGCATTATAGGCCCAGCTGATAAACGCGCAGGGATAGGAGTTGGACAGCATCGCCGCGCCCCAGGTCCGCAGCTGGCTTGCACTCATCGCGTAGCGGCCCGAGTAATACCCCCGAAGCCCGCTGCTGTTGCCTCCCGCCAGTTGATTCATCCCGATGACCAGGGCCAGTCCGCTCGCCTTCGCATCCCGCACGTTCTGCGTCATGAAAGCCGAGACCGAGCCGAACCGGGCGGAGTACTGAGCCCAGGCAGCGTCGAGGTACCGGTAGTTGTACCCCTTGAGGAACTTGGGCCACGCCCGAACGATGGTGGGCAGACCGGGCCACACCTGCTTGCTGTACCTGGCCATCTCGTCCAGGGCCGCACGCGAAACGGTGCGACCACCCCAGTTGGCCGGATCGTGCGGCTCATCGATCAGGTAGTGGCCGATGAGGGTGCCGTCCTTGATGTACGACGTCAGGTTGATGCCACGGTACCGGTTCACCCGCTGCTTCCACTTGGCCAGGCTGAACGAGCGGTTGCTGTTCTTGAAGTGACGCTCGTTGCCGGAGAAGGTGACCATGACCTTGGTCCCCGACTTCCGCGCCGTTTCCAGATAGGAACGGAGATAGCTGGGGGAGATATTGCCGAGCGAGCCGTTGTAGCCCTTGCCGTAGAGGGCCCGGGGCAGGTGGAACGCTCCGAACGGGATGCCGCCCCGGAACGCGCTGGCCAGGGAGAGCCCTTCGGCCGTGCCGGCCGACGCCGGATCCGGTCCCTCGACAACTTCGACGCCGATCTCGCCACCCACCTCTTCCTCATCCACGATGCCGTCATCTTCGTCGGAGATCGGCTGGCCGCCGGTGGGATCGCTGGCCAGGGCCAGGGAGTCTTCCAGGGCCAGGGAGTCTTCCAGGATCGTCTCCGCGGTGGCGGAATCGAGCGGGGCCACGGGATCGGCTGCGGCGACGGGGTCGGTGACTCCATCGGTGCTGGTGTTGGTCAAACGGTCGGCGTTATCACACGCGCCGAAGGTGAAAGCCAAAAGAGCTGCAAACAGGGGGGCTCGGAACCGAGCGGTCCGGCGAGCCAGCTTGAAGGTGTGCGTCATACGCAAGAGTATCCTCTCTCCATCGCGTGGAGGTCACAGTGGTCACGTCAGGCGAGGGGCCGACGCCGGCAAGGCCGGAAGACGGCGGCTCGTCGTTGAGTTCCTGACGAGAGGGGAGGGCCGAAGGCCTGATACCCCGGATGTTGTGGTCGAGGGGTGTTAACTGAGACTACTTGGATAGAAGTCCAGGACGCGATGGAATGACCACCCGAATGGCGTCATCTCGTTGTCCGAGGTGCTCGCGCCGGGTACAGAATCGTGACATGGGTCACGTTTGTCAATACCCAGTTTCACAAAGTGTCAAAATGCTGGTCAGGCAACAAAGAAGCCCCGGCACCCGCCGGGGCTCCTCCCTTCGTGAAAAAGCGCTATTACCGGAACGACACCTTCACCGTCTTGGAGCACACCGTGCTGCCCTTCTGACAAACCTTGTACGCGTACGTCACGCCTCTGATCGACCGGCGGGCGTTCACGTAGTGACCGTCATTCTGGGTAATGGTCAGGTGGCTGCCGTCGCGATAGACGTCCACCGTCGATCCCTTGACCCCGGACCACGTCAGCTTCATATGCTGCCGGCCGCCGGCGGTTCGACCTTCTACCTTTAGCCGGATCGACGAGGAGCCGCCACCGGAGCCGCCCGGACTCGACGGGCCCTGGGGCCCGGGCCCACCACCCGCGGTGGTGGCTGCCTTCCCGCCCTTGCACGATTTCGCCGGCCGCGAGCGGGCCTTGTCCGCCAGATGCGCCATGGCCGACCGAATGTCGGAACGCCCCATGTATTTCGCGTTATACGCCCAGCTGAGGAACGCGCAGGGGTAGGAATCACCCAGCATGGCCGCTCCCCAGGAGCGGAGCTGGTTGGCGCTCATGGCGAAGCGGCCGGAATAGAAGCCGCGAAGACCTGATTTGCTTCCGCCGGCCAGCTGGTTCATGCCCACCACCAGGGCCAGGCCGGCGGCCTTGGCATCGCGCACGTTCTGCTGCATGAACGCAGACACTGACCCGAACCGGTCGGAATACTGGGCCCAGGCGGCGTCGAGGTACCGCCAGTTGTGGCCCTTGAGGAACTTCGGCCACGCGCGCGCGACCGTCGGCAAGCCAGGCCAGAGCTGCTTGCTGTACCGGGCCATCTCGTCGATGGCGGCCAGCGGGATGGTGCGGCCACCCCAGTTGGCAGGATCATGCGGCTCGTCCACCAGGTAGTGGCCGATCAGCGTTCCGTCCTTGATGTAGGAGGCGAGATTCAGATGGCGATAGCGGTTCACCCGCTGCTTCCAGAGCGCCATGCTGAACAGGCGTCGGCTGATGAAGTGCTTCTCGTTGCCCGAGAAGGTCACCATGACCTTGGCCCCTCTCCGACGCGCCGTCTCCAGGTAATCAATCAGCTGATTGGGGGAGATATTGCCGAGGCTGCCGGTATAGGTGGTACCGTACAGGCTCTTGGGCAGGTGAAACGCGCCGAACGGGATGCCGCCGCGGAAGGCGTTAGACTGGGAAACTGCGCCGACACTCACGTTGAGGCTCAGCGACGGGAGGGAAGCATCGCCCTCTTCTTCTCCGATGCCGCCGTCTTCTTCCGTGATTGCCAAGGTACCCAGCTCGCCGCTCTCGTCCGCGCCGGCCACCTCGACCGACGCGGTGGGCTCGGCCTCGTCGGTGGTGGCATCCGTGATGCGATCGGGATCGCCACACGCGCCGAGGCTCAAGCCGAAGGCTGCGAGGAGCAGCGTTCGCAATCGCGTTGAACGGCGGACCAGCTCAAAGGTGTGCATCATACGCAGGCGTTCCTCTCCGGTGCTGGATGGGAGGTGACCACATTTGTCGCGGCAGGCGAGGGGTCGACGCCGGCAGGGCCGGAAACGGCGGCTCGTCGTAATCCTGACGCGGGCCGAGGCTGGTGCCTCAACCGATGATGATGCGAGGTCCCGCTGATGCGTGGAGTGGTGTTCCAAAAGCGCGAAGGAATGAGCGCCGGGGTGGCGTCATCTCTTTGTCGAGAGCGCTTCGCGCAACCCTGAGGATTGTAGCCAAACCGGGTTTTGTCAAGAACAGGGTCACGTTCGGGCCGGCGGGCCTTGTCGCAAGTCCGGCCCTCTTTGTCGCATCCGGGCCCTCACGGCCAGCCTGAATTGGTGTCACATTACCCAAGAACAATTCAGGTCACAGTGCGCAGCCGGAAACCTCCGAATTCTTTACGGAATCCATCGCTGACCATGCATCTGCGATTGGCCGGCTTGTAATCGGCTTGATGGCGGGTCGCCTTATTCAGCTTGCAGTGAAGCGTCAGTAGTCTCCAGACAGCGGCTGGTTTCCGCCCTGCGGGGCGAGGCTCCCAAAATGCGCTCCTTCCTCGTGGCTGCGTCGCGCCGGCTTCGCTCTCCATATGTCTTGGTACGCTCCGTGGCCCTTGGTTTATCGGCCACTCCTGCCTGCACCCTACTGTCCGATAACAACCAGGTACCCGTCGAGGAGCCGGGGTTCAACGTCACCGCGGCCGCGGACCCCCTGATCGTCGTCGCGGCCGGTGACATCGCCGGATGCAGCTCGTTCTACAAGGACGAGGCAACCGCTGCATTGATCCAGCAGGAGCCCACTGCGATTGCCTTGGCGCTCGGAGATCTCGCCTACCCGGACGGAACTGTTGCGGAATACAACTGCTACCACGCTTCCTGGGGCCAGTTTAGAGACCGCACCTACCCCACCCCCGGCAACCACGACTACCACCAACCCGGCGCTGGGGTGTACTTCGATTACTTCAACGGAGCTGGGGTGGACTCCGGCCGCGCCGGCCATCGCGCCCGGGGCAATTACGCCTTCGACTATGGGACGTGGCGTATCATTGTCCTCAACAGCGAGCTCGATATTCCATCGCAGACCACCTGGCTCCAGGCGGAGTTGGCGGCCAACCCGCGGGAGTGCAGCCTCGCCTTCTGGCATCGGCCCTTCTACTCGTCGAACAACACCAGCCCTCCTTCCATCCTCAAGCCCTGGTGGGACGCACTCCTTGCGGGAAGGGTGGAAATCGCCCTCCAGGCCTCGCATCACTACTACGAGCGGTTTGCCCCCCAGAACTCGACCAGCGGGGCCACCGCGAGTGGGGTCCGCTCGTTCGTGGTCGGCACCGGGGGCGCCGGGGTGGGCACGGTGGACATCGTTCCCAAGGTGAATAGCGAGAAGCTGATCCTGCGGACCCACGGCGTGCTCGTGCTCAAGCTGTTCGCCGACAAGTATTCCTACGAGTTCCGCCGGATTGACGGCACCGCCATGGATGCAGGGGAGGCGCCCTGCGTGCGAGGCCAGGCGCTCCCCCCGCCGCCCTCGTCGTCCACCATCCAGCTCGCGGTAACCGGGCGGGAAGACGCAACCACGCAGTACATGACCCTCACCTGGTCAGGAGCGAATGGAGCCTCGGTGGACGTCTATCGCAACGGGGCGCTGATCAAGACCACTGAAAACGATGGGCGTTACACCAACAGTCGCGTTTTCCAGGGTACGATCACTTATGTCTACCGGCTGTGCGAGGCCGGAACCTCGACCTGCTCCAACGAAGCGTCGGCCAGCTTCGGGCAGCCGCCGCCGAACGTATCGCCGGCCGCCGCCTTCGAAAGCTCGTGCACGGGGCTCAGCTGCAGCTTCACCGACCGGAGCACAGACTCCGACGGGAGGGTGACCGCCTGGAGCTGGAACTTTGGGGACGGGGGCACCTCGACCTCACCCAATCCCAGTCACACGTATGCCACCGCGGGGCCCTACGAAGTCATCCTGACCGTGACTGATGATGATGGGGCCACGGCATTCTATAACCAGGCTATCACCGTCGCGCCGACGGCCAACCAGCCGCCGTCTGCCGCCTTCAATGCGGCGTGCACCGGCTTTGCCTGCTCGTTTACGGACCAGAGCACCGATGACCAGGGGACCCTGGCGCAGTGGACCTGGACCTTCGGGGACGGCGAGCGGGCGGCTACCCAGAATCCCGGGCACACCTACACGGCGGAGGGAACCTATGATGTCACCCTGACCGTCACCGACCAGGCCGGAGAGACAGGGACCCTGACGAAGTCGGTCACCGTTACCCCTCCGCCGCCCAATACCCCTCCGAGCGCTTCCTTCGGCCTCAGCTGCACCGGACTGACCTGCACCTTCACCGACCAGAGCACGGATGACGGAACGATCCTGTCCTGGAGCTGGACCTTCGGAGACGAGGAAAGCGCCACCGTCCAGAGTCCTACGCACACCTATGCCGCGACCGGAAGCTACGAGGTGACCCTGATCGTCGCCGATGACCATGGGGAGACGGGAACCCTGACGCGGACGGTGACCGTCACCGCGCCCCCGAATGCCCCGCCGAGCGCGGGGTTCGGCTTCAGCTGCAGCGGATTGACCTGCGCCTTCACCGATCAGAGCACCGATGCCGACGGCACGGTCGCAAGCTGGAGCTGGACCTTCGGGGATGGGGGAACCACCACTGACCGCAGTCCCGGCCACACCTATGCCACCGCGGGCACCTATACGGCGACCCTCACGGTTACCGACGACGATGGCGCCACCAGCGCCGTATCCAAGCAGATTGCCGTGAGTGCTCCGCCGTCGATCGTCCTCCGCGTAACCGGGCGGGCTGATGCGACGACTCAGTATATGACGCTGAACTGGACTGGCGCGAGCGGCGCCATGGTAGACGTGTACCGGAACGGGACCAAGATCAAGACCACGGAGAATGACGGACACTATACCAACACCCGCAGTTTCGTCGGAGCCGCCACCTACACTTACCGACTCTGCCAGTCGGCCAGTACCATCTGCTCCAATAATGCGACGGTGACCTTTAAATAGAAGAAGCCCCGCGCTCTCGCGCGGGGCCCTGGGTGTTCTGCCACCTCGACAGCCCTACCTGACAGTCAGCTGGACCTCATCCGAGCAGCGGGAGCTGCCCCGTTCGCACACCTTGTAGGCATAGGTAGCCGCACCGACGTGGCTGCGCACGTTGGTGTACTTGCCATCATTCTCGGTGGTCTTTCTCAGGACACCGTTGCGGTACACATCCACCTTGCTGCCTGCCGCGCCGGACCAGGTCAGCTTCATGAAATGCCGCTTCCGGTCCGACTCCCCAGCGACGGAGAGCCTGATGGAGGACGACGGCTCGGGCTGAACCACCGGGGGCTCCGGCTGATTCGCGGGCGGCTCCGGAATGTCGGCGGGAGGTTCCGAATCCTCCGGCTCTTCCGAATCCTCCGAGTCCTCCGGCTCACCCGCGCGGGCGCCACGACAGGACTTGGTTGCGTGGCTGCGGGCCTTGCCGGCCAGGCGAGTCATGGCGGCCTTGATGTCGGACCGGCCCATGTACTTGGCGTTGTACTGCCAGCTGAGGAAGGCGCAGGGGTAAGAGTTGTCCAACAGCACGCTACCCCATGACTCCAGCTCGCTCGCGCTCATCGAATAGCGGCCCGAGTAGTATCCCCGGAGACCCTTCGAGCTTCCGCCCGCCAGCTGATTCATGCCCACAACCAGCGCCAGGCCTGATTCCCGGGCCAGGCGGACATTCTCCTCGATGAACTCCTTGACCGTGCCGTGGCGCTCCGAATACTGGGCCCAGGCAGCGTCCAGGTACTTGTAGTCGTAGCCCTTCAGGTACTTGGGCCAGCTGCGGACAATGGTCGGCATGGTCGGCCACAGCTGCTTGCTGTACCTGGCCATCTCGTCGATCGTGGCCGGAGAGATGAGTCGTCCGCCCCAGTTTTCCGGATCGTGGGGCTCGTCGAGGATGTAGTGGCCGATGACCGTGCCGTCCTCGATGTAGGAGGAGAAGTCGACGCCGCGGAACCGATTAACCTGGTCCTTCCATTTCGACATGCTGAACGACTTGTTCGAGTTCTTGAAGTTCGATTCCCCGCTCGGCAGCGACAGCATGACCTTGGTTCCGTTGCGCCGGGCAGTTTCGAGATACTCGACGACGTACTTCGGATAGATGTTGCCCAGACTGCCGGTGTAGATCTCGCCGTACTGGTCCTTGGGCAGGTGGAACACGCCGAAGGGAATGC
>DASVGF010000063.1:0-3795 GCA_036379675.1 Gemmatimonadales bacterium | reverse complement strand
GTTCTGCCAGCGCAGCCCATAGCCATGGAGGCCGCGACAGCCAGGATCAAAAGGTGTCTCATTGATGCGCTCCTGAGCGAAGGGACCCCGCCCGCACGAGGGTCTCTGTTCGCCATTGTTCGTATGCCGCGGGCCAACATGCTAGTGGTAGTCGGCTAAAGAGTTCCAGCCGCGCCGCGATAAGGTACCTCGCCAAATGAAATCCCGATAGGTCATGCGTCACAAAGAGTTGTAGCCATGGGTCAGGTTCGGAGCTCCCGCAGGTCCCGGAACAGCTCCAGCGTCTCCGGATTGGCCAGGGCGTCCTGGTTGGCGACCGGACGCCCGTGGATGACGTCCCGCACAGCCAGCTCGGTGATCTTCCCGCTGATGGTTCGAGGTATGTCCTTGACCTGCAGTATCTTACGTGGTACGTGATGGGGGCTGGCATACTCCCGGATGCGGTCTCGGATCCGGTGGGCCAGTGCCTCGTCCAGGAGGGCACCCTCCCGCAGACGGACGAACAGGACAATCCGAACGTCCCCATCCCATTCCTGCCCTACCACAAGACTCTCGACCACTTCCGGCAGCTGCTCCACCTGCCGATAGATCTCAGCCGTCCCGATCCGAACCCCACCCGGGTTGAGCGTGGCGTCGCTCCGCCCCAGGATGACGAGCCCGTCATGCTCGGTGATCCGGGCCCAGTCCCCGTGGCGCCACACGCCGGGATAGTGCTCGAAGTAGGCCGCCCGGTACTTGGCGCCTTCGGGATCGTCCCAGAACTCGACCGGCATGCTGGGGAACGGCCGGGTGCATACCAGCTCACCTTCGGCATTGCGAAGCGGCCGTCCCGACCGGTCGAACACGTCGACGGCCATGCCCAGCCCCCGGGTTTGCAGCTCACCCCGCCAGACGGGAGCGGTGGGGTTCCCCAGGGCGAAGCAGGACACGATGTCGGTGCCGCCGCTGATACTTGCCAGATGGACATCGCGCTTGATGTGTCCATAGACATAGTCGTAGCTGTGGCCGGCGAGGGGGCTGCCGGTAGACAGGATCGCGCGCAAGGCACCGAGGTCGTGGGTCCGTCCCGGCTCGAGTCCCTCTTTCTGCGCCATGGCCAGATACTTGGCGCTGGTGCCGAAGACGGTCACCCGTTCCTGCTCTGCCATATCCCACAGCACCCGCGCCGGTGACAGGGGAGCCCCATCGTACAGGACCACGGTGGCACCGACCGCCAGGCTCGATATCAGCCAGTTCCACATCATCCAGCCACAGGTGGTGAAGTAGAAGATGCGATCCTCTCGGCGGAGATCGGTGTGCAGCACCAGCTCCTTCAGGTGCTGCACCAGCGTCCCGCCGGCGCCGTGCACCATGCACTTGGGAAGCCCGGTGGTACCCGAGGAGTAGAGGATGTAGACCGGATGGTCGAACGGCAGGCGCTGGAATGTGGGACCGGAGGACCGCGGGACCGCCCACTCTCCCCAGTGCACCGCGTCCCTGATGGCGCCGATCTGCGGCTGCTCCCGCAGGTAGGAGACAACTACGACCCGCTCGATTTCCGGTATCCGGTCAACCACCTCTGCCACGCGGGCCAGTGAGTCGATCTCCTTGCCCGCGTAGCGGTACCCGTCGGCGCAGAAGAGCAGTCGCGGGCGAATCTGGCCGAACCGGTCCAGCACGCCGTTGGCGCCGAAGTCCGGCGAGCAGGATGACCAGATCGCCCCGAGGCTGGTGGCGCCGAGCATGGCGATCACGGCTTCGGGCAGGTTCGGCAGGAAACCGGCCACCCGGTCTCCGGGGCGGATCCCTTCCGCCCGAAGTGCCTCGGCCACCGCGCCGGCTTCCCGCGTCAGCTCCGCGTAGGTGAGGGCCCGCTGGGGGCCCCGTTCATTCCAAAAGGCTATCGCAGGGCGATCGTCCGAATGGCGCAGGAGGTTCTCGGCAAAGTTGAGCCGCGCGCCGGGAAACCAGCGGGGCCCCCGCGCCGCGTCGGGCGGCGCCATGCGGTCCAGTCCGACAACCACGTCGTCCCAGGGTGGCCTCCCCGGCCGCTCGTCCGCGATCACGCCCCCGAATCGCCACACCTCGGGCCAGAACGCCTCCGGGTGCTCCACCGACCAGCGGTAGAGCGAGGCGAAGTCAGCGACGGCCTTGTTTCCGGCCGGTTGGGTCGTCTGGACGTGCTTGATGAACGCGGTGAGATTGGCGCGCTCGATCCGATCGCTGTCCGGCGTCCAGAGTGGCGCGTTCTCGCTTTGCTTCGGCCCCGCTGCCCCGCTGCCCAGCTGCCCAGCCTCTACGACGTCGGCGGATTGAACTGCGCGTGCTGCGCGTCGAGCCATGACTTGTGGTACTCAGTATCCTCGATGGACAGGGCCGGCTTGGCCACCTTGAGCGGCCGGAACGTGTCCATCATGACGGCGAGCTCCTCGGTGTACTTGGCCCCGATGCTTGCCTCCGCCCGCCCCGGGTGCGGCCCGTGCGGAATGCCATCCGGGTGGTGGGTGATGCTGCCGAACTCGATGCCCTTACGGCTCATGAACTCGCTCGAGGCATAGTACAGCACCTCGTCGGAGTCCACGTTACTGTGATTATATGGTGCCGGCACCGCCTCCGGGTGGAAGTCGTATGGCCGGGGGCAAAAGCTGCAGACCACAAACCCGTCGCCCTGAAACGTCTGATGCACCGGCGGAGGCTGGTGCACTCGTCCCACGATCGGCTCGAAATCGCCGATGTTGAACGCCCAGGGGTAGAAGTATCCATCCCAGCCCACCACATCGAACGGATGATGGTCGAGGATGATCTCGTTCAGCCCCTCGTACTGCTTGACCAGGATGCGAAAGTCGCCCTTTTCATCATGCGTACGAAGCTGGGTCGGGCGCCGGATATCCCGCTCGCTGTACGGTGCGCCCTCGATCAGCTGGCCGAACTCGTTGCGGTACCGCTTGGGCCAGCGCACATGCCCCCGGCTCTCGATGACCAGCAGCTTGTTCTGTTCGGCGCCCAGGTCGAGCCGATACCGGTGCATGATACCCCGATGGATGACGAGGTAGTCCCCCTCCCGGTACGGCAGGTCGCCGAACACCGTCTCCAGTGTGCCGGAACCCTTGCTCACGTATATCAGCTCGTCGGCCTGGGCGTTCTTGTAGAAGTGGGCGTCGTTCTCGTCCGGCTCGACGTAGAGCATCGCCACGTCCTGGTTGAACAGGAGCGGCACTCGATCGAGGGTCGGGCTGCCGCCCTTCTTGACCTTGGATGTGCGGAAATGCCGGTGGCGCAGAGCGTTGTCGGAATCGGGCTCGTACTTCTGCTCCCGAAGCCGCTTGGCTGATTTCACCGTGGTGGGAGGGTGGGTGTGATAGAGCAGGGACGAGGTCCCGGTGAAGCCCTCGTGGCCCATCAGCTCTTCGGCATAGAGCCCGCCGTCCGGCTTTCGGAATGCGATATGCCGTTTGCGGGGAATCTGGCCCATGGTGTGGTAGATCGGCATGTAAACCTCCAAAAGCGTAAGCGGGGAGCGGGGAGCAGTGAGCCGGTTGGCAACACACCCTTCGTCGCGGGCCCGCTTACCGCTAACCGCTTACGGCCTACGCTGTATCACAGGTTTCCCCGCGCCGCCTGCTCCCGCTCAATCGCCTCGAACAGGGCCTTGAAGTTGCCCTTACCGAAGCTCTTGGCACCCTTCCTCTGGATGATCTCGTAAAACAGTGTCGGACGGTCCTGCACCGGCTTGCTGAAGATCTGGAGGAGATAGCCATCCGGGTCGCGATCGACGAGGATGCCGAGCTTCGCCAGCTCTTCGACCGGCTCGTCGAT
>DASVGF010000062.1:0-3877 GCA_036379675.1 Gemmatimonadales bacterium | reverse complement strand
CATCTCCAGATCACGCACCGCGCCCTCGTACGCCTCGGCCGTGGCCTGGTCCGGCATCTGGCCGGTCGAGACCACCTGATCCACCTGGCGCGCGAGCGTCTGGATCTGATCGAGCTTGGCCACCGTCTCCTTGTCTTCCCGCAACGAGGTCTCGGCCCGCCGGAGCGCCTGGTATTCCGCCGATTGGCCGATGAGGCGGCCCAGGTCCTGCGCCTTGTCCCAAATCACCGTGTTTCGCTCCTCCGCGCGAGCAGGTAGCGCTCGCGTCCGAATAGGTCCATATGCACCGACACGTCCGTCCAGTTCAACGTCGAGGCATGGCGTGCGGCAAGCCCAGCGCGGGTGCAGTCCACCTCGACCCCGAGCCACCCGCCGGGCCGCAGCGCCTCACCCGCCTCCACCAGCAGCCCCAGGGTGGCGGCCATTCCATCCTCGCCGCTCACCAGCGCCGTTGCCGGTTCCCAGTCGCGCACAGACGGGTCGAGGGCAGCATATTCTGCCGCTGTAAGATAGGGTGGATTGGACACGAGCGCGTCCAGCATTCCCCGGCCTAACGGGCCGCACAGGTCGCCCCGAACCAGGTTGATATCCGCCCCGACCAGGTCCCGGTTTTCCCGCGCCAGTTCGAGCGCCGCGGCGGAACAGTCCACTCCCGTGACGAGCGTGAATGAGCCCTCCAGGGCCAGGCTCAACGCCAGGCACCCGCTGCCGGTTCCGACGTCGGCCACCCGGCCCGTCCGCACCCGATCCAGGAGCAGCTCCACCAGGCCCTCGGTCTCGGGCCGGGGGATGAGCGCTCGCCGGTCGCTTCGGAGCGAGATCCGCCGAAAGCCGCTCCAGCCGGTCACATGGGCCAGTGGCTCCCCGCGCGAGCGGCGCACTACGGCGTTCTGAAAAGCCCCCGCCACGGAGGCTTCGACCGGGTGATGTCGCTGGAGCACGGCGTCCTCGGGGCCGCGCCCCGAGAGCTCCGCCCAGATCCACATGGCCTCCCGCCGGGCCTCGCGAATCCCCGCACTCCGAAGGCGACCGGCCGCCTCATCGATCGCGGCACCGAGCAGCAAGGCCAGCTCAGGCATCGATCAGCTCCTGACGGCTGGCCATCCTCAGCGCATCCACCATTTCGTCCAGGTCTCCGTTGAGCACATCCGTCAGGTTGTGCACTGACAGGTTGATTCGGTGATCGGTGATGCGGCTCTGGGGGAAGTTGTAGGTCCGGATCTTGGCCGACCGATCTCCGGTGCCGACCATGGAGCGCCGGTCCCGGGCCCGGGCGGCTTCCTGTTCCGCGAGCATGCGATCCAGCAGCCGCGCGCGCAGCACTTCCATCGCCTTGATCTTGTTCTGGAGCTGCGATTTCTGATCCTGCTGGCTCACCACCAGGCCAGTGGGCAAGTGGGTAATCCGTACGGCACTGTCGGTGGTGTTGACGCTCTGCCCGCCGGGGCCGGAAGAGCGAAATACATCGATCTTGAGGTCGTGTGGCTCGATCTTGACATCAACCTCCTCCGCCTCCGGGAGCACGGCGACCGTCGCGGCCGACGTGTGAATTCTGCCCTGGGTTTCCGTGGCGGGCACCCGCTGAACCCGGTGAACTCCGGACTCGCGACGCAGCAGGCCGTACGCTTCGGCGCCGCGCACCGCCACAATCGCCTCCTTGATCCCGCCGAGCAGCCCTTCACTGAGAGAGATCGGCTCCCACGACAACCCATGCCGCTCGCTGTAGCGCTGGTACATCCGATAGAGATCCGCCGCGAACAGCGCAGCCTCGTCGCCGCCGGTGCCGGCCCGTATCTCCATGATGGCGTCGCGGTCGTCGTGGGGATCCCGCGGCAGCAGCAGCTCGTGGAGCTCTTCGGTGATCGCGGAAATCTCGGCGGGAAGGCGCGCCAGGTCGGCTTTGACCAGCGCTATGAGCTCGGGATCCGGCTCTTCAGCCAGTCCTCGAGCCTGTTCGAGCTCGTCCTGGAGTCGCGCGAGCCGGTCGGCCAGGCGAACCACTGGGGCCAGCCGGGTGTGCTCCCGGCCCAGTGATCTCAGCTTCTCCGGGTCCTTACCCACGCCGGGATCGGCGAGGGCTCGGGCCACCTCCTCCGCCTGCTGCAAGGCCTGGCGGAGTCGGGCCTCCATAGCTTACGCCTTGGGCGTCGAAGCCGCCGAGTCGGTCTGGTACTTCCGGCGGAACCGATCCACCCGGCCGGCGGTGTCGACCAGCCGCTGCTTGCCGGTGAAGAAAGGATGGCACTGCGCGCAGACTTCCACGTGAATGGCCGTGGCGGTCGAGCGAGTCTCAAACTGGTTGCCGCAGGCACACTGGACCATGAGCTTGCGATACGTCGGGTGCAGGTCGGACTTCATTGGTGCTCCAGGGTTGGCGCTAAGCCCTTCAATTTAGACGGCTTGGGGTGGCGCATGCAAGCGTGAACAGTGGCCCGGTGATCGGTGAACGGCAGCCCAGCCCGGTGACTGTTTGCGGTTTGCCGTTCACGTTTGCCGCGGATGATTGACAGTACTTCCGGGCGCAAGTATGCTACCCCCAAACACTTCCACTACCGAGAGGCGCGAGTGGCACTGTCCCCCATGGAGGTCCTGCGTAAGGTGCCACTCTTCTTCGGGCTGGGAGAGGCCGACCTGGCGGCGTTCGCCGAGCTCACTCGAGAACGGAGCTACCCCAAGGGTAGCGTCATCGTGTTCGAAGACGATCCCGGGGATGCGCTGTTCCTGGTAGCCGCGGGACAGGTGAAGGTGGTATTGATTGCGGAAGATGGGCGCGAGGTGATTCTCTCGGTGCTCGGCGAGGGAAGCTTCTTCGGCGAGATGGCCGTGATCGACGAGGAGCCCCGCTCGGCCCACGTGATCGCGATGGACGACTCGAGCCTGCTGGTGCTTCGCCGCGAAGATTTCCACGCCCGCCTCCGCAACTCACCCGAAGTCGCCATCTCCCTGCTCAAGGAGATTTCCCGCCGCCTCCGACGTGCCGACGAGAAAATCGGCAGCCTCGTGCTGCTCGACGTGAACGGACGGGTGGCTCATCTGCTGCTTCGCATGGCCGAAGACGAGGGTGGGGACCGGATTACCCGGAAGCTCACTCACCACACCATTGCCCAGATGATCGGCTCCAGCCGGGAGACGGTTTCCCGGACGATGCGCAATCTGGTCGAGCGGGGCATCATCCAGGTGAGCCGCAAGGACATCACGCTGAAGGATCGCCGCTCGCTCATGCTCGCGGCGCGAAGGGCGTGATCGCCATCACCCGGCCAGGGTGATTTCAAACGCTGCCGGTGCCCCCAGCCCCGAAAGAGGTTGCGGCATGGGTTCTCCTGCCGCCAGTCACGCCTCATGACCCACCAGGTCACGTTTTGGGGAACACGGGGATCCATTCCAACTCCGGGTCCGGGCACCGCCCGCTATGGCGGCAATACGGCCTGCATCAGCATTGCCGGCCCCGGCGGCCGGCTGGTGATTCTGGATGCCGGCAGCGGGCTGCGGCCCCTCGGCCACGATCTCATGAAGCAGCGCAATGGCGAGATCACGGCCGACATACTGCTCTCCCACACCCACTGGGATCACATTCAGGGACTGCCATTTTTCAAGCCGCTGAGCTCGCGCGACACGTCGGTCTATATCTACGGCGCGGCTCAGGAGGGAGTACCCCTCAAGGACATCCTGGGCCGCCAGATGGACCCGATGGTGTTTCCCGTTCCGCTGAACGCGCTGGCCGCTGCGCTCACGGTGGTGGAAATAGGCGAGGGTGAGTTTGACCTGGAAGATTTTCATGTCTGCGCGTTTCGGCTCCGGCATCCCGGAACCACGCTGGGCTACCGGTTAGTGCCCTTCTCCGGTGGGCGGCAGCTGGTCTACGTGACGGATAACGAGC
>DASVGF010000061.1:0-3622 GCA_036379675.1 Gemmatimonadales bacterium | reverse complement strand
AAGATCCCTTGTCGCATTCGCTCCTCGGGATGACAGGTTGCTTCGACCGCCCGACCACCGTGCAAAAAGCAGCACTGCAGGCATAGCAGGGACCTCGTTTCAGCCGTGTTACAGACGGCTAACTCAATCTCCCACAAGGAGCTATGCACAGCGGGAATCTTCTCCCCTAGCGGGGTCCGGATCCTGCCTGTATATCAGTCCCCCAATGCCTGCCAGATCCATCGCCTCCGCGACCATCTCCTTCGGACTGGTCTCAGTCCCGGTCAATCTCTTTTCCTCCAGCGAGTCCTCCGCCTCGGTCGGCTTCAACATGCTGCACACCAAGTGCGGCTCCCGGCTGAAGCAGCAGTACATCTGCGGCAACGAGGGCACGGTGGTGGAGAAGGACGAGATCACCAAGGGCTACGAGTTCGCCAAGGGACGGTACGTCCAGTTCACGCCGGAGGAGATCAAGGCCCTCGACGAGAAGGCGACCAACGCGATCGACATCGCCGAGTTCGTGCCGCTCGCGGCGGTGGACCGGATCTACCTGGAGAAGGTCTACTACCTCGGCGCCGGCAAGGGCGGGGACCGGGCCTACCGCCTGCTGGTCGCGGCCCTGGCCGACACCGGGCGCGCGGCGCTGGGACAGTACTCGGCCCGGGGCAAGCAGTACCTGGTGCTGCTCCGTCCGATGGGCAACATGCTGGTCATGGAGCAGCTCCACTACGCCGGCGAGCTGAAGAGCGCCGACGAGGTACCGCTCCCGGACGTCGCCATCAGGGACGCCGAGCTGGCGCTGGCGCGGCAGCTCATCGAGCAGGGCTCGGTGGAGGACTTCCGGCCCGAGAATTACCACGACACGGTCCGTGAGCGCGTGCTCGAGGCCATCCAGCAGAAGGTGGAAGGCCAGGACATCACCGCTGCCCCGGCCGAGGCGCCGCAGACCAAGATCATCGACCTCATGGACGCGCTGAAGGCCAGCCTGGCCAAGCGCGGGACCGCCGCCGAGAAGAAGCCCGTCAAGATCGCCGCCGCCAAGTCGGCCGAGGACGAGCCCTCGGCCAAGCCGAGAAGGAAGGCGGGCGGCGCGCGCTAGCAGGGCTGCATGAACATTCTCGTCGGCACCAGCGGCTGGTCCTACAAGCAGTGGAAGGGCACGTTCTACCCGGCGGACCTGCCGGCGGACGACATGCTCCGCCACTACGCCGGCCGCCTCCCCACGGTCGAGATCAACAACTCCTTCTATCGCATTCCCAAGGAGAAAGTCCTGCTCGACTGGGCCGGGCAGGTCCCGCCGACGTTCCGGTTCGTGCTCAAGGCCTCGCGCCGCATCACCCACATCAACCGCCTCTCCCACGCCGACGACTCGCTCGACTACTTCATGCGGACCGTCAACTGCCTGGGCGACCGGATGGGGCCGACGCTGTTCCAGTGTCCGCCCTCGCTCCGCAAGAACATGGAGCTGCTGCGCGAGTTCCTCGGCCGTGTCCCACGCACCTGGCGCGCGGCGATGGAGTTCCGGCACGACTCCTGGTTCGATGACGAGGTCTACGAGGCGCTACGCGGTCACGACGTGGCGCTGGTCGGGGTGGACGAGGACGAGGAGACCACCCCGCTGGTGCCCACGGCGTCATGGGGGTATCTCCGGCTTCGGAAGACCGAATACGGCGAGGATGAGCTCCGGGCCTGGGCCGAGCGGGTGCGGGCGCAGCCCTGGCAGGAGTCGTACCTGTTTCTGAAACACGATGAGGAGAGCGCCGCGGGGCCGGATGCGGCCGTTCGGCTGGCGGGGATGGTGTCGGGATCTCATATGTCACCCTGAGCGCAGCGAAGGGGACCGTATCTGGCATGGCCCCCTTCACTTCGTTCAGGGTGACATATGACGTTCAGGGTGACACGATGACGTGAAACGTGACATGATCACGTGAAACGTGACATGATGACGTGAACGTGACATGATGACGCGAAACACGCCACGCGACGCACCTCCCTGCCCTACCCTGTCGGCCCTCCGGGCCCCTCCCTAGATTTCCGCCCCGTGACCTCGCCTTCCCCCTCCGCCGACCTCTCCAGGCTTCGTATCAACCGGGACGCGCCACCGCCCGAGGTTCGCCGCGCATTGGCCCGCAACGTCGTCATCGCCGTGTTGGCCCTCCTGCTCGTTATCGGCGCCGTCTTCGCGCTTCGCGGCGGCGGAGCGGTGCCGGTGCAGGTCGTCACGGTGGCCGCGGCCAGCGGGTCTGATGGCAGAGGCAGTGGAGCGGGCACCAGCGTCACCGCCAACGGCTACGTGGTCGCCCGCACCCGGGCCTCGGTCTCCGCCAAGCTGCCCGGCCGGATCGCGGACCTCCGGGTGAGCGAGGGCTCCACCCTCCGGCGGGGCGAGATCATCGCCACCCTGGAGAATGCCGACTACCAAGCCCAGGCGGCCCAGGCGAAGGCGGCGGTGGCCACCGCCCGCGCCGAGCTGGTCGAGGCGCGCACCGCGAGCGAGGTCGCCGCCCGCGAGGCCGAGCGGCTTCGGGACATGCGGCAGGAGAATGCCGACCTGGTGTCGGAGCAGGATCTCGACGGGGTGGAGGGGCGTGCCAGGCAGGCCGCGGCACGGCTCGAGGCGGCCGACGCCCGGCTCACGGCGGCGGAGGCGAGTCTGCGGTTCGCGCTCGCCAACCTGGAGAACACCGTGATCCGGGCGCCGTTCGCCGGGACGGTGCTCCGGAAGGAGGCGGAGATCGGGGAGGTCGTGGCCCCGTCCGTGGGCGGCGGACTCACCCGAGGCGCGGTGGTCACCATGGCCGACCTCACGACCCTCGAGGTCGAGGTGGACGTGAACGAGGCGTACATCGCCCGGGTGAGGAAGGACGGGCCGGCGACCATCACGCTCGACGCGTATCCGGACACTTCGTTCCGCGGCGCGGTCCGGCAAGTCGTTCCCACCGCCGATCGGCAGCGGGCCACGGTCCAGGTGAAGGTGAGCATCCTGGATCGCGATCCTCGCATCCTTCCGGAGATGGGCGCGAGGGTGGACTTCCTCGAGGACTCCGTCGCTTCGGGGCCGGACGCGCCCACCGCCGGCCCGCCGAGATTCCGCGTGCCGACGGCGGCCGTGCGCGAGGTGGGCGGCGAGAGTGTGGTGTGGCTGGTGCGAAACGGCCGCCTGGAGTCGCGCACGGTGCAGGCCGGACCGGTCAGCGCGGGATTTCGCGAGGTGCGCTCGGGGCTCGCCGGTGGAGAGCAGCTGCTGGTCGGTGGTGTGGAGAAGCCGGAGGCGGGGATGCGAGTGGATGTGGGGGAGTAAGGGGGGGCTTGTTGTCATCCTGAGCGAAGCGAAGGAGGCCATGCCGGCATGGCCCCTTCGCTTCGCTCAGGGTGACATGTGACACTAACGGAGAGCCCAATGGCCCTGGTCGAGATTCGTGACGTCCACAAGGTCTTTCAGCGCGATTCCGAGCGGATCGAGATCTTCACCGGTCTCTCGCTCGACATCAACGAGGGCTCCTTCACCGCCCTCATGGGTCCTTCGGGCTCCGGCAAATCCACCCTGCTGAACCTGCTCGCCGGACTCGACAAGCCGACCAGCGGCACCATCCGGGTCGCGGGCTCCGAGGTGAGCGCCATGACACCGGGCCAATTGGCGGCC
>DASVGF010000060.1:0-2222 GCA_036379675.1 Gemmatimonadales bacterium | reverse complement strand
GTTATCCGAGGGTGCCGGAGCCTGCACTGTCCCGCGGGAGCAGGTGCTGTAGCGGTCTCGCCACGACGCTTTCCCTGACTGTCGCTTCCCATTACAATTGCCCCTTCGCCCTCAGCAGGAGTTCGACATCGCCACTACCGTCGCGGCGCCCGGCTGGACCGTAAAGGACGCGGAGAAGCTCTACAACATGAGCGGATGGGGCCTCGGCTACTTCCGCGTCAACGCCGACGGCCACGTCACCGTGCATCCGGATGCGAACCGGAAACGCGGTCTCGATCTCTACCACCTCGCCACCGATCTCCACGCCCAGGGCGTGGGCCTGCCGCTGCTGCTCCGCTTTTCCGACATCCTGAAATCGCGGATCGAGGCGCTCTCGGGCGAGTTCTCCAACGCGATCAAGGAATTCGGGTACGAGGGCAGCTACACCACCGTCTACCCGGTGAAGGTCAACCAGCAGCGCCACGTGGTGCAGGAGATCGTGGAGTTCGGCGCGCCCTACGGGGTGGGCCTCGAGTGCGGGAGCAAGCCCGAGCTCCAGGCGGTGCTCGGCCTCAACGAGGACACCCGGCATCTCATCGTCTGCAACGGCTACAAGGACGAGGAGTACATGCGGCTGGCCCTCATGGGCCAGAAGCTGGGCCACACGGTGATGGTCGTGCTGGAGCAGCTGAACGAGCTGGACGTCCTGCTCAAGGTGGCCGACGAGATGGGCGTGGCTCCGACCGCGGGGGTCCGGATCAAGCTGGCCACCGAGGGCTCGGGCCGCTGGGCCAAGAGCGGCGGCGAGCGGTCCAAGTTCGGGCTCTCGGCGGTGGAGCTCATGCGGCTGCTCGACGAGCTGGAGCGGCGGGGGCGGAAGGACAGCCTCAAGCTGGTGCACTTCCACCTGGGGAGTCAGATCACCGACATCCGCCACGTGAAGGCCGGCCTGGAGGAGATCACCCGCTACTATGCCGAGTTGCGGGGCATGGGGTTCGACATCACCCATGTGGACGTGGGCGGGGGACTCGGGGTGGACTACGATGGCTCCCGCTCGACCCGCTCGGCGAGCGTCAACTACACCATGCGGGAGTACGCGAGCGACGTCGTCTACACTATCGGCACCGCCTGCCGCACCGAGGAGCTGCCGATGCCGCACATCATCAGCGAGTCGGGCCGGGCGCTCACCGCCCACCACGCCCTGCTGCTGGTGGACGTGACCGACGTCGAGTCGCTGGTGGAGCCCGCCCCGCCGGTCCTGCGGGAGGACCCGCATCCGCTGCTGCGGGAGATGGCGGAGAATCTCGAGGCGCTGAGTCCGGAGCGGATCGAGGAGGTCTTCCACGACGCGATCTTCGCCAAGGAGCGGACCCAGGAGTACTTCGCCAGCGGCGTCTTCTCGCTGCGCGACAAGGCGGACGCGGAGCAGCTCTATCTGGCCACGATGCACGCGCTGCAGCAGGCGATCGGGGAGGACCGCGCCCCGTTCCCGGAGATCACCGCGCACATCGACGCCGCCCTGGTGGACCGGTACTTCTGCAACTTCTCGGTGTTCCAGTCGCTGCCGGACCACTGGGCGATCGACCAGCTGTTTCCCATCATGCCGATTCATCGGCTCAGCGAGCCGCCCACCCGGCGGGGAACTCTGCAGGACATGACCTGCGACTCCGACGGGGTGATCGACCGCTTCGTGGGAGGCCGGAAGGGAAAGCCTTCACTCGAGCTCCACCCGGTGCACGAGGGTGAGCCCTACATCCTCGGCATCTTTCTCACCGGCGCCTACCAGGAGATCCTGGGCGACCTGCACAATCTCTTCGGCGACACCAACGCGGTCCACGTGCGGCTCACCGACCAGGGCTACGAGGTGACCGACCTGGTGCACGGCGACACGGTGACCGAGGTGCTCAACTACGTCCAGTTCCACGCCAGCGATCTGCTGGCGACGTTCCGCCGCAAGGTGGGGAACGCAAAGGGCCTCTCGCGGCAGGAGGCCAACTCGGTCATCGCGGACTTCGTGGCAGGGCTGGAGGGGTAGACCTATCTGGAGGAGGATGTGGGGCAGGAGTAGTGTCGGGCGGTCGGGCGGTCAGACGGTCGGGGGGTCGAGGAACCGACCCCAACAGGATCCTTCGCTTCCCCGGGATGATACGCTACCTCCGGCCCGCCCGCCCGCCCGCCTACCCCTCCTTCTCCTCATACATCTCCTTCAACCGGCTCACCACGTTCGGATCCGCCAGCGTCGT
>DASVGF010000059.1:0-16066 GCA_036379675.1 Gemmatimonadales bacterium | reverse complement strand
AAGCAAGCAGGGTGACCTCACCTGAACGTCGGCGGGTGTGACCATGGCATCGGCAGTGGTATCGGCGCTCTCCGGCCGGGCGGTTCGCCACGATATCGCCATGACCGGAGAAATCACTCTTCGGGGGCGGGTGCTTCCCATCGGTGGGGTCAAGGAAAAGGTCCTCGGCGCGGTGCGGGCCGGGATCTCGATGATCATCCTGCCGAAGGAGAACGAGCCCGATCTGGAAGACCTGCCGAAGGAAGTGCGGGAGAAGATCGAGGTGTTTGTGGTGCAGGAGCTCGGGGAAGTTCTCGCGCTCACGCTCCGCGGCGCCACCTTCCGCGAGGGCCGGCTGCTCTTCGGGGACGAGAAGAATCCCCGCGATGTGTTGCCACTTTCGGGTGGATTTAGACACTAGAGGCATGAAGGTAAGGAGTGAGAGGTAAGCAGTGAGAGGGGTGACCCGCCGACGTTCAGGTGAGGTCACCCTGCTTGCTTCTCACCTCTCACTTCTCACTTGGAAACGCCTACCCGCTTACCCGCTTACCCGCTTCCCAGCCACGTGGGCCAGCTCCGCAGCGGTGACGCCGTCACGAGGAAACACCGCGGACCCGACCCGAACCGGCAACGGAATGGATTCCCCGCCGGTAGTACGCGCCGGCTGCTCTCCAAGGATGCGCCGGAGCTTGTCGGCCAGCACTGCCGCACCGGCCGCGCTGCTGCCGCGGAGCAGCATGCCGAAGGCCTCATCCCCGTAGCGGCCGATCACGTCGCTGGCCCGCACGTTCGAGCGAAAAATGGCTGCGGTGTGCAGCAGTACTTCGTCCGCCGCCCGGGGCCCCAACCGCTCGCTGATGCGGCGGAAACCGTCGAGCTCGAGCAGGACGAAGGCAAGCGGCTCGCCGTGCCGACGGCTGTATTCAACCGCATGCTCCAGCTCGGCGATCAGCGTGGGGTGGTTGAGGAGGCCGGTCGTGCCATCGCGATGCACCAGCTCGCGCAGTCGCCGGCCTCGGACCGCCCGCGCGATTACCGTCTGCGCCAGCAGCTCCGGGCTGGCGGTGACCGGAAGGAAGTCATCGGCGCCGGCCCGTAAGGCCGCGATGCGCTCCGGCGGCTCCTGGCCGCCGAGAAAGACGATCGGCAACAGCTGAAAGCGGGAATCCTGCCGCAGCATGCGGGCGAGAGTGAAGGTGTCGGTATCGGTCAGGACGGTGTTCAATAGCAGCAGATCGGGAGATTCGCGCTCGAGAGCGGTCATAACTGTCTGGCCCGGCGGACAGTGCACCACCTTGATGCCCGCCTCCTCCAGCGGGGCGGCGATCCTGACGGCCAGCGAGCGATCGCTTTCCACCAGCAGCACCACCGATGGCGGCGGACCGATGCGGGCGAACGTGCGCGCGTACCGGGGAAGCTTCTGCTCCACCTGTTCCGCCGGGAAGACCGCATCCACTCCCGCTGCGATAGCGCGAAGCCGGTCCACCCCCCGGAGGGTTTCGACCAGCACGACGGCCCCGGGCCGCTTGTGGTGGTCGCGGGTCCAGGCGGAAGCGACTGCCGACGGATCTCCGTCGCCGGCTTCGCCCCCGATCACGACCAGATGGGGAAGCTCTTCCGCCGGCGTGCCGCCGGGCTCATCCTGCCGGGTACCAAACCGCACCTGGTACCCGGCGCCCCGCAGCTCCTGGGCGATCCGGTCTCGCTCGGGACTGGAGCGCATGATCACCAGGGCCCGAGGGCTGACTGCAGGATGGTCTGTGTCCACGGGCGGGGCCAGTTCGGCCCCCGCGCTCTGCACCGCCGCCGCGAGGCGATCGATGAGGGAATCCAGCTCCGCCGAGTGAGCCGGCGACGGGTGACTGGCCAGCCAACGCTCGCCTTCCCTGGCGATACGGCTCAATTCCAGAAATCCGTACGACCCGCCCGAGCCTGCCAGCCGGTGGAGCCTCGTGCCGAGCGAGCCAGCGGCTCCTGCCGCGCCCTCGCGGAAGGCCGCTACGTCAGCGCGGAGCTCATCCATCCGCGCCGGCATCGAGCCCAGATACTCGCGCCGGAGATCCTGGAAAGCGCGTTCCATGGGGTCGCTCATGGCGTCATGCCGAACCGTTCGAGCGCGAGCCGCGCCGCGGCTACAAATGAAGGCGCGGTGCTCCAATGGCCGCGGACCTCGGCCCCACTTCTCGAAGCTATTACGGCGGTTCGGTCGTCCACGATCGCGATGATCGGCATGCCCGGCCATCCGGGCCCCTCGGGTACCGTTTCTACCGTTACGAACCCCAGGTCGACCGGAGTCAGGGAGTAGAGCGAAACCGGGAGACCGGCAGAGACGGGGCGGCGGAGCGCCGGAGCCAGGAGGGGGAAGGCGTCGGGGGGTGCGAGCAACGAAACCGACTGGCTGGCCCGGGCCACATCGTGGGTAATCAGCTGGAGCACAGCCCGGCCCGATTCGATCTCCACTACCGTAGGGGTAGAAGGGACGGACAGCGCTTCCAGGTCGCTGCTCAGCCGGTCCAGCGCCAGCCCGTGGCTCGTCGTAATCCGGGCAATGAGACCCGCCGGAGGCTCCGGTCGGTACCGCTTAGGGCGGCCACCTTCGGCCCTAGCGGCCCCTTTCGTGACCAGCCCCTCCAGCGCGCTGTAGGCGTTGGCTCGGGCCAGTCCTGCCGCCCGGGCCAGGGCGTACCCGGTTCCGGGACCGTTAGTGAGCAGCACCTCGTAGATGAGGCTTTCGGTGGGGGTAAAGCCGAAACGGGTAAGGTCCAGCTTGGCCATAGGTAGTAGTATTGCTTACTACGTATGGCTTCGCAATCCCGTCAGACGTACTCGAGCTTCCAGCCCAACGCCTTTGCGATTAGTGCCAGCCGGAAGGTGATATCCACCTCGCGGCCCTCGGTGGTCTTGGCATCGAGGTGGAGTGGGTAGTAATGGTGAGTAATCTTATTCCCCGCTTTGGGTTGGGAGCGGAGGTTCTTGGGAGCCCAGATGCCCCGTTCGTCCGTGTCTTTGAGCAGCCGCGCGAGCACCTTGGTCGCCACTGGAGCCCATTCCAGGGCCCCCATCCGGGCCATAAGCTCGATGTAATGCAGCGCCAGCGGGATATCCTCGGGCATACCCTTGGCATCCGCGTCGATCGGATCGCCCAGGATGAGGTGCTGGGGCTTTACCGTCTTCTTGCCCACCTGGATGACGAATGCCTTTCTCGGCGCCGGCTGGGCGAGGTAGCGGCCCAGCCGCTCGGTAAACCCGGCCCGCTCGCGCTGGAGGTTCGGCATCGACGCCAGCATTGCGACAGAGTACCAGCTGGGCGGATGCGCCTCAGGGTGTAACACTATGTTCTTGCCCGACTTGAGGAACGGCTTCTCGGCGAGGGGGCTCCGGAGGAACTGGGAGATCGCGCTGGCGATCTTGTGGCCCGCCCCCCGGAGCCGGGGGTCCTCCGCATAGCCGGCCTCAGCCAGTGCAGCGGAGGCCGCTTCTCGCATGATGCCGCGGGCCCAGGCTTCCGCCTCCGGATCTGCCTTTACCGCTTTCTGAAATTCGAACAGGAGGGAGGGATCCTCGTCCCGGGACAGCAGGCGAAAGAGAACCCGGTCGGCCAGCTTGAAGGGCCGGCTGGACCGGGGCCACTCGAGCTGCAGCAGCCGCCTGTACTGGGGAATGGTCCCCACATCCTTCACCCCCTGCGGCGCCGATACCGCCACGCCGAGGAGGTTTCCTCCCCAGATTCCGTTGTCCTTTTGTTTCTTGACCACCGCGAGGGCAGTCTTGGACTCGGAAATGGCAAGGTGGGCTGCCTCTACGACCTCGGGCGAGGCGTAGCCCTCAGGTGCCAACTCCCGATAGGTGCGATAGCGTATGGACGGCCCGCCGTTTTCGAGCAGCCAGGCGAGCGGTATCCGGTGCTCCGAGGGAAGTTCCAGAATCGCTCCGAAGGGGCGGTGGCAGGAACGCGAGCGGCGGCAAAGATAGTTGAGGCCTCACTCCGTGGCTAGCCGCTTCTCGCCTGCCTCCCTGAATTCCGAGGTCTTATTCCAGGTCGGCAACCGGGCGGCGTTCGCAACTGCCACCGCTGTCCGTACGATGACGCGAAGCTGTTGTGCCGCACCGTCGTATGTGAACCAAGGCAGGACCTCATCACTCGGCTGGTGATATCGCTCGGCGATGTACTCCTCCTTCTTTTTGGTCGCGTAGTCGGCCGGTTTCCCGAGGAAGGCCGTCCCCGCCTGCAGCGACAGCCCGGGCACGCCTGCCCGCGCCAGCGGGAAGTGGTCCGAGCGGAAAAAGTAGCCCCGCTTCAGGTCGTCCGGGTCGAGGGTTACCTTGAGCCCTTCCGCTCTGGCCGCTGCCACGAACGTGGGACCCAGGCTCGACTGGTCGGTGCCGAGCGCGCCCACATCCGAAGTGCGCCCATAGAGGTTCATCCCATCCATGTTCAGGACCGCAGCAACATTCCTCAGAGGAAACGGGGGACGAGCCACCAGCGCCTCGGACCCCAGAAGACCCGACTCCTCAGCCGCGAACCCGATGAATACCATTGATCGGCCGGTGCGGACGCCACTGCGCGCGAAGGCTTCCGCGCCGGCCAGCACGGCCGCCGTCCCGCTGGCATTATCCTCTGCCCCGTTGAAGATCGAGTCTCCCTTGATCGGGGCGCCGATCCCGAAGTGATCGTAGTGGCCGCCCATCAGGACCATCTGGCCTGCAAGTCGGCCCTGACCGGGTAAGCGTCCTAACACATTGTGCGTCTCGGACCGCTCGATGGCACTCTTGACGGTTGCGTCGAGTCGCGCACTGAGCGGCACGGCACGGAAGCCCTGCCGGTGGGCCTGTTGGCTGAGCCGGGACAGGTCCTGCCCACCCGCCTGGAACACCCGTGCTGCGGCCTTTTCATCCAGCCACCCGGCCACGAGAAGCGAGGTGGGCGGCTTCTCGATCCGCACCTGAGGTCCAGTCCAGCTCGATCTCACGGTGCTCCAGGGATAGGTCGCGCTCTCGGTGGTGTGAACCAGCAGTATGCCGGCGGCGCCCTGGCGCTGGGCCTCCTCGATCTTGTAGGTCCACCGCCCGTAGTAGGTCAGGATGGGCCCGCGAAAGATGGTGGAGTCCCGGAGGCCGGGATCGTTCACCAGGGCGATGACGATCTTGTTCTTGACGTCGATTCCCTCGTAGTCGTTCCAGTTGTTCTCCGGCGCGACAATCCCATAGCCCACGAACACAAGGTCGCCCGCGGCCGTGACGCTCGAATCGTTGCGCATGGACCAGAGGACGTAGTCGTCGCGGTATGCCAGCGGCACCGCACTCGCGCCGGTCACCCGGGCCTCCGGTGCCGGCGTCAACGTGATGATGGGCACCCGGTGGTAATAGCTGCCGCTGTCGCCGGCCGGCTCGAGGCCCATTCGCTGAAACTCCGCGGCGATATAGCGAGCGGCGAGCCTGCCTCCCCGGGTTCCGGGCCTCCGACCCTCCAGGGCATCATCGGCCAGGAACTCGGTGTGGGAGCGGAGCACCTGCGGCTTCACCGCGGCAGCCACGCGGGACGCCGCTGCTGGGGTGCCCGCTCCCTGCTGGGCAGAGGCCGTGGAGGCCATAACTGTGAGGCACAGTACCAGTGTCCAGGGGCGCATCATCAATCCTCGAAAGGTCTCAGAGAGCAGCGGCTGGGCAGACGTTGGCGAGCACGCAGTCGCGGCAGCGGGGACGCCGGGCGATACACACCTGGCGGCCATGGAAGATGAGCAGATGGGAAAGCAGGCCCCAGTCCTCCTGGGGAAACATCTGCATGAGGTTCTCCTCGATCTTTACCGGATCGCCTTCCCGGCTCAGGCCCAACAGTCCACTGAGCCGGGTGACATGGGTATCGACCGTAACGCCTTCGTTAATGCCGTACGCATTGCCTAGGACGACATTGGCGGTCTTCCGCCCCACACCGGGCAGCCGCCGAAGCTCCTCCATGGTGCGAGGAATCTCCCCGCCATGGTCGGCCACCACCGCCTGAGCCATGCCGATCAGGCTCTTGGTCTTGTTGCGGAAGAAGCCGGTGGACTTGATGATCTCCTCCACGTCAGCCGGCTCCGCCCGAGCCAGCTCGAACGGCGTGGGATAGCGCGCGAAGAGCGCCGGCGTGACCAGGTTCACCCGGGCATCCGTACATTGGGCCGACAGGATGGTGGCGCAGAGCAGCTCGAAGGCATTCCGATGCTCGAGTGCACACCGGGCGTCGGGGTAGAGCTTCTTCAGGCGCGCGAGGATCTCGGCGCTGGGCGCAGGCGCGTGGCGTCCAGCGCCTTTCCGCGCTACCGCCTTCCTCACCGCCGCCTCCGCGCATGGGCCAGGAACTCCTCCGCCGGGCGGGCATTCAGGATGTCCGACGCTTCCAGCCATCCTTTGCGCGCCATGTTCACGCCGTATTCCATATAGCCCAGACCGGCCACACTGTGGGCGTCGGCGCCAATCGAGATGGACGCGCCCTTGGCGCGGGCCTCGCGCAGCACGCGCCAGTCCAGATCCAGCCGGTGAGGATCGGCATTGATCTCGAGGGCCACCCCCGTCTCGGCCGCCCGGGCGATCACCGCCTCGAGGTCGATCGGATAGGGATCTCGCGACAGCAGCAGGCGGCCGGTTGGATGCCCGATGATCGTGAGATACGGGTTGTCCATCGCCGCCAGCATTCTCGCGGTCATCTCCTTTTCGCCCATGTTGAACCGGCTGTGGACCGAGGCGATGACAAAATCGAGCCGCTCGAGCACGTGCTCCTCGTAGTCGACCCGGCCGTCCTGAAGAATGTCGGCCTCGATCCCTTTCAAGACCCGAAAGCCCTTCAGCCGGCTGTTGACCTCATCGATTTCGTCCGACTGGCGGGCGAGATCGTCGGGCCGGAGTCCACCGGCATATGCCGCGGCCTGGCTGTGATCGGTGACGCCGAGATACTCATAACCGGCCGCCTGGCATGCCACTGCGAGCTGTTCCACCGAGGTTGATCCGTCCGAGTAGCTGGTATGGCAGTGAAGGAATCCCCGGACCTCGCCACCTTCGAGCAGCCGCGGCAGCTCCTGCCGAAACGCAGCCGCGATCTCCCCACGGCCCTCTCGCAGTTCCGGAGGTATGAAGCTCAATCCCAGGGCCTGGTAGAACGCGCGCTCGTCCGGGGTGGGCACGAACTCACTCCCCCGCCACAGCGCGGCCCCGTTCAACGCAAATCCGCGGGCGGCCGCATGGACCGCCAACTCCTTCAGGTGGCCTTCGCTTCCGGTGGCCTGCACCAGGAGTGCGCCGGCATTTACCGGCGTTGTGGCAACGATTTGGGCGCTTGCACCGCCGGCGAATCGGAGCGTGAGGCGTCGTTCATCCTGTCCGGCGTACTCCTGGACTCCCGGCAGCTGACCCAATCGCTTGAACAGCTCGGCCGGTGCCACCTCGGCCACGAGCACCACGATGAGGTCCTTGACCACCTCTGTCCGGCGGCGCACGTCCCCTGCAGTGACAGCGCTGATTACGCCGGGAAGGCGCTCCAACGCCGCGCGCAGACCCTCTGCCTCCTCGGCCGCATGATGGTAGAGGCGGAAGGCGGTCGCCTTCCGGAGGTAGGCGATGGCCTTGAGGATGTTCTCCGATGTTCTGGGGCCGAAGCGCGGCAGTTTGGCGAGCCGGCCGTCCTGGGCCGCCGCCTCCAGCTCGGGGAGGGAGTCGATGCCGAGGACGTTGTGGATCTGACGGATCTTGGCCACGCCGAGTCCGGAGATCTCCAGCATCTCGACCAGGCCCGGCGGAATCTGCTCCCGCAGCTCCTCGAGCATGCTGGCGCGGCCGCTGTCCACCAGCTCGGTTACGATCTGAAGCGTTGCCGGACCGACGCCTTTGGCCGCGGCGAGGGTGCCGTCGGCAAGCGATTGCCTCAGATCCCCCGGGAAGCCGGTGATGGCGCGCGCGGCTGTGCGGAAGGCTCGGATGCGAAAAGGATTCTCACTCTTGAGCTCGAGGAAGGCGGCGATCTGCTCCAGCACCTGGGCCACCGCCTTCTTGTCCAGATAGTCCTTTACGCTCTCCATGGACCAGCCCCCGCCGGGAGCTCCTGAGCAAGCGCCCTCGAGCGCCAGCCCAGCTCCAGCAGCTCCTCTCCGCTGATCAGGGAGAACAGCCGGGCCGCCTTTCCGCCCGCCAGCACGGGCTCAAAAAGCGAGCTTCCGTCCTCACGGGCGAGACCGGAAACTCGCGGTCCGGACGCCTCGACCACGCTGACGCCCTCACGCTCGGGGTGAACCCCGAACACACCGAGCACCCGAAGCGAGGCAATGGCCGATAAATGGACGAAGCAGCCGTCCAATGGCTCGGGCGGCTGGCCGGGAACGACCTCTGCCCAGACCCTCCGCTCCGGAACCTGGAGATAGTAGGCCGGCGGTGCCTCGGCTGGGTCGGTCCCGGTATGATCGCCGAGGAGCACCGGCAGCCCTTCCTGCGGCACCTCGACCGTCAACTGGCCGGCGGCCCAGAAGAGGTAGGCATGGTGGACCAGCGCTGCGAGCTGGTCGATTCCCTCGCCCAGCCCTTCGTCGGGTCGGAGCTCACGCAGCAGGCTCACGACTTCCCGGACCATCAGGAACTGATCCCGATCCCGGGGATCGTACTCGCTCTCCCCTAACCTGGCCTGGATTCCGGGGAAGCCTTCCTGGGAGATCTGCTGAAAGATGAGCTCGAACGGCGTGCGGCGGCGGGGGGACATAGGGGGGAATCTAGCTGGAAGGGAGAAACCCATCCATGAATCTCACAAACTGGTCGAACGCTTCGACATACGGCACGTGTCCGCAGCGTGGAAAGGAGTGCTGCTCGGCGCCCAGGAGGCGGCCGACCGTTTGAGCCGAGTGAAGGGGAATGGGATCGTCCTGGCCATGCAGCACCAGAGCAGGCAGTGAGAGCCGTGACAGCGGGTCCCGGAGATCGAAATCGCCCAGGCTGCTCCAGACTTCCTGCTGCGTGCGCCCGGTTACCCGAAAAGGGGTGAGGTCGCGAGCTCGGGAGGGATCGTAGAAGTAGGGAGCCACCGACAGCTCGAACAGACGCTGGGCGTATGCGGCAGGGTCCTTTTCCTTGAGACCACTGGCGCGCAACTCTGCCCGCTGGCTCTGGAGCTCGGGGGAGAGATTCCGCTCGGCGAACCGACGCTCGAACTCCTCACGGGCTTCTCGCCAGGCCGGTGCCGGTGACACCAGGGCCAGGCTCCCGACCCGTTCGGGAAACTCCACGGCGTAGAGCAAGGCCAGGAGTCCGCCCCAGGAGTACCCTGCCAGCGTCAGCTTCTCGAGCCCCCATTGCCGGCGCAGCTCTTCGAGGTCGGCCACGTGCTCCCGCCAGCCCACGGGAACCTCTCGCGCCACCGGTGAGCGCCCTCCACCGCGTTGATCGTAGTAGATGAGCTCGCGACCTCGAGCCAGCGCGTCGAAGCCGGGGAGCAGGTAGTCGTGGTGCGCGCCCGGTCCGCCGTGCAGGACGACAGACGGCGGGCCTTTGCCGATTCGGCGCTCGAAGATGTGGACACCACGAACATTCCGGCCACTGGAATTAGCCAACTATTGCCGTCCGGAGACCGGGGCGCGATGCAGCTCGGCAAAGGCTTGCCACAGATGAACCCGGATCAACAGCACCGATCGCTCCGGTGCGGCATGCGGCTCCTTCCCCGCAACAGGTCTTGATGTCCGGTGCAACGAACTCAACAGGTGTGCTGGTGAACAAATATTGCTGTGTGAGAGATGCGCAGGGAGCGCCTCTGGCATTGGAGCGATCCGTCGTTGTTGTCCGTGTCATCCGTGCCAGGCAGTTGCCAGGACGACGCGATGGAGGTGGTTGCGGGTTCCTAAAGCAGCACCGCCAACGCATCGGCTACTCTTTTGACCGCAGCCTCCTCTTCCGCCGTGAACGGGTCGGGCACGTCGCTGTCCACGTCGATCTGGCCCAGGATGGTGTTGCCCCTCCGGATGAGCACCACCAGCTCGGAGCGGGTCCAGGTGTTGCATGCGAGATAGTTCCCGACCGCGGTCACGTCCGGCACGTTCTGATCCTCGCCCCGCGCCACCGCGGTGCCGCAGACGCCCACACCTACCGGGATCCTGGTGTGATCGGTCTCGCGCCCGGCGAAAGCCTCGAGCACCAGCTCGTCGCCGTGCAGCATGTATAGGTAGACGGACGTGTAGGGCGAGCCGGATGCCCTGATCTTCTCGGCCGCGGTCCGCAACAGTTCCTCGCGCGATACCTCACGGGCAAAGGCTCCGCGCAGCGCCGCGATCACCTTCCCACTGTCCAGCACGGGCATCCTCACCCGCCCCGGGTGCCCAGCGTGGCGCGCAAGGTGGTGATGGTTGCTCCGCGCCGAACGAGGATCTCCACGATCTCTCCCGGTTTGTGGCTCCGCAGTGCGTCGGTCATGGCCTGAAGATCAGGTGTGTCAGTGGTGCCGATGCGGGTGATGATGTCGTCGCCTCGAAGCCCTGCCTTTTCCGCCGGACTCCCCGCCCGCACTCCCACCAGCCGTACCCCCCCGGGCGAACCGGTCATGTCGGGAACGGTGCCGAGATACGCGCCGTATCCCGGCAATCCGTTCGAGGGCGCCAAGGCCTGGGCCGGCAGAGGGGCCGGCATGTCCTGGAAGGTGAGAGGCTTGCGTCGGTTGGCGAGCGCTGTAACCAGGCCCAGGGTAAAGTCGGCCACCCGCTTCAAGCCATCATAGTTGACCTTCTGCCAATCGTCGGTGGTGCGGTGGTAGTCCTCATGCAGGTCCGTAAAGAGATGCAGCACCGGCCGCTTGGCGGCATAGAATGACGACTGATCGCTGGGACCGTACCCGTCGCCCTGGGCCTTGAGATCAAATCCGGCGTACCAGTTGAGTGAGTCAAGGAGCGCCGGGAACTCCTTGGCGCTGCGGGCCCCGTACACGATGAGCCGGCCGTTTCGCAGCCGGCCGATCATGTCGAGGTTCACCATGGCCAGCGTGCCGGTCAACGGATAGATCGGCTCTTTGACATAGTGGGCGGAGCCCACCAGCCCCAGCTCCTCGCCGCTGAACGCGATAAACACTACCGTCCGCGCCGGTGGCGAGGTGGCCAGCCGGGCCGCCACCTGAATCAGCGCCGCCGCCCCTGATGCATTGTCGTCCGCGCCGTTGTGCACGGTACCGGTCGAGTCCTGATCGAGACTGCCGAAGCCACCCAACCCCAGATGATCGTAATGCGCCCCCAGTATGACGGTCTGGTTTCGCAGCACCGGGTCTCGGCCCGGGAGGATGCCCACCACGTTCCGGCCGATCAGCGCGCCTGCCTGGGCCGGCCGGACCGCAGGCGCGTCGCGCCCGACGGTGAAGCTCTGAAACCACCCGCCGGCTGCCGGCTGGAGGCCGACCTGGGAAAACCGGCGCGCCAGGTACGCCGCCGCCGAGTCGGCGCCCGGCGACCCGGTCATCCGCCCCTGGAGGCGGTCATCGCTCAGGAAGCGGACATCGTCGAGGAGTTTGGGCGGCTCGACTACCTGTTGGGCAACGAGCCGGGCCGGTAGCCCAGCGGCGCCGAGGAGCAGGACGCACAGCAGGAAGGGGAACATGGGAGAAAAATATAGGGCGGCGGGCCTATCGAGGAACGAAGCTCGTGCCGGGCTGCAGCCGTCGCGCGAACGCCGCCAGGAGCCGCGCGGTGCGGTCGAGGTCCTCGATCTTGATCATCTCGTTCGGGCTATGCATGTACCGGCAGGGCACCGACACGAGCGCCGTCGCCACTCCGCGGTGGGCGTTGAAGATGGCTTCCGCATCGGTGTGAGTGTCGCGTGATGCCGCTTCGATGCTGAAGGGGATCTTCTCCGCCTCGGCGATTGCCACCAGCATATCGAATACCAGCTCGCTGACCGACGCTCCCCGTGCCAGCACCGGCCCGCCGCCGAGTCGGTAATCTCCATGCTTCCGCTTCTCGATGCCCGGGTAGTCGGTCGCATGGGTCACGTCGACCACGATGGCCACGTCCGGCTCCAGCGTATGCGCCGACGAGCGAGCGCCCCCGCCGGTTGAGGCGATTTCTTCACGCGTCGTGGCCACAGCCGTCACCGAAGCTACGGGCTTCGTCTTCGAGAGCAGTCGGACCGCCTCCAGGACCACGTAGGCACCGATCCGGTTATCGATGCACCGGCTCACCAGGCGGCCGTTGGGAAACTCGAGCACGCCCGCCGCCAGAACACCCGGATCGCCGATCCTGAGTCGTGCCTCCGCCTCTCCCCGATTGGCGGCGCCGACATCGATCCAGAGGTCCTCCACCTTGGAGACCTTCTCGCGGTCGTCCTTTTCCATCAGATGAATCGCCCGCTTGCCCACCACTCCGGTGACGGGCCCCCCGCGGCCCAGGAGGATCACCCGCTGTCCCACGAAGACCTGGTGGTCCCATCCGCCGATGGTATCGAAGCTGAGGTAGCCCTCCTCATCGATGTGGGTGACCATGACGCCGATCTCATCGATGTGGCCGGCCAGCATGAGCCTCGGCGTGGCATCCGGGTTGAGTGTCGCGAACGAATTGCCGCTTACGTCGGAATGGACCTCGTCGGCGAAACCTGCCGCCTCGGCGCGCCAGATCCGGGCGGGCGCCGCCTCGAATGACGACGGTCCCGCCGTGTCGAGCAGCAGGTTGAGGAACGCGAGTGATTGGCGCGTCATGAATGTCGTGTCAGGTCGAGTTCAAGAAAGGCAGCGCCCTGGACCGGGTTGGTCCGGTAGGGTGCGATCTCACGAAAACCGAGCCGTCGGTACAGGCGCTGCGCGGCGGTCATGGACGCAAGGGTATCGAGCCGCATGCGCCGGTAACCGGCTTCTCGCGCCTCCTGGATCGTGCGCTCGACCAGCATTCGGCCGGCGCCAAGGCCTCGGAAGGCGGCACGCACGTACAGCCGCTTCATCTCGCATATATCTGCCCCTATTGGCCGAAGCGCGACGCAGCCGGCCGTGTCGTTCTCCACCCGCGCCAGCAGGATGCGGCCAGCAGGCGGCGCGTAGTCGCCCGGCAGCTCCGCCAGCTCCTGTTGGAATCCCTGGAAGCATAAATCGAAGTCGAGCGAAGCGGCGTACTCTTCGAACAGACCGCGGACGGTGGCGAGATCCTCCGCTCCGTGGCCGGGTCGGACGATCAGCTTGGCCGCAGGTGCCACCGTTTCACCCCCCGGCCTTCGCGCCCTCGAAACCGGAGCACTCGCCTCTACCCCTCGACGAAGTGGCTGGGCCGGTAGTTCACGAACAGCAGGAGTCCGGTAAACGGCGCAATGAGGGTGCGGAAGTCGTGGGTAATCAGGTAGGCCACGGTGCCGAGCAGCGCCGGCATTTCCACCAGCGCCCAGATCAGGATCACCCGACCCAGATTGGACCTCCACCAGTCATCCCGCGAGGTTGCGGCTCGCGGTGGGGCAAGACGGCTGGCGGAAAACATGGCGGCGCCGAAGAGCACGGCGCTGATCAGAAAGAGTCCCAGATAGAGTACCCGGCGCTCCGGCAAGGCCGAAACCGGCATGGTGACCGCGTTGCCAACGAACCACGCGACGGCCCAGAACATCATGATCCCCAGCACCAGCGCCGCGTGAATGATGCGGGCCGTGATGGCGGGCGATACCGGCGCTGCGGGCGGCACTACCGCCGAGCCACCCGGTAGAGCAGCGCTCCCAGAATCGCGAACATTGCCAAGGCCGCAAGATCGCTGCCGGCAAAACTCCCTAACGCCCGTTGCAGGCCCACCAGATGGGCGAGGTACTCCGCGGCGGGCACCTGCGCCGCCTCGGCTTTCAATACCAGCGCTGCGGCTATTCCGGCGATCACCACACCGGCGATGGCCCCCCCCGCAATCAACCCGCTGGCGAAGAGCACTCCAGGACCGGACTCCACTTCAGCGATCGATCGAGCGCCGCTCCGGAGCCGCCGCTCCACCAGCCAGCGCACCGCTCCGCCAATAAACATCGGCGCCGACGTCGAGATGGGCAGGTAAACTCCGACGGCGATCGGGAGTGACTGAAGCCCCATCAGCTCGATGGCGATGGTGAGGAACACACCGATCAGCACCAGGCCCCACGGCAGCCGCTGGGTCAGGATGCCGTCGGTCACCAGCGCCATGATGGTGGCCTTGGGGGAATCCAGCTTGGTGACCGGCTTGCCGTTGATCTCTCGAATCCGGCCGCCGATCCCGGGGTCAACCAGATAGGCCACTTCCCGGCTCTCGGGGTCGACGAGGTACTTGCCGGGCTGAACTCCCTCGGTCGGAAGGTTGACCCGTACCACGTCCCACTCCCGGCCCTCGTGCCGCATCTGCTCGCCCAGGCTGGTGACGGAACGGTCGGAGGAGCCCGGCGCCGCTGCCTGCAGCGCCACGCCGGGATGGCGCTCCGGTACGACATTGGTGTAGGTGGTGTTGAGGAGTGCGATGGTCCAGCCGATCGCCAGCGCGGAGGTCATGGCTCCGACCATGATGGCGATCTGTTGCCGCTTGGGGGTGGATCCGACCAGGAACCCGGTCTTGAGGTCCTGGCTGGTGGTGCCGGCGAGCGCGGCCGACACCGCGATCACCGCCGCGATCGAAATCGCGGCGACCCGGTAATCCACTCCGGTCCAGCCGATGAGGTAGAAGATCGTGGCCGTCCCGATGAGCGCGGCAATGGTCATGCCGGAGATGGGGTTTGCACTGACTCCGATCACACCGGTAATGCGGGAGGACACCACCACGAAGAAGAAGCCGAAGATGATGATCAGAACGGCTCCCAGCAGGTTGACCCCAACCTGGGGCACCAACGTGAGGACGAGCACCAGTGCGATCGAGCCGGCGATGGTGACCCAAATCGGCAGATCAATGTCGGTCCGGAGACGGCCGCTGAGCTCCCCCGCGCTCCGCCGAAGGTCCTGGAACCCGGACCGGAACGCCCCGACGATGGTCGGCAAGGCCCGGAGCAGGGCAATGATCCCGGCCGACGCCACCGCGCCCGCTCCGATGTAGAACACGAACTCCGCGCGAATCTCGCTCGGGCTCATGTCCTTGATCAGCTTGGTCTCGGCAAAGATCGGCTGGGTGAGCCCCGAGCCGAACAGGGTGATGGCGGGAATCAGAACCAGGTACGCGAGCGAGCCGCCGGCAAAGAGGTACCCGGCAATGCGAGGTCCGATGATATAGCCCACGCCCAACAGCTCCGGCGACACCTCGGCTGAGATCGAGGCGTTCTTATAGAAGCTCGAGACCCGGCCGGGATACTCTTTCCAGAGGTGGAGACCCGCCATGAGGAACTTGTAGACAAAGGCGATTCCGAAGGCCTGGAACAGGAGCCGGGCCTGGAGCCCGCCCTTGTCCCCCGCCACCAGCACCTCGGCGCAGGCGGTCCCCTCAGGATAGGTCAGGTTGCCGTGCTCCTTCACGATCAGCGCCCGCCGCAGCGGGATCATCATCAGGATGCCGAGCAGTCCGCCGATGACCGCGATAACCGCCACCTTGCTGACGTTCAGGTCGTAGCCCATCAGCAAAATGGCCGGGAGCGTGAAGACGACCCCGGCCGCAATCGACTCACCGGCCGACCCGGTGGTCTGCACGATATTGTTCTCGAGAATCGTCGATTTGCCGAGGGTACGGAAGAACGCGACCGCCAGCACCGCGATGGGGATCGACGCCGAGACCGTGAGACCGATCTTGAGGGCCAGGTAGACGCTCGAGGCCGCGAACACGATGCCCAGAATGGCGCCTAGTATTACCGCGCGTAGCGTGAGCTCGGCGGGAGACTGGGTGGGCGCAACATAGGGATGGAACGCAGGGGGCTCGGGCGGAGCGACAGGACGGGTCTGGGTGGCCATGAGCGCCTGGGTGGATTGGGGAACGCCGCTGGTGACGGCTAGAAGGTAGGGAGCCCAATCGAGGACGTCCAGCCAAGGCGGAGCCGGCCTCGACCCTCAAAACCACGTCCCAATCGCTCGGCCACGCGCCGGCAGGAACGTCCACAAGTGTAACTATTGATTTTTGGGGTACGGGGGGGTAGTATGTGCCGCGCCGAGAATGGTACCCCCTCCGGGTACCGTCGTTGGGTCGGAACCGAGGACGCACCGCTTTGAAAC
>DASVGF010000058.1:0-10274 GCA_036379675.1 Gemmatimonadales bacterium | reverse complement strand
GACATCTCAGTCAGCCCCAGGTACATGCCCCGCACGCCGCCCTGTTAATCGATTTCGATAACGTCACGCTGGGCATCCAGAAAGACCTCACCAAAGAGCTCCGAACTCTCCTCAACAGTGACATCATCAAGGGAAAAGTGGCGGTCCAGCGGGCCTATGCCGACTTGCGCCGGTACCCCCAGTATATCGTGCCGCTGTCGGAATCTTCGATCGATCTGATCTTCGCCCCCGCGTTCGGCTCCAGTAAGAAGAACGCCACTGATATCCGGCTCGCCATCGACGCTATCGAGCTGGTGTTCACCCGGCCCGAGATCGGCACCTTCATTCTGTTGTCGGGCGACAGCGACTTCTCCACGATGGTGATCAAGCTCAAGGAATACGGGAAGTACGTCGTCGGAGTGGGAATCCGGGAATCGGCCAGCGACCTGCTGATCCAGAACTGCGACGAGTATTACTCCTACAACGACCTGGCGGGGCTCACCAAGGAAGTCGATACCCCCTCCATCCAGCGCGACCCCTGGGAGCTGGCGGCCGAGGCAGTGGCGCAGATGGCGCGCAACGGCGACGTCATGCGCTCCGACCGGCTCAAGCAGGTCATGCAGCAGATCGATCCCAACTTCGACGAGCGTAACGCCGGGTTCAACCGGTTCAGCAAGTTCGTCATCGAAGCGGGCCAACGCGGTGTGGTTCAGCTCAACAAGCTGGACAACGGGCAATATGAGGTAGGGCCGGGTACTGTGCTCCCGCCCGTGGCCGCAGTCCCGGCTGCGGCACCGCGCAGCCGCCCCGCGTCGGACACCCCGCGCGAGCCGCGCGAGGATGGAAGGCGGGGGCGGAGCCGGCGGGGCCGGGGGGGCCGTGATCGCGGCGGAGCTGCCCACCGCAGCCGGGGTCCGGAGACCCCCCGGGAGGATGCGGCGCAGCGTGCGGCCCGGCCCGACAGCGCGCTCACGCTGGCCCGCGCGTTCCAGCTCATGACCCAGGCCCTCTCCGAGTTCCGGTCGCCGGTGGGGCAGAAGGCCCTGCGGCTCCGCATGGTCGCCATGCACGGCCGGGACGACGCATTGCTCGACGCCGCCCGCTTTCCCCGGCTGCTGCGGCAAGCGAACGATGCGGAAGTAGCGGACGTGCGGAAGGTGGGCGATGACGACTACGAGATTACCGCCCAGCGGGGCAGCGGGATCCCCGTGCTGCCGCCGGCCCCGCCTCAAGACGAGGCTTCCGCTGGAGCTCCGGCCACCGAGGCAGCCGGCGAGCCGCCCAGCAGCGGCGGACGAGACAATGGTCAACGGCTAGGCCTCAGGTTCCGCCGGGGCTCGCGAGGAGGGCTCAGACCGGGAGAGATTCCCCTCATCGGCGTGGTCAGCATGGAGCAGCCGGCCGAGATCATGGAGCCGGCGCCGGTGGTCGAGGCGGCTCCGGATGAACCGTTGCCGGAAGTGGTCGCTGAAGCTCGGCCAGCTCGGCCCCGCCGCTCACGCGCCAAGCGCGCGGTGACTGCACCGGAAGAGCCCGCACCGGATGCGCCGGCAGATCCTGCTACGTCACGCCCCAGGCGACCCCGCCCGCGAACCCGGAAGAAAGCGGAATGAGACAACTCGGACGGGCAGACCCACTGCCCGTCGATTTTTTCAGGCGCCCCGCGGAGATCGTGGCCGCGGAGCTGCTCGGCGCCGTGGTCGTCTCCAGCGTGGGCGGTGAGCTCACCGAAGGCAGGATCGTCGAGACCGAGGCGTATCTCGGCTACGATGATCCGGCGTCGCATGGCTACCTGCACCGGCGCAACGCCCGGAACCAGGCCTTGTTTGGCCCGCCCGGGATCTGGTACGTCTATCTGTCCTACGGGATGCATTGGTGCGCCAACCTGGTCTGTCAGGAGCCCGGCCAGGCAAGCGCGGTGCTGCTGCGCGCCCTTCAGCCGATGACGGGCCTGGAGGTCATGCGGCGCCGGCGGGGTCCGGTTCCCGACCGCGAGCTCTGTTCCGGGCCCGGCAAGCTGTGCCAAGCCCTGGGCATTACGCGCGAGCTGGACGGCCGGAAGATGCAACGAGGGATGGTACGGGTGTTCCGCCCGGGCCTGCAGGAGGATCCTTCGATCCTGGTGACTCCCCGGATCGGTATTACGAAAGCAGCCGACTGGCCCTTGCGGTTCGTCCTTGCCGACACGCCCTGGGCCTCCCGCAAGACAACGGGCGGGAAGCCCGTGAGGCCCCCCGCCCGCTGAATCGCTTTCCTCCCGGACTGCTGATCAGTAGCCGCCGCCGCTCGCCCGCTCCCGGGCATTCCCCAGATTGAACCGGAGACCGGCAGAGAGGGTGTGGGTCGCGCCGCTGTACAGGTTACCGAAGGCCACGAACTCATTGCCGTCCGCGTCCGTCTCCGAGATCACCTGCGTCCGGGGACCGGTGGTGATCTGGTACTGCCCGAAGGCGCTGAAGTGGCTGATCTTGAAATTCAGACCGCCGACCAGCGAGCCAAAGCCCGAGCTGCCCAGTTCGCGCGCGACCTCGTCATCCGGCGTATGGCCGCCGGTGTGGAGGACGCCCACGCCAATGCCGAAGAACGGCGTCAGCGGGCCCTTGATGGGGAATGCCAGGAGGGTGGCGGAGTACTTCCGCAGATAGTTGAACGTGACCGGGATCGTCTGCTGGTCCACCAGTACACCGGCCGGATCGAACATCTGGAGCGTGTAGCTGGACGGCTCATCCGAGCCGAAGCCCTGTTCCACCGAGAGCAGGAGCCCGGTGCGGCGCGCGGTGATGAGGAGGTGTGCGCCCCCGAGCGGGACGTTCTCACGGCCCTGTGCCGCGGTCTCGAAGTTGAGCACACCGCCATGCCCTCCGATGTACCACTGGAAGGTGCTGTTGCCCGGCTCCTGGGCCGGGAGCTGGGCTGCCCCAAGGCAAAGGGCCAGCGCCACGACCGAGATGCTTAGGGTAACCTTGCGCATCGGACTGCCTCCGTAGGGTGTCCGCACCAGGCCACTCCTGGTGCTTACCGGGCACGACCTCGCACGGTACGTCAAAATGCAGGGACTAATGCCGGAAAGCGCGGGAGGGAGTATCATTCCGGGGCAGAACGCCCGCGGTATCTTGTTTGCCAGTAGCAACTTATATCGCTGCCATCGGCTCCCCCGTGCCCGTCGGTGGGGGTGGAAGTGCAAGGACCGGGCCTACTGGAGACCGCTAGATCAACTGAAGCTGGCGGCCGACTTTGCGGAAGGCGGCGAGCGCCTGGTCCAGATCATCCCGGCTGTGTGCCGCCGAGATCTGGCAGCGCACCCGCGCCTGGCCCTGCGGCACCACGGGATAGCCGAAGCCGGTGACGAACACCCCTTCAGTCAGCAGCAGATCGCTCATCCGTATGGCCGCAGCCGTTTCCCCCAGGATAACCGGAATGATCGGGGTCTCCCCCGGCAGCGGCTTGAAGCCCAGACCCAGCAGCTGATCCCGGAAGTAGCGGGCGTTCTCTCTCAGCCGGGCCACCCGTTCCGGATGCGCCTCGAGAAACTCGATGCTGGCAAGGGAGCTGGCGGCTACCGTGGGTGGCAACGCGTTGGAGAAGAGCTGGGGACGCGCGCGCTGAGTCAGGTAGTCGCATACGGTAGCGGATGCGGCGACAAACCCTCCTGCCGCGCCGCCGAGCGCCTTTCCCAGGGTGGAGGTGATGATGTCCACCTCCCCCACCACCCCGAAGTGCTCCGCGGTGCCCCGACCCTGCTTTCCCAGTACGCCGGTGGCATGCGAATCGTCCACCACCAGCACCGCCTCATGCTTTCGGCAGAGCTCGATCAGCTCCGGCAGCTTCGCGATGGCCCCTTCCATGGAGAAGATGCCGTCGGTCACGACCATCTTGACCCGCCGGTCCGAGGCGGCGGCCAGCTTCGCGTCGAGGTCGCCGAGGTCGCCGTGCTGGTATACGGCGGTCTGGCACTTCGTCATGGCCTTGGCCAGGCGGATCCCGTCGATAATCGATGCGTGGTTGAGCTGGTCGCTGATAATGAGGTCGGTTTCGGCGAGCAGGGTGCCCGGCACCGCTTCATTGGCATTCCAGGCGCTCACGAAGCTGAGAGACGCCGCTGTGCCCACCAGGCGGGCGCAGGCGGCCTCCAGAGCACGGTGGATGGTGAACGTGCCGCAGATGAACCGCACCGAGGCAGTGCCGGCCCCGTATCGATGCAGGGCCTCCCGTCCAGCCTCAATCACACTCGGCTCATTGGACAGGCCGAGATAGTTGTTGGAGGAGAGGATGATGACTTCGCCTCGCCCCTCCATCCGCACCCGCGGACCCTGGGGGCTATCCAGGAAGTTGAGCCGCTTGTAGGTGCCGTCCTGGACGAACTGCTCCAGCTGCGGCTGGATCCGCTGTTCCAGCCGGTTCACCTCGCGACCTCCAGGATCACCTTGCCCGCCTGGCCGTCTTTGATGACCTGAATGGCGTCGGCGATCTGCTCCAGTGGAAAGCGGTGGGTGACCACGGGGCGCGGGTCCAGCTGCCCCGCGTGCAGGAAACGCTGCATCTGATGCCAGGTCTGGTACATCTTGCGGCCGGTGACCCCATAGATGGTCAGTCCCTTGAAGATCACGTCCCGGGCGAAATCCACCTCGGTGGTCCGGTTTGGTGTGCCAAGCAGATTGATCCGGCCGCCCAGGCGCGCGGCGGCCAGCGCCTGCGCGTGCCCGCTGGGGTGCCCGCTCATCTCGCACACCAGGTCCACACCATCGCCGGCTGTCAGCTCTCGCGCCCGCGCCACCACATCATCGGTTCCGGGATTGAGCGTCACCTGCGCGCCCATCGCGCGGGCAAGATCGAGCCGTTTGGCGTTGAAGTCGCTGGCGATCACCAGCGAAGCACCGGCGGCCCGTGCCACTCCCACTGCAAAGCAGCCGATCGGTCCGCAGCCCAGGACCAGCACGGTGCTCCCGGGTACCTCGGCCTCGAGCACCGTATGAACCGCGTTCCCGATCGGATCCATGATCGCGCCGATCTCGGTCGGGATCCCGTCGAGCTTCATGACGTTGGAGACCGGCATGACGATGTAATCGGCAAAGGCGCCGTCGCGATCGACCCCGATGATCCGGGTGCGGCGGCAGAGGTGGGCCGCGCCCAGCCGGCACTGGAGACACTGCCCGCAGACCACATGGCCCTCGGCGGTGACCAGGTCCCCCACCGCGAACACCCCGCTGGCGGCGGCTTCGCGGCCCAGCCGGGTGATCTCCCCGGCAAACTCGTGCCCGACGACGACCGGGAGCTTGAGCCGGCCGCTGGCCCAGGTGTCCCATTCCCATATGTGCAGATCGGTGCCGCACACGCCGGCGTGACGCACCCTGATCAGAGCCTCGCTGGGACCACAGGGCGGGACCGGAACTTCTCGGAGGACGATACCAGGGCCCGCCGATTCCTTGACCAGCGCTCGCATGAGGGCTCGGGGTTTGGACCGGGGGGAATATAAGAGAGGACGGAGAAGGCGGAGAGGGCGGCAGGTAGCGAGGCGGAAGATGAAGCGGCGGAAAGGAACATCGGCGGAAGAGCGGGAGAGCCTGATGAGTCATCCGCGCCTACCGCCGCTTTACCCACCGCCGCTTCAGCTACCGCTTAGTCAACCAGCACCGGCTCCGGCTCCACCCGCACCGCGCTGATCTTGAACTCGGCGATCTTGGCGTAGGGGTCGAGGCGCGGATTGGTGAGCAGGTTGGCCGCCGCCTCGCGGAAGTGAAACGGGATGAAGATCTGCCCGCGGGCCTGCCGATCGGAGAGCCGCGCGCCGATGAGCATCGAGCCGCGGCGCGAGGTAACCCGCACCGTGTCGCCTTCGGCCACACCCAGCTCCAGTGCGTCGCGCGGGTTGATTTCCGCCACCGGGGTCGGTTCGCGCGAGTCGAGGCCGGTCGACCGGCGGGTCATGGTGCCGGTGTGCCAGTGGTACATCTGCCGGCCGGTGTTCATGACAAACGGAAACTCTGCGTCAGGCAGCTCCTCGGGGGCAACGTACTCGACCGGGACGAAGAGCGCCCGCCCGTCGGCGGTGGGAAAGGCATCGTGGAACAGGAAGGAGGTTCCCTTCGATTTCCGGTCGAGCACCGGGTACTGCAACCCGGCACCCTTGAGTCCCTCGTATGTCACGCCGCGCCAGGACGGCGTCACCGCCGCGATCTCCTTCATGACCTCTTCCGGACTCTTCCACGTGGTCTTGAGGCCGAGCCGGTTGCTCAAGTCGATGAGTATGTCGAGATCGCGGCGGGCTTCGCCCGGTGGGTCGAGGGCCGGCTCGGCCAGCTGGATGCGTCGCTCGGTGTTGACGTATGTCCCCGACTTCTCGGCAAACGACGAGCCGGGCAGCACGACGTCGGCCCAGCGGGCGGTTTCCGTGAGGAAGAGATCCTGCACGGCCAGGAACTCGAGGCCACGGACCCACTCCTCGGCGTGCGCGATATTGGGATCGGAGATGACCGGGTTTTCGCCCATCACGTACAGCCCGCGGATGGGGCTGTCCTCCTTGGTCATCTCGGTTACCATCATGCCGTGCGTCAGGGACAGCGACTCTTCGGGCACTCCCCAGACGCCGGCGTATTCGGCCCGCGTCGCCGGGTCGGTGACCGGCCGGTAGTCGGTATAGGCAAATGGGATGGCGCCGACGTCGCTGGCGCCCTGCACGTTGTTCTGGCCCCGGATAGGCATCATCTGGGCGCCCCACTTGCCGATCATGCCGCAGGCCAGAAGCAGGTTGAGCAGGCTGGCGACGATGTCGGTGCCGGTGGCGTGCTGCGTGAGGCCCATGGCCCAGAGCGTCGAGGTCCGGGGCCCCCGGGCGTACATCTCGGCGGCCTGGCGGATCGTCTCGGCCGGGATGCCGGTGATCCGCTCTCCCATCTGCAGTGTGTAGGGCCGCACCGCCGCCTTCACCTTCTCGAACTCCCGGGTGCGATCGGCGATGAACCCGGGGTCCGTCAGCCCGGCATCGATAATGTGATTCAACATGCTGTTGAACAGCGCCACATCGGTGCCGGGAGCCATCTGGAGATGAATGTCCGCCAGCTCGGCCAGCTCGACCTTGCGGACGTCGGCCACGATCAGCCGGGCGCCGCGCGCAACCGCCCGCTTGATCAAGGCCCCGAAGACCGGGTGCGACTCAGTGGTATTCGCGCCGGCGATGAAGATGACGTCGGTTGCCTCCTCGATCTCCCGCATCGAGCCCGATGCGGCCGCGGTGTTGAGCGCCCGATTCATGGCGGAGACGGAGGTCGAGTGACAGAGGCGGGTGCAGTGGTCGACGCTGTTGGTACGGAACGCGGCGCGGACCATGCGCATGAAGGCGTAGTTGTCCTCGTTGGTGCACTTGGCCGAGGAGAGCGCACCCAGCGCCGCCGGGCCATGCTCAGTCCGGATGCGAAGGATCTGCTGGGCGGCCAGACTCAGCGCCTCCTCCCAAGTGGCTTCCCGGAAGGCGCTGTACCAGCCGGCGGGAGTGGCCACCCGGTCCCGGACATCCTCCTCGTCCAGCGGGGGAACTCCGGTCAGCGGTGGCTTCCCAACTTGACGCAGGGGTGGCCGCGGCTTCTTTCGTCCACCCATCTCCTCGATGGTGAGCCAGGGCCCTTCCCGGTGCCGGGGCCACTCACCGGTCCAGGTCCACTGGCCGTCGTTGCACATCCAGCCTTTGCGGATGAGCGGCGTGGTGAGCCGATCGCGATGCTGGGGGAAGTCGTATCCGAAACGGCCTTTCACGCAGGTCGAGCCCTGGTTGGGCGTGTCCTCTTCGATCCAGGGCGAGGTCACCCGCATGACCTTGTCGTCCTTCACGTGGAGATCGAGCTGGCATCCGACCGCGCAGTAGGGGCAAACCGATCGCGCCACCTTGTCAGGGGCCCGCAGCGCTTCAGCTCCGAACCGCTGGTGGGGGATGAACTCGAAGATCGCGCCGGTCGGGCACACCCGGACGCACTCGCCGCACCAGGTGCAACCGGCATGGTCCGGGTTGCCATCGCCGCCCACGATGATCTGGGCGTGCTCGCCCCGCTGCCCCACATCGAGCACCCCAACCTCCTGGATGTCCTCGCAGGCGCGAACGCAGCGGGTACACAGAATACACGTGGTCATGTCGTGCTGGATCATCACGTCGCCGGGACGTTCGTCGCCGGTACGGAGCGGGAGATCGTGGTGGGCGCGAACCGGGACGTCGTACTGGACGACGTAACGCTCGAACTCATTTCGGGGATGGGCCCGGCCGCCGTTGGCCAGGTGCTCGCCGGGATAGCGCTCGAGGAGAAAGTCCAGCACACTGCGCCGGTTGTCCACCGCCGTGTCGGATTCCGACTCAACAACCATCCCCTCGGTGGCCGGCGTGGCGCAGGCCGGAAGCAGCTTGTTCTGGCCCTGCACCGAGACCAGGCAGATCCGGCAGTTCCCTACAATCGGAAGCTTGGGATACCAGCACAGCGTGGGGATCTCGACCCCGGCCGCGCGGGCGGCCTCGAGAATCGTCTCGCCCGGCTGGAAGGAGACGGATGTGCCGTTGAGGGTAAGCGTGGGCATGATCGACCGGTCAGGGGAGGAGTGTATCAGTCGAGTTTAGACGGGAAATTGCTGTGAGGCAAGGAGCTAGCAGCTACAAATACAAACACCCCCGGACCGGAGTCCGGGGGCGTTTCGGCGCGCCGCGAGGGGACTTACGCGGCGTGCTCGGCTGGGACCCGCTGATGCCAGTGCTGATCCAACGCGTCTTCGTCGTCGGCCGCCCAGAGATAGGCCCAGAACCGCACCGGCTTGGGCGCAGAGGCGCCGGTCCTGATGACAATGCCTACCGGCTCGGCCTGATCGGCTGGGAGTAGGGATGGACGCCTGGTCACGGGCTCGCTCCTCACGCTTCGGGAAGTCGAACTGCTCGACCCTGGAAGAGCAGCGTCCATGCCGCCGGACGATCCCCGGAAACTGATGTGCTGATAAGAGGTTAGAGATTCAACACGGGCCTGCGCGTGTCGCTTGGACGCGGGAGACCTATGCCTGCTGCGTGTCCGGGGGACACAAGGGTTTGGCAAGAATCAGCCCCTCATTTCGGCGGGAACCGGCGCGGCGCCGGCGCTTGGGATCCTCTTCCTGGGTCCAGCCTGCATACAGCTGGCGGAGCGACTCGGGCGCGATACGAGCGCAGGTGGGCAGGAGCACGTGTACGCCCCCAGGGCGGCTGCGATCCTTCAGATCATACACCAGCGCGGCCCGGTCGGCCGCCGACAGCTCGAGCAGCGCGCTGGGATCCAGCACGACGATATCGAGCTCGCCGAGAGAGCTCAGGAAGTCCGGCAGCGTGGGATCGAGCTGGGCCACGTAGCTCTCGAACAAGCTGGCAAGGGCCTCGGCGGCCATGCGGGATTCCACCCGCTCGACACATCCCAGATCGCTGGCAATGAAGGTGACCGCGGCGTCGTGAGCCGCCAGGAGGTAGGTGGTGGGCTCGGCTTCGGTGCCGACGACCAGCGCGGTGTCCTCCGACTCTATGCGAGGCAGCAGTGACGCCAGGGGGCAGTGGGGCTCGAGGCCCCAGTGGGTGGGCATCCGCTGGGCCGCGCGGAGCCGGATGAACTGCTGCCGCCATCGCCGGTAGGGACGCAACGACAGGCGCTTCATGATCAGGCGGTCCACCGACTCGAGCATGAGCACCTCGGTCAGGACAAACTGACCCTCTGATGTGGCCTGCAGCTCGGAGGCGGCCTCGTCGCCCAGTCGTAGCAGCTCGTCCCGCCCGATGGAGTTCTTGTATCCCTCGATTCGCTGGAGGATGTACTCCTGGTAGTGCTGCTTGTCCGAATAAGGTGAGCGCCGCCGGCGCTGTGACTGCCGGACTTCGGTAGGGCTCAACATGGCTCGACGTGCACCGTTACTTCATCGAGCTGGAGGTTTTCCCTGAGCCGGTCCTCCACCTGGTCGGCGATGCGGTGCGCGCTGGCGACATCGGCGGTGCCGTCCACCGAAATGGTGAGCTCCGCGAACTGGCGGTCGCCGGCGCGGCGCGACCGGATGGAGTACGCGGAGACGACTCCGCCGACTCCTTCGGCCTCCCGCCGAATGGTGGCCTGGTCGAAGGCCCGCTCGTCCACCAGGCTGGGGATGGAACGGCGGAGAATCTGATACCCGGCCCGGCCTACCAGCACTGCCACAATGATGGCGAGAACCGGATCGGCCCAGGCCAGCCCGAGGCGGGCAATCGCCAGACCGGTAAGCACGCCCAGGGTGATGAAGACGTCGGTCCGGGTGTGGAGAGCGTCTGCGAGCAGGAGGTC
>DASVGF010000057.1:0-10882 GCA_036379675.1 Gemmatimonadales bacterium | reverse complement strand
CTCGCGACCTCCCGCCGGCGTCTTGACCACGTCCGCCACGCCGACGGCAATTCCCTCGCTTCCTGCCTGAACGATGGGGATGCCGCCCACCCGGGTGTCGACGATCTGATGGGTGTGGCCGGCGACGATCAGATCGACCGTCCGGGTCTCGATCGCGTCGGCCAGGCGCACGACCTCCCCGGTGCAGGCGGCCCCGGTGCAGCTCCCGCCGGCGTGAGCCAGCACGACCGTGAAATCCGGCCGCAGGGCCTTCACCTCCGACAGCACATCGTGGATGGCCAGCTCCCCATCGCCGAACTTGAGGGCCGCCGTCAGCTCGGGCTTGATGCTCGACTTGATCTCCGGGGTAATGTAGCCGACCACGGCGATCCGCATCCCGGCCAGGTCGAGCATGCGGTAGGGTCTGATCCACTCGGGACGTCTCCCACTCACGGCGTCGAACATGTTGGCCGCAACCCAGGGAAAGCGGGCTTCGGACATCCGCCGCCGCAGCGTGTCTGCCGACCACTCGAAGTCGTGGTCTCCCGGCACGGCAGCGTCGATACCCAGCCGATTGAGCAGCTCGATCATGGCCCGCCCGCGGGTGACATTCGAGACGACCGTTCCCTGCATGGCATCACCGGCGTCGAGCCGCACCGTCGGGCAGTCGCACTCGGCCTGCAGGCTGTCCAGCGTGGCCGCGAGCAGGGCCACCCCGCCGGTCGCTCCGTGCAAGTCCGTAGTGGCCAGGATCCGCAGCAGGACAGTGTCGCGGGGCCCTTGCACCTGGGGTCTGGGCACCTTGAACAGCTCACGCACCGCTTCGGCCGAGCCTTCCGGCACGATCCGCCATTCTCCGGCCGGATAGTCCGCGGGATCGATCGTCTTCCTGGTGCGGATCTCGTCCAGGAGCAGCTCGCGGATATTCTCGCCCTTGTCGTACACTACGGGGAGGCCACGCAGCATGGTGTAGCCACCCGTTCCGGTCAGACGATGGCTGTTGAGCGCGAGCGTAAAGCTGTCGTCCGGCCTGACCGGGCGTCCTTTGACCGTCAGATTCTGGATCCGGTCGCCCACCGGACGCCGCAGGTCGATATCGTAGCGGGCCCCGGCCAGCACGTCGAAGTCGTAACCCGGTACGCTGTCGTTGAGCGACACCCTCCCCACGGCATCCGTCTGGAAATAGCGGGCACTGTTTTCGAGGTACTGCTTCAACGCTTCACCGCTGATGCGGACAGCCCGGAGCGTGTTGTCGAAGGGATAGAGGCCCACGACCTGCCCGATCCGGATGGCTCCGCTGTCGAACCCGCTCCTCAGGTTGAACGCGGAGGCGCCCGAGAGGTCCGCGCCGGTCCGCCTCCGTTGGACGGCATTGACCCAGTCGAGCAGCGGGGTCGGCCCGGTTCGCGACGCGTGGGCCGGCATCGGGACGGCCGCTTCGCCGATCGGCGTGTCGACCCACTGGGCCACTGCCGCATGGGCGGCGGCGAGCCGTTGGGTAACGCGGCCGGAAGGGGCCACCGGTGCGGTGGAGACCAGCTCGCTTCGGATCCGGACCGCACGCCACTGGCGCTTCCGGCGGACCAGGTCGACGTGGGTCACGCTGACGCTGGCCCCGAACGGCTTGGGCTGCACGAAGTGCACCCCGTTGATCACCAGTTCCCGCATCTCCCGGTGGGAGTGACCCACCACCACCAGATCGGGCCGCACCGGCAACCCGGCCAGCGCCGCGGCGGCGTTTTCCGCTCCGATGCCGGTGGTGTCGAACGACGCCTGCTCATCCATGCCGCTGTGGATGACGACGATGGCGAGGTCGGATGCGCGCCGCAGGGATTCCATCACCCGTCCGGCCACTTGGGGAATCCGCTCCACCCGGAGCTTCCCTTTCAACTGATCCCGGTTCCACACCATGGCGCCCGGCGTGGTGAAGCCGGCGACGCCGATCCTCACGCCCTGACGCTGAAGCACGGCATAGGGCGGATAGAAGAGGGTATCGCCGGCAAGGGTGTAGATGTTGCCGCTCACGTAGGGGAACGCGGCGCCCGATACGGCGTCACGCAGGAACGGCAGCCCCCAGTCGAAGTCGTGGTTGCCGGGGGTGACGACGTCATACCCCGTCAGATTCATGGCCTCGATCACCGGATGGGGATCGCGGGGCGCCACCCGGGCAAAGTAGGTGGCGAACGGGTCGCCCTGGATCAGATCGCCCGCATCCACCAGCACCACTTGTCCGGGATAGCGGACCTTGAGGGAGTCCACCACCGTGGCAACCCGGGCGAGTCCGCCGGCAAACGGCCGGCGCTCGACATAGTTCCAGTCGACGGCGTGGCCGTGGATGTCGGTGGTGGCGACCAGGACGATATGGGCCGAGTCCTGGACCGGAGCGGCGAGGAGAGAAACCGCGGCGAGCAGCGAAAGCATCGGCAGGTAAACTATATTCGTCCCGGCGCTAAAGGCAGGAATCGGATGACTCACCGCATTCTCGTTGTCGACGACGAGCCGGATATTACCGCGCTGGTGGCCTACCACCTGGCCAAGGCGGGATTTCGGGTGTCCACCGCCGCCAACGGCACCGACGCCCTGAAGGCCGCGAGAGAGGAACGGCCCGACATCGTCATCCTTGACCTCATGCTGCCGGGGGTATCGGGGTACGATGTGCTGGCCGAGCTGCGGAAGCGGGACGAGACCAAGGATGTTGGTGTCATCCTGCTCACCGCTCGCCGGGAGGAGGTGGACCGGATCCGGGGGCTCTCACTCGGCGCCGATGATTATCTCACCAAGCCGTTCTCACCCCAGGAGCTGTCGCTCCGGGTCGGCGCTCTCCTGCGCCGCCTGGCCTCACCGGCCGTGAGCGCCGGTTCCACCCTCACCGCCGGGCCGGTCTCGATCGATCGCTCTGAACACCGGGCCACCGTTCACGGGGAGGAGCTGAGCCTTACCGCCACCGAGTACAAGCTGCTGCTCACCCTGATCGAGCGGCGCGGCCGGGTCCAGTCCCGCCCCCAGCTGCTGGAGATTGTCTGGGAGGCCCAGCCCGATATTCAGACGCGGACCGTGGACATGCACGTGCAGCGACTCCGCACCAAGCTGGGGGATGCGGGCAAGCTGATCGAGACGGTCCGCGGCTTCGGCTATCGGTTTAAGAGTAATGAGCGAGGGGCCCGCAACCGGTGAGCTTCGGCAAACGGCTGGTGCTGGGATCGGTGCTCATCCTGGTTCTGACCGTGGCCGTACTGATCATCGTGGCGGAGCGGTCGTTGCGCCGCGATCTCGAGATCGAGGTCGGCAACTCACTGGAGAGCGAGGCGCGGCTGGTGCGGGAGGCGTTGCCGGCCGACTCTTCGCAGTGGCAGGCGACGGTACGGCGATTGTCCTCCCAGGCCCGGCACCGCATTACCCTGATCGATCGCGGTGGCTGGGTAAGAGCCGATAGTGACTTTCCCGCCGGACCGCTTCCCCCGCTTCAGAATCACAGCAACCGCGCCGAAGTTCGAGCCGCCCTGGCCGGCCAGCGGGGCGTGGCGAGCCGCCGCAGCGAAACCGTGGGACGGGCCTTCCTCTACGTGGCCATCCCCGGCGGTCCGGGGGTAGTGCGGGTGGCCGCCGATCTCGACCAGGTGGATGCGATCGTCGGGAGGGCGCAGCGGGCGGTGAGTGGGGCCGCGCTGCTGGCTCTTCTCATCGGAACCGCTCTGGCGCTTGCCGCCGGACGCTCCGTTGCCGAGCCTCTGGTGACCATCGGGGCCGCCGCGCGAGCCATCGCGGAAGGCGCCCGGCCGCGTTTCCCCCGCTCCGGTATCCCCGAGATCGACCGGCTGGTGGAGGCTCTTCGCCAGATGCACCAGCAGCTGGGGGAGCGTTTCGACGACCTCAAACGCGAGCAGGCGGAGACCGCGGCCATGGTCGAGTCGATGGTCGAGGCCGTTGTGGCGGCGGATGGGCGCGGTCACATCGTCACCGCCAACGCTGCGGCCAGGCGGCTTCTGGGATACGGCGCCGCCGATCCGCTGCCCGACCTTCCCGAGCTGTTCCGGGTCAAGGCGGCGCGCGACGTGGTCAATGCCGTGCTGGACGGCCATCCGGTACAGGACCGGGAGCTCGAGATCGACCAGCGTTCCCTCCTGATGAATGGGCGACCGCTGCCCGCAGGGGGAGCGGTGCTCGTAATGCACGATCTCACCGACCTGCGCCGGCTCGAGGCGGTCCGCCGCGATTTCGTGGCCAACGTCTCCCACGAGCTCAAGACTCCCCTGACCTCGATCTCCGGCTATGCCGAGACGCTGCTGTCCGATAAGCCGGACAGTGAGACCGCTCGGCGCTTTTTAGGCACGATCCTGGACAATGCCCGCCGCATGCAGCGCCTGGTGGACGACCTGCTCGACCTGGCGCGCATCGAGTCCGGCCGCTGGCAGCCCCAGCTGGAGCCGGTGGACGTGGCGACGGCAGCGCTGGAATCCTGGACCGAGTTGGCTGACCGCGCCGCGTCGAAGGGTGTGAGCTTCGGGGTAGACATCGGCACGGGTGCGGAGACCCTGGTGGCCGACAGCGATGCGCTGCATCAGGTGCTCACTAATCTCTTCGACAACTCGTTGCGGTACAGCTCCCCTGGTGGAAAAATCGTTTGTCGCAGCCGAATGGCAGAAGGGGGCTTGGATATCAGCGTAACCGACAATGGGTCGGGCATCAGTCATGAACACCTGCCCAGGATCTTCGAGCGGTTCTATCGGGCCGATCCCTCCCGGTCGCGGGAAGAAGGAGGCACCGGGCTCGGCCTCGCCATTGTGAAGCACCTCGTCGAGGCCCACGGGGGCAGCGTCTCGGCCGTGAGCGACCGGCAGCGCGGAACTACCGTCACCTGCTGGTTTCCCCTGTCTTCCAGCTAGCCCCCAGCCCTTTACCATCCCGTTACACACCGTACGATTCCCCGTGACGCCTTTCCCCTTCCTTACCTGCGTGCGAGCCGGCTGCTCGGACCGCCGCACCGCATCAGGGCCGTGAGGCCCCGACGCCCTTCCGGCACGAAAGGGGAGTTATGGGAGCGTGGTTCCGCAGGACACTGAGTGCGGCCGGGCTGGTAGTGCTCGGCGCCACGACGGTGAGCGCGCAGACGACCTACCCGAACGTCAGGCTGAGTGGGCGTCTCCAGACTCAGTTCTACTACTTCGGCAACGAGGACTACGCCACCACGGTCGGCCCCCAGTCCAACGTGTTCATCCGGCGGGCGCGGATCGAAGCGCGAGGCCAGATCTCCGAGAACGTAGGCGTGTACATCCAGCCCTCGTTCGAAGGGGGGCGGAACCTGAGCTCCCTGGTGACCACCTGTACCTCGACCCCCGTTCCTGGCGGCGGCGGAACGCCGACGCTCACCTGCCGGACCAGCGGCCGGAGCGGCATCCGGCTGCGTGACGCGTACATCGACGTGCGCTTCAGCCCCGAGGCCGCCAAGGGAGCCCTGTACCTCCGGGCCGGCCAGGAGAAGCGGCCGTTCAGCCGGTACGAGCTGACGTCCTCCACCAACCTCCCCTCGATCGAGCGCGGCGGTGGCCAGGGCCTCCTGGCCCGGGCATCCAACGACCTGTTCGGCAGCGCCGGCTTCCTTTCCCATGACGTGGGCGCCAGCGTGCGCTACGAGTACAAGCTCGACGACGTGCGCCTGCTGACCCTCAAGCTCGGGGCCTACAACGGCCAGGGCGAGAGCCTCAACGACGTCAACGACAAGAAGAGCTTTGGGGCCCGGGGCACTTTTGGCCTCACGCCCAAGCTCGAGGTCGGCGCGTCGTGGTTTGCCCACGACGCCATCGTCACGGTCGCCGGCGTGCCGGATTCCACCTTTACCAACTACGCCTTCGACATCGATGCCCAGTGGGGCAGGCCGGGAGACGAAGGGCTGTTCGCCCTGGCCGAATACCTCCACGGCAACGATGCCACGGCGTCCAAGTTCACCATGCGGGGAATTCAGGGCGTCGCCGCCTACAACATCCGGATGCAGAGTCCGACCTCGTGGCTTTACGCCATCGAGCCGGCGCTCCGGGTGGACCTGGCCGACCCCAACACCGATGCGGACAACGACCGGATAACGACCATCACCGGAGTGCTCGGCATCTACATGTCGAGCCGGGCGCAGCTCCGGGTGGCCTACGAGCGCCAGAGCTTCCAGGGGGACGTGACCCCGAGCATCAGCGGCATCCGCAGCGCGCTCACGGTCAACTTCTAGGAGATCAGCATGCAACGCAGCCTCTTGATCGTCGGCGGCCTTCTGGCCTCGGCCCTGCCGGCCGCGGCGCAGACCCTTACCGGGGCCGGCGCGACGTTTCCCAATCCGATCTATACCAAGTGGTTCGACGCCTATAACAAGAAGGCCGGCATCCCCATCAACTATCAGTCGATCGGCTCGGGCGGCGGCATCCGGCAGTTCACCGAGGGCACCGTTGACTTCGGCGCCACCGACGGTCCCATGAACGAGTCCCAGATCCAGGCGGTGGGCGGCAATGTGCTCCACGTCCCGACCGTCCTCGGAGCGGTGGTGGTGACCTACAATCTCCCCGCCCTGGGCCAGGCCAAGCTCAAGTTCGACGGTAACCTGCTGGTGGATATCTTCATGGGGCGGGTGACCAAGTGGAACGACGCCAAGATCGCGGCTCTCAATCCCGGAGTGAAGCTGCCGAATGCCGACCTCATCGTCGTGCACCGGAGCGACGGCTCGGGCACGACCTACGTCTTTACCGACTATCTCAACAAGTTTTCGCGCGAGTGGAAGGACAAGGTGGGCTACGCCACGTCGGTCAACTGGCCGGTAGGCCTCGGGGGGAAGGGGAATGAGGGTGTGACCCAGCAGGTCAAGCAGGTGGAAGGCGCGCTCGGCTACGTCGAGCTGATCTACGCCATCTCCAACCACCTGCCCTATGCCGAGATCAAGAACGCCTCAGGCAACTACATCGATCCGTCCCTGGAATCGGTCACGGCTGCGGCGGCCGGCATGAAGCTGCCCAAGGACACCGACTTCCGGGTATCGATCACCAACGCCCCGGGCGCTCAGGCCTACCCGATCGCCTCCTTCACCTGGCTCCTGGTGAAGAAGGACAACAAGGACGCCGCCAAGGCGAAGCTCATCCGGGACTTCCTTGCCTGGATGATCACCCCGGAGGCGCAGAAGATGGCCTCGGATCTCCACTACGCTCCCCTCCCGGCCCCCGTCGTCTCACTGGTGGAGGCACGGTTGCCCACGCTCAAGGCCGGCGGCAAGTCGATCGCGGCACGCTGATCCTCGGGGCGGCAGGAGTGCAGACGGCCGGCATCGGTGGTGCCGGCCGTTTGCACATCCGTTGCGGAGACGGCACCTTTGCACCAGCCATCGGCACGTCGACTGGAGGATTCATGGCGTCCCTCGATTACAGGCACCTGACCCGCGCGCTGGTTCTGCTCTCCCTGGCCTGCGGCGGCTCCGACCGACCCGCGAGCGGCGGAGCCGGGGACCGGGCGCCCAGTAGCGGGGCCACCCTCACCGGGGCCGGCGCGACCTTTCCCAATCCGATCTACACCAAGTGGTTCGATGCGTACCACAAGGAGACGGGTGTGCGCATCAACTACCAGTCGATCGGCTCCGGCGGCGGGATCCGCCAGTTTGTCGAGGGGACCGTGGACTTTGGTGCCACCGATGCGCCGATGACCGACGAGCAGATGGCCGCCGTCAAGGGAAACGTCCATCACGTGCCCACAGTCCTTGGTGCGGTGGTAGCGACGTACAACCTCCCGCAGCTGGGCGCGACCGCGCTGCGGTTCGACGGCCCGACGCTGGCCGATATTTTCCTCGGACGTATCACCCAATGGAACGACCACCGCATCCAGGCACTCAATCCGGGCGCGTCCCTGCCGGCCCAGGACATCATCGTGGTACACCGGTCGGACGGATCGGGGACCACGTTCATCTTCACCGACTACCTCTCCAGGGTTTCCCCTGAATGGCAGGGGAAGGTAGGGAAGGCCACATCGGTGGAGTGGCCCACCGGGCTCGGCGGCAAGGGCAACGAGGGCGTGACCCAGCAGGTGAAACAGATTGAAGGAGCCATGGGCTACGTCGAGCTCATTTACGCCATCTCCAACCGGCTTCCCTTTGCCCACATCAAGAATTCGGCTGGAGGGTTCGTCGAGCCTTCGCTCAAGAGCGTCTCGGCCGCAGCGGAGGGGGCAACGCTGGGGCCCGATACCGACTTTCGGGTGTCTATCACCAGCCCCGGCGGAAAGGACTCCTATCCGATCTCATCCTTCACCTGGCTGCTCATTCACCAGAATCCTCCAGACGCCGCCAAGGGCAAGCTGATCGGGGACTTCATCGCCTGGATGCTGCAGCCGGCGGCCCAGCGGATGGCCGCGGATCTGCACTATGCTCCCTTACCCGCGCCCCTGATCGAGATGATCCGGCGTCGGCTCGGCCGGGAGGCAAAGGCTGCTTCCTCGTGACCATTCCGTTACATAGCTGTGACCTGAGGCCAAAGCGGCCGGTCTAAGATCCCGCATGACCGCAGTCAGGGAGCCGGAGACTTCGCGACACGCTACGGCGCAATCGCTGGAGCGAGCCAACTACGGCGACCTGGCGTTCAGACTCCTGCTGACCCTTGCCGCTCTCACCATTCCCACGCTTCTCGGGTTCATGGTGTACGAGCTCTGGAGCGGCGCCGAGCTGGCCATCGCCAGGTTCGGGCTGGACTTCGTCACCTCCAGCGCGTGGGACCCGGTGGCCGAGCAGTTCGGCGCGCTGCCACTTCTGTTCGGAACCTTGTTGTCCTCCCTCATCGCCCTGTTGATCGCGGTGCCGCTCTCGCTCGGCGTGGCGATCTATCTCACGGAGTTCGCCCCCAAGCCGGTGCGTCAGCCCGTGGCCTTCCTGATCGGACTGCTGGCGGCGATTCCGAGCGTGGTCTACGGGCTCTGGGGCATCTTTGTCCTGCTCCCGTTCCTTCGCACCACGGTTTTTCCCTTTCTCCGCACGACGCTTGGGTTCCTGCCGTTCTTCACGGGACCGATCTATGGCCCTTCGATGCTGAGCGCCGGGATCATTCTGGCCATCATGGTCATGCCCTATATCATGTCGGTATCACGGGAGGTCCTGGCGGCGGTGCCGAACACCCAGCGGGAAGCAGCGCTCGCGCTCGGGGCCACCCGGTGGGAGGCGGTAACCACGGCGGTCATTCCCTACGCGAAGTCGGGAATCATGGGGGCTGTGATTCTGGGACTGGGCCGGGCCCTGGGGGAGACGATGGCGGTGACGATGGTGATCGGGAACCGGCATGAGATCACCAGCTCCCTCTTCGCGCCCGGATACACCATGGCCGCGGCCATTGCGAACGAGTTTACTGAGGCGGTGGGCGACCTTCACCTCTCAGCGCTGGCGTACGTGGCCTTCCTGCTCTTCGTGGTGACGGTACTGGTGAACGCAGCCGCGCGGCTGCTGATCTGGCGGGTCGCGCGAGGGTCCGGCGCGGGGAGCTCGGCCCTGTGAACCGGCGCCTGCTCCGGCGCCTCCTCAGCAACCTGATGGTGGGGCTGATGGTAGGGGCCGTTATCGTGGCGTTGCTGCCGCTCGTCTTCATCCTGGCCAACCTGATAATCAAGGGTGCGGGGAGCCTTTCGCTCGACTTCTTCACCAAGACCCCGGCCCCGGCGGGTGAGACCGGCGGAGGAGTGGCGCACGCCATCGTCGGGACGCTCATCATCGTGGGAGCGGCCAGTCTCATCGGGCTGCCGCTCGGCATCGGGGCCGGCATCTATTGTGCCGAGTATCCCGGCAGCCGGCTCACCACCATTACGCGCTTCGTGGCTGACGTGATGAACGGCACGCCGTCCATCGTGGTGGGTGTCTTTGCGTGGGCCTGGATCGTGGCGCAGCAGAAGCACTTCTCGGCGCTGGCGGGCAGCGTGGCCCTGGCGATTCTCATGATCCCGATGGTGCTGCGCACCACCGAGGAAATGATCAAGCTGGTGCCCAACTCGCTCCGCGAGGCAGCCCTGGCGCTGGGATATCCTCGCTGGCGCACCAGCCTGTCCGTGGTAGTACGCTCGACCTTACCCGGCATCGTGACCGGAAGTCTCCTCGCTGTGGCGCGGATTGCGGGGGAGACGGCTCCCCTGCTTTTTACCGCGCTGGGAAGCCAGTACCTGAGCTTCGATCTCGACCAGCCGATGGCAGCGCTGCCCTTGACGGTCTACCAGTACGCCACCGGCCCCTACGAGGAGTGGCACCAATATGCTTGGGCAGCGGCGCTGGTGCTCATTCTGGTGGTGTTCGTGCTGAGCCTGGGCGCTCGTCTGGCCATCCGGCGGAGATTCAGCTTGAATGGCTGAGCCGCGCATGGCCACCGAGAACCTCACCGCTCTGTATGGCGACTTCGCCGCGGTGAAGGACGTCTCGCTGGGGTTTGCCCCCAACCAGGTGCATGCCCTCATCGGGCCCTCCGGGTGCGGAAAGTCAACTTTCCTGCGCACCCTCAACCGGATGCACGAGCTGACGGTCGGTGCCCGGGTCCAGGGGCGGGTCGTGCTGGACGGCGACGACATCTACTCGCCGCGGGTGAACGCCATGCAGCTCCGGCGCCGGGTCGGGATGGTGTTTCAGCGCCCTACCCCGTTTCCCACGATGTCGGTCTACGACAACGTGGCGGCGGGGCTCAGGGTCAATGGGCGTATTCCCAGACCGGAGCTCGACGCCGTGGTGGAGCGCTCCCTGACCCAGGCGGCGCTCTGGGATGAGGTGAAGGACCGGCTTCAAGCGAGTGCCATGGCGCTGTCGGGGGGCCAGCAGCAACGGCTCTGTATCGCCCGGACCATCGCGCCCTCGCCCCATGTCATCCTGCTCGACGAGCCGACCGCCTCCCTCGATCCGCAGGGCACCGGACGGATCGAGGAGCTG
>DASVGF010000056.1:0-16868 GCA_036379675.1 Gemmatimonadales bacterium | reverse complement strand
GAAGCCGGCGCGCTCCAGCAGCGAGACGTAGTAGCGGGGGTTGTGGGGCATCATCAGGGCGGGTGGCTTGTCGAACCCGTCAACCAGCAGCCCACATTCGTCATTCACCGAAAACGAGGTGGGGCCTCGCAGCACGTCGTGACCCAGCGTACGGCACCACTCCGCCGCGGCCTCGAGCAGCGCGTCGGCGACTGCCTGGTCATCCACGCACTCGAAAAAGCCGAAGAACCCGACCCGGTCGTCGTGGGTCTCGTTATGAAGCCGGTTGCTGATCGCCGCGATGCGCCCGACGGTCTCCCCATCGCGCATGGCAATGAAGTACTCGGCCTCGGCATGCTCGAAAAAGGGGTTCTTAGTGCGGGAGAGGAGCGCCTTCACATCCCTACGCAACGGCGGGACCCAGAGAGGGTCCCGCGCGTGGAGTCGGTAGGGGAGATCGATGAACCGTTTGAGATCCCGCCGCTCGCGCGCCGCTCGGACGCGCAGGCGTTCTGTCAAATGACCCCCAGGTCCCTGCCGATCGTCGCGAACTGCTCCAGAGCAAAGTCGATCTGCTCGAAGGTATGGGTGGCCATCAGGCTGGTCCGGAGCCGGCACTGTGACGGCGGCACGGCCGGCGGCGCCACTGGATTGGTGAACACTCCGGCGTCGAACAGCCTACGCCACATGAGGAAGGTCTTCTCCAGGGGTCCGATCAGCACGGGAACGATCGGCGTGTCGGTCGGGCCGATATCGAAGCCCAGATTACGGAAGCCTTCCTGCAGGCGCCGGGTGTTGGCCCACAGCCGGTCGCGGCGCTCGGGCTCCTGTTGGAGCACGGTGAGGGCGGCCAGGACGCCCGCGGTGTTGGCGGGTGGAAGCGAGGCAGTAAAGATGAGCGGCCGGCTGTGGTGGCGGAGGTAGTGAATCACACTTTCCGATGCTGCCACGAAGCCGCCGATGGATGCCAGCGATTTGGAGAAGGTTCCGGCGATGATGTCCACCTCTTCGGTCATGCCGAAGTGGGCGGCAGTGCCGTCGCCGTTGGGGCCCAGCACGCCGATGGCGTGGGCATCGTCCAGCGCCAGCGCCGCGCCGAACTTCCGGGCGATGCGGGAGAGCCCCGGCACGTCGGCGATGTTGCCTTCCATGGAGTACACGCCGTCGACCACGATCATGGCACCCCGGCCGGAGCCGTTCCGCTCCAGACGGCGCTCCAGGCTGGCCAGGTCGCCATGGTTGAAGCGCTCAGTCTCGCCGTAGGAGAGCTTGGCGCCATCCACGATGGACGCGTGATCGAGCTTGTCCAGGTACACCACGTCCCCCCGCCCCACGAGCCCGGCGATCAGTCCAAGGTTCGCAGAATACCCGGTCGAGAACACCAGGCATGCTTCCTTGCCCAGGAACTCCGCCAGGGCTGTCTCGAGCTGCTCGTGCAGGTCCAGCGTACCGTTCAGGAACCTGCTGCCGGTGCAGCCCGACCCGTACCGGGACAGCGCCCTTGACGCCGCCTCCAAGACCTTGGGATGATGGGTAAGTCCCAGGTAGTTGTTCGATCCGAGCATGATCCGCTTCTGACCGTCAATGACAACGACGGTGTCTTCCGATTCTGAAATCGGCTTGAAGTACGGATACAGGCCCACGCTCTGGAGTTCACGCGCCTTCGTGAACTGCCGGCACTTTTCGAATAGCGCGACCTGTTGCAGCTCTTGTGTATCCACGATGCCTCGGCACGGAGAGGAGGTCAAAAAGCCCCACATCGCTATGTCGCTGAATGGCTTAAACTAGTGACGGCCCCGCAGGGGCACAAGACGGACCTGCGGCCATAACCCGCGTCAAATCCGCCAGAAAGCGTGCAAGGGCTGAGCCGAATATGACTTGGAACGTGCCTTGTTACGTTCGGCTCTCCCGGGTCGATCAGGGGCTGCAGAGACTTGCTCGGGTGTTCGGGGGAACGACGGTGCCAGGCCGGCATCGAGCCCTTTACCCGGTCGGGGTTCCAGCCGAGATTTGATTGCGTATGCCATCTGCCAGCCACACGCCTCGTCGCGCTTTCATCAAGTCATGTGCCCTGACCGCTGCAGGGGTATGGGCCTCCGGTGTGACCCCGGCACGCCTACTGGCCGGCACCCAGAGGGGCGGCCCGGAAGATCCTGAAGTTCCCAATGAAGAGGTCGCCCGCATTCTCGAGACCATCGCCCGTGGCCGGCCCATCCGAAGGGGTCACGTTGACCTCGACATGCCGGCCGTGGCCGAGGATGGTCGCGTGGTACCGGTCATCATCGAAAGCGATCTTCCGATGACCGCTGAGCAGTACGTCAAAGGGGTTCACCTGATCGTCGATCATAATCCCGATGCGCACCTGGCCGCCTTTCATCTCAGCCCCGCCCTCGGCAGGCCCTATATCTCCACCCGCATCAAGATGAAGCGCACGACCTGGGTGAGGGCCATCGTGGAGACCAGCTCGGGGGAGATCTGGGCCGGCTATACCCGGGTTCTCGTCACGCTCAATGGATGTGGATGATGCCCTACAACATCGGCGAAGCGCGGATCAGGATTCCCGAGCGAATCAGCCGGGGAGACCTGATCACGGTGAACTCGATCATTTCCCACCCCATGGACACCGGGTTCTTCCGGGACGCCGACGGCGATCCCATTCCTGCCTACTTCATCAAACAGGTGGTCGTCACCTATGGAGGCCAGGAGGTGGCGCGCTTCGAGTGGACGTCGGGGGTGAGCCGGGATCCGGTCGTGAGCTTTACCCTCAAGGCGGAGCGTGAGGCTCCGTTGACGATGGTATGGACCGACAACAAGGGCGCAAGCTTCAAGCAATCCGTCAACATCACCTTCGTTGCAGCCTGAGACTTCTCCGCAACTCCGCATTCTCAGTTCTCCTAGCGGTCGGTCCCCCCACCGGTAGCGGTCTCCAGGCGGGACCAGCCCCGTTCGTCGCGCGCCGGCTGGCCCCCAATGTTTACGTGGTCCTGGGAGACACCGGCCGGGGCTCCGAGGGGCGACCGAACGCCGGGTTCGTCGTGACCTCGTCCGGCGTCGTCGTCATAGACGCTCTGGCAACCCCGCGACAGGCGGAGCAGCTCATCGGGGTCATCCGCGGCATTACCCGTCGGCCGATCAGGTGGCTCATCCTCACCCACCACCACCCCGATCATCACTTTGGTGCCAGCGTGTTTCGACGGCTCGGGGCGCATGTCATCGCGCACCCGGACAGGCGAGTGCTGGCCGCGGAGGCCGGGGAAGACGCCCTGATTGCGGACTGGGTTCGGCTGGTGGGGCTGGATGCCATGCGCGGATTCGAGTTTGCCGACATCCCCGACCTACCGGTCAGGGGAACGGATACGCTCCGGCTGGGCAACCAGGTGGTGGTTATCAAGCACCCCGGAGCCGCGCACTCCGCGGGAGATCTGCTCGTGTGGCTACCCCGAGAGCGGGTGCTCTTTGCTGGAGACGTGCTGGTAGAGGATGGTATCAGCATGGTGGTGGACGGCAGCTCGAAACGGCTGCTGGAGGCGCTCGACACGGTCGCCGGTATGCAACCCCGCACCATCGTGCCGGGCCATGGAGCTGTACCGGCGCGTCCCGGGGAGATGGTGGAAGGCACTCGGGCCTATTTGACCCGGCTCCAACGTGAGATGCGGGCTGCCGTGGCACAGGGAATTCCTCTGGGCAAAGCGCTGTCGAGTCTCCCTCCGGCCGACCAGAACCGTCCAGTTTCCCGCAACTCGCGCCTTCGCCGGAATGCCGTACGGGTGTACCTGGAGGAGGAGCGGGCGTACATGGGCCTGGACTCAGTACAGGTTGAGCCGGCACAGAAGGCCCCCACCGTCGTCAGCGGCGAGCAGCTGCAAGCTATGCAGAAGCAGGAAAAAGTCAGTCTAATCGATGTAAGAACCGACGTGTCCAGCTATTTGAAGGGCCACCTGCCCGGCGCGGTCTACCTGCATCCCGAAACCCTGCGTGCTCCCGAAGGTGGTCTACCGGCCCAGCTTCTCTCCGCCCGCGGGTATACCGAGCTCTTCTCCCGTCTGGGCATCGGCTTCGACCGGCCGGTGGTGATCTACAGCGCGGGCGAAACCCGCAATATCGACGCGACCTTCCTGGCCTGGCTCCTGACGGGGTTCGGCCATCCCAGAGTCTCCGTGCTGAACGGCGGCTATTACAAGTGGGTCCTGGAGCATGGGCCGGTAGAGCAGCGCTATCCCAGGCTTACGGCCACCGAATTCCCTGCAGTTCCATTCGCCCCTGAACGCGCGTCCCTGGTGGAGGTAAGGCAGGCGCTCGCTCTCGGGGACGCGCTACTGGTAGATGCACGGCCACCGGACCAGTACGCCGGCGAGGCCGGCGCCCAGATGCGGCGGGGCCACATCCCAGGCGCGATCAACCACTACTGGCAGGATGACCTTACCCAGGTGGGCTTCGGGCATGTGTGGAAGGGCCCAGCGGAGCTCGAGGCGGGATATCGGGCGCAGGGGATCACGCGGGACCGGGACATCATCGTGTACTGCAACAGCGCTACCGAGGCCAGCCATGTTCACTTCGCGCTACGCTATCTGCTGGGGTACCCAAAGGTTCGGATTTACGTGGGCTCGTGGACGGAGTGGGCGGAGCGGAGGGAACTGCCGATCGAGGCGGGCCGGCGGTAGCTACTGCTCCGCCGTCCCGCTGCCTACCTCGCCCGCTAGTGCGATCCCGCTCCGCAGCTGCCCCGGCCGCCAGACCCGTCCGGCCTTCATGATCCATTCGACCGAATCCAGGTTTTCGATGGCCTCGAGCGGGTTCTTCGCCAGCAGCACGAGGTCGGCGTATCGGCCCGCTTCGATCGTGCCCAGCCTCCGCGCCGGCTCGCCTCCGATGGCACGGGCCGCGTCGCGCGTGGCGGCAATCAACGCGGCCCGGGGGGAGATATCGATCGAATCTACCAGTAGCTGAAGCTCACCGAAGAGGGATGCGCGCTCGTTGGCCGGGCCGTAGGCCACGTGATCGCTTCCCGCGCTGATCCGTACCCCTCGGCGAACGGCTTCGCGGGTCACTTCGACACCAAAACCGGAGGCAGCCCTCACATACTCCTCCTGCTCGGACGGAATGTGCCGCCGCTTGGAGTTGTAGTAGGCCACGCTGTGGCGGGTGGCGTCCAGGGTCGGCTCGAAGAACGTGCCGCGACGAGCCATGGTGTCGAGCGCTTCCAGGATACGCGGGTCGTGGGCTGATCCCACCGTGGCAACCTCTGCGGTTGCTACCTGAAGGTTCCCGTCGTTGACCAGGGTGTCGCGCTCCTGAGAGGTGAACAGCTCACCTGCCAGTCCGGCGGCGTGCACTACCCCATCCTGACCGGCGAACACCTGCTCCAGGGCGCTGGCCGGCTGTACCCAGGCGTGCCCCCATACGGGCATTCCCACCCGGTGGGCCGCTTCGGTCAGCCGTCGCACTGATTCGGTGTCGAGCTGCGCATAGAGCTTGAGGCCGAGGGCACCCACCTTGCGCGCCTCCGCGACCACGGAATCGGCATCGTCTTCCCTGGTGTAGAGCATGGGTGTCCAGCCCAGCGCCTGCATAGCCAGCGCCGGGGGCTGGCGAAAGACCGTTCCGCGGGCGGTTCTCACCCCTCGGAAACCGTTGAAGAAGAACCGGCGGCCCGCCACCAGCTGCATGGCGTAGACCCGAGGCGTGGCAGACAAGGCGTTCACCCGCGCGAGCAGGGCCGCCGGATTGGTGCCCATGTCTCGGACCGTGGTGACCCCTTGAGCCAGGAGGTTGCGAAGGTCGAGCGAAAGCTCTTCGCCGGCGCTTCCGTCCGTCAGGAAGAGCAGGTGAACGTGACTGTCGATCAGCCCGGGAATGAGCCACTGTCCCTGGGCGTCGATGACCCTCGCACGCGGCGGGATGAGGCATTCACCGGCGGCTCCGGCGCAGACGATCCGGTCGCCCCGGATGAGCGTCACGGCATTGGCCACAACCGGACGGCCGGTGCCGTCCCACAGATTGGCTCGAACGATTGCTATAGTTGGGTCAGGGGCCGGAGCTACCGGGAGCTGGGACGGACTACCGCCGCAGGCGCTCAGACTCAACGTCCCCAGGGAAACCGCAAAGGACACCATCGAGAGAGGCAATTTCATGCGCTTAGCGCTCCTGGCGCTGGCGGGGACGCGGCAACTGGCCGTGGGGGCGTCACCCACCGAGACCTGCTTCAAGTTGCGAGGAAGGGGTGCGTTTGGCCGTGATACCCAGGCAGGCAAGAGCGGTGACAAGGAACACTACGCCTGAGTTCGCTAACCGTTCGTGAAGCGTTGAGTTGCGCCACGTGCAACGGTGCCGGCCCAAACCCTTCCGTTGGTTCTGGACCTCCTAAACATGAACGTGAAAACGAGGTACAAAGTTCTCCCTAAGCCGAAGCGGCAAGCCGCATGCCAGTGCCCCGCTGCAACCTTTGACTATGGTTGCGGCGGGGACGGCCGATCCCTAGTCTTCCCTCCGTGACCCTTCCACCTACCAATCGCCCCCGACGCCGACGCCGGACTGCAGCCATGCGCCAGCTGGTCCGCGAGAATGAGTTGGCGGCCGCGGATCTGATCCAGCCACTGTTCGTGCTGCATGGGTCGCGCATCCAACGCGAGATCGGCTCGATGCCGGATGTCCGGCAGTTCTCGGTGGACGAGATGCTTGACCGCGAGGTGGACCAGATCCGGGCGGCCGGGATTCCGGCGGTGCTGCTGTTCGGAATTCCGGCTGCCAAGGACGAGGTCGGGTCGGAAAACTTCGCGGAAGACGGCATCGTGCAGCGGGCGCTTCGCCGCCTCCGCGAGCGGCATCCCGACCTGCTCCTGATTTCCGATCTCTGTTGTTGCGAGTATACCAGTCACGGGCATTGCGGGGTCATCCGCGACGGCGCGGTGGATAACGACGCTACGCTCGAGATCCTGGGTCGTGCGGCGGTGAGTCACGCCGCCGCCGGCGCCGACATCCTCGCGCCGAGCGGCATGATGGATGGCATGGTGGCCTCGATCCGCTGCGCGCTCGACGAGGCGGGTCACACCGATCAGGCCATCCTCAGCTATGCAGTCAAATACGCCAGTGCTTTCTATGGCCCATTCCGCGAGGCGGCCGAGAGCGCCCCCGCGTTCGGGGACCGCCGGCAATACCAGATGGACCCGGCCAATCTGCGGGAGGCCGTCCTGGAGGCGGGGCTCGACGAGGCAGAAGGCGCCGACCTGCTCATGGTCAAGCCAGCTCTGGCGTACCTCGACGTTGTTCGGGCGGTGCGGGAGCGGACCCAACTGCCCCTGGTGGCCTATAATGTGAGTGGGGAGTATGCGATGGTGAAAGCAGCCGCACGCCAGGGCTGGATCGATGAGCGCCGGGTGGTGCTCGAGGCCCTGACCGGCATGCGGCGGGCCGGAGCGGACGCGATCATCTCCTACCACGCCAAGGCAGCCGCCGGCTGGCTGGCGGAGGGGGGCTCAGCGTGACCGATTTGCGGACCGCAGCCAGGCCCACCACGGCCTCGGAACGGCTGTTTGCCGAGGCCCAGAAGGTCTTGCCGGGTGGGGTCAACAGTCCGGTCCGGGCGTTCCGGGGGGTCGGCGGCGTGCCACGCTTCATGGCAAGAGGGGAGGGGTCCTGGCTGGTGGACGCCGACGGCAACCGGTACGTGGATCTGGTCTTATCCTGGGGACCACTCATTCTGGGCCACGCGCACCCGGAGGTGCTGGCGGCGGTGGTGGAGGCGGCCCAGCGCGGCACGACCTACGGCGCGCCCACCGAGCTGGAGGTGCGGTTGGCTCAACGGGTGGTGGAAACCTTCCCCTCGCTGGAGATGGTCCGCTTCGTAAGCTCCGGCACGGAAGCTCTGATGAGCACCGTACGTCTGGCCCGCGCAGCAACCGGCCGCCGGCTCATCCTGAAGTTCGATGGCTGCTACCACGGGCACGCCGATGCGGTGCTCGCGGCCGCCGGATCCGGGGTGGCAACGCTCGGTCTCCCGGACTCGCCCGGAGTTACCCCGGGCACCGTCGCAGATACGGTGGTCCTTCCCTATAACGATCTCGCGGCGGTCGAGGCTGTGTTCGCCGAGCGCGGCGGCGGCATCGCGGCCGTGCTGGTCGAGCCGGTGGCCGGCAACATGGGGGTGGTGCCGCCAGTTCCAGGTTTCCTCCCCGGTCTCAGAACCCTGACACGGCGATATGGGGCCCTGCTGGTGTTCGATGAGGTCATGACCGGCTGGCGGGTGCATCCCCAGGGAGCCCAGGTACTCTATGGCATCGATCCGGATCTTACTTGCCTCGGCAAGGTCATCGGTGGTGGGCTGCCCGCGGCGGCGTTTGGCGGCCGCCGTGACCTGATGCTGCAGGTCGCGCCTGCCGGCCCGGTGTATCAGGCCGGGACCCTCTCGGGTAATCCACTGGCCATGGCGGCGGGGCTGGCGACGCTCGAGGTGCTCTCCCGTCCCGGTGTCTGGGAGAGTGCTGCCCGCTGGGCGGAGCGCGCCGCTGACGCGATCACCCGGGCGGCTGGAGCAGCCGGCATCGTGGTCACCGTTCAGCAGGTAGGCACCATGTTTACCCCCTTCTTCACCGGGAAACCGGTGAGAAACTTCGCCGAGGCCAAGACGGCCAGCCGTGAGGCCTACAGCGGCTTCTTTCACGCCATGCTCGAGGCCGGCGTGTACTTGCCGCCCTCCGCCTTCGAAGCCGCGTTCAGCGCTTCGACCCACGGCGATCCCGAGTTGGAGGTCTTCGAGAACGGGCTGGTTGCCGCATGGCCTCGATAGCCGTCGTCGGAGGGGGACTCACGGGGCTGACTGCTGCGTACCGGCTGAAACAGCGAGGCCACCGCGTCGTTGTGTACGAGGCGGGCACTCGTATCGGCGGGGCCATCCGATCGGAGCGGCGCGAGGGGTACCTCGCCGAGCTCGGTCCCAACACGCTCGCCGCACCCAAGGCTCCGGTGGCAGCACTGTTCACCGAGCTGGGCCTCGATGCCTCCCGGGTCGCCGCGCTGCCAACCGCGAGCGCCCGGTATGTCGTCCGCAAAGGCCGGTTGATCCGGCTGCCTACCTCCCCCGCCGAGGTACTCACGTCGCGGCTCCTGTCCAATGGAGCCAAGCTGGCAATCTTCGGGGAGCCACTGGTCGAAGCCGCCGATTCTCCGCTGGAAGAGAGTGTGGCGGCGTTCGTGCGCCGCCGTTTCAACCAGGAGGTGGTGGACTACATCGCCAATCCCTTCCTGGCCGGCATTTTCGCCGGTGATCCGGAGCAGCTCTCCGTTCGTCACGCCATGCCGCAGCTGCACGCCCTCGAGCGGAGCCACGGCTCGGTGATGAAGGCCCTGGCCCAGATGATGAAGGCTCGGCGGGACGCCGGGCAGGGAACCGGAATGGCGGCAAGCGTGATATCGTTTCGCAACGGCCTGCAGGAGATCCCGGATGCCATCGGCAGGAGCCTCAACACCGAGATCCGGCTCCGTGCCCCGGTCACCCAGCTACGCAGCGGGCCCAGAGGCTGGACCGTCGGCGCCGCCTTCCAGACGCCCGAGCTCTATGACGGGGTGGTGTACGCGGCGCCGGCCCACAGTCTCGATGAGATCGATCTCGACCTCCCGGGGGGAGAACGCCTCTCCACCTTGTCGAGCATCCTCCACCCGCCGGTTGCGGTACTGGCGCTTGGCTTCCGGCGGGAACAGGTCTCCCATCCACTGGATGGATTCGGGTTCCTTGTTCCAGAGGTGGAGCGGCGCCGGGTGCTCGGCGCGGTCTTCTCGTCGTCGCTGTTTCCGGAGCGGGCGCCCATGGGGCACGTCATGCTCACTGTGTTCGTCGGCGGTACCCGGGATCCTGACCTGGTGCAGGCCGATCCTCAGACCCTCACGGCCCGGGTGCTCGACGATCTCCGCCCGCTGCTTGGCACTCGCGGAGACCCCACCTTCCGGCAGGTGCAGATCTGGCCCAAGGCGATTCCCCAGTACGTGCTCGGTTATGGCCGCTTCAAGGAGATCGCCGAGGATGTGGAGCGGCGAAATCCCGGGCTCGTTCTGGCGGGGACCTATCGCGACGGAGTGTCGCTGGGCGATGCCATTGTGTCGGGCGAACAGGCGGCCGGACGCGCCCTCCAGCTGATCGAGAGCGACGCGGGCACGCCGGCACGCGGAGCACGAACCGTTTCTGCCGCGGGGCCGGATTGAGGGGGCACGGGACCTTTCTTCGCATCGGTACTCGAAGCAGCGCACTGGCGGTGTGGCAGACCGAGCGGGTTCGCGCTCTCCTTCGGGCTCAGGGGTACGAGACCGAGCGGGTGGAGATCAAGACCACCGGGGACCTGACCCCCGACGTCCCGCTGGCGAGTATCGGGAGCCGCGCACTCTTCACCAAGCAAATTGATGACGCCCTGCTGGAAGGCCGCATCGACCTGGCGGTACACTCCCTGAAAGACCTGCCCACCCAGCTTCCTGCCGGGATCACCATCGCCGCCGTCAGCCCCCGGGAGGACCCGCGCGACGCTCTGGTAGGTCGTGGCCCGGTCCGGTGGGAGGATCTTTCCAGCGGCGGCGTGATCGCCACGAGCAGCCTGCGCCGCCGAGCCCAGATCCTGAATGTGCGGCCGGACCTGATGGTCACCGACATTCGTGGTAATGTGGACACTCGCCTGGCCAAGCTGGATGCCCGCCCGGAGTGGGCGGGCACGGTGCTGGCCACCGCCGGCCTGGTCCGCCTGGGACTCGAGCACCGGATTGGAGAGCGTTTGCCGCCGGAGATCATGCTCCCGGCACCCGGCCAGGGGGCCCTGGCAGTTACCACCCGGGCGCGGGAAGGCAAGGTGGAGGACGCCGCCCGGAGCGCCGTCCACGATGTGGTCACCGGCGTCGCCGTAGCGGCCGAGCGGGCCTTTCTCCGCCGGCTGGAGGGGGGGTGCCAGGTTCCGGTCGCTGCTCTGGCGACGGTGGAAAGCGCCTCCTGGACGCTGCGATTGCAGGGGCGTGTCGTTTCCCTGAACGGGGAGCATGCGGTAGGCGGCCAGGAGGAGGGGACCTGCCGGAATGAGAAGGCCGCCGAGGAGCTCGGCATCCGGCTGGCGGAGCGGCTTCTCGCCCAGGGCGGACAGACTATCCTGAGTGAGGTCCGTGCCAGTGCTCTGCCTGCTGTCACCGAGCCCTGATGAGCGAGGTTATCGTGGTGACGGCTGCGGCCGGGAGCCTTCCCGGCCTGATCGCGGCGCTTACCGCTATTCCACTGGCGGTCGAGGAATATCCGCTCATGGGCTTTGCGGAACCGAAGGATTGGGACCCCGTAGACCGGGCCCTGACCTCCGCCAGTAAATACCGCGCTGTTGCGTTTACCTCGCCCAGAGCGTCCAGCGCAATCGTGCAAAGACTGCGGAGCCGAGGAATCGCCTGGCCTTCGGGCGGATCGGCTCCGGTGGTGTGGGCCGGCGGCTCTGCGACCGCGGCGGCGTTGAAACAGTCGCTTGGCCCGGTTCGGACACCACCGGCGGAAGCCACCGCCCGGCTGGGAGCGGCGGGCGCACTGGCTCAGGCCATGCTTGGCGCAGGGACCGGCTCACCAGTGCTTTTCCTGTGCGGGGAGTCACGACGGGAGGAGCTCACCGTTCAGCTCACCGGCCAGGGCCTCGAGGTGGATGAGGCCGTATGCTACCGCTCGATTCTCGCCACTCCAGCGGAGGGTCTGGCGGCCGCCACCCGGGCCACCGTGCTCGTCGTGACCAGCCCGCGCGTAGCGGAGCTTCTGGGCCGGGCGTGCCCCGCGGGCCGGCGCCCCGACCTGGTGGCGGTAGGCCCTACCACAGCCAGCTCCGCCCGGGACCAGGGTTGGCCGCCCGCGGCCGTGGCCGCATCCCCCACCGTGCACGCTATTGTTACCGCCGTCCAGAGTGCTGTCGCGCAGCGCTGCGCATGAACGATCTCCTGCTTCGGGCGTGTAGGGGCGAGCCGATCCCACGCCCTCCTGTCTGGATGATGCGGCAAGCGGGCCGCTATCTGCCCGAGTACCGCGCGGTGCGGGAGCGGGCCGACTTCCTCACGATGGTGAGGACGCCCGAGCTTGCCGTGGAAGTAACATTGCAGCCGGTGAATATCCTCGGGGTGGACGCGGCGATCATCTTCAGCGACATCCTGGTCGTGCCCCAGGCCATGGGAATGCGCCTCACGGTGGACGACGGTGTCGGCCCCCGTTTCCCCGATCCACTGCGGGCTCCGGCGGATTTCGACCGGCTGCGCGACACACCACCGGAGGAAGGTCTGGCCTATGTGCTCGACGCGTTGCGCCTGGCCCGCCGGGAGCTGGGGAACCGGGTGCCGCTGATCGGTTTTGCCGGAGCACCGTGGACCCTGATGAGCTACATGGTCGAGGGCGGCGGCTCCAAGTCATTCAGTCTGGCCAAGCGGCTTCTGGCGGAAGACCCCCGCCGGGCTCACGCGCTTCTCACCCGCCTGGCCGAGGCGGTCGGCAGGTTCCTCATTGCCCAGGTCAAGGCCGGCGCCCAGGCGGTACAGCTGTTCGATTCGTGGTCCGGGGCCCTCGGCCCCCGTGATTTTCGCGAGTTTGTTCTTCCTTACCTGAGCCGCGCCTCACGCATGGCCCGAACGGCCGGGGCCCCGGTCATCGTGTTTGCCCCCGGCTCCGGGTGGGCGCTCGAAGAAATCGCGAATGAGACGGGGGCCGAGGTGATCGGCGTGGATTGGCACACCGATGCCGCCGAAGCCCGCCGCCGGCTGCCCGCCAGCCGAGTCACCCTGCAGGGCAATCTCGATCCGGGATGGCTCTACGCCTCTCCCACCGAAATCCGCGAGCGTACGCACCGGATGCTCGACGCCTTTGGGGGGCGCAGTCATATCGCAAATCTGGGACATGGAATTCTGCCGGACATACCGGTCCGCCACGCCCGGGCGTTCGTGGAGGCGGTGCAGGAATGGAAACCTCGATGACGGTTCTCGAGCTGCGTGAGAAAGTGGCGCCGGGCATCGAGGGCCTGCATGACGAGATCACCCATTTCTTTACCAGGCTCGATGGCGGTGGAAGTTTTCGAGAGGACCGCTGGGAACGGCCCGGCGGCGGGGGCGGAGTGAGCCGGGTCTTGAGCGAGGGGGCCACCTTCGAAAAGGTTGGGGTCAACCGCTCACTGGTGCAGGGCGCACTCGACCCCCACCTCGCGCAGAGGATCGGGGCCCGAGCGACAGCCCTGGAGCCGCTGACATTTTTTGCCACCGGCGTCAGCCTGGTGGCCCACCCCCGAAGTCCGATGGCGCCGATCATTCATCTGAATGTCCGCTACTTCGAGATCGCCGGTGCCACGGGTGAGCCCCTGGATGCCTGGTTCGGCGGGGGCACCGACCTTACCCCAACCTATCCATTCCCCGAAGACGCGGCCCACTTTCACCAGGCCGTGAAGGCAATTTGCGACCGCCATCACGAGACATTCTATCCCCGGTTCAAGAACTGGTGCGATCATTACTTCGTGAACACGCACCGCTCCGACGAGCGGCGGGGGGTCGGGGGAATCTTCTTCGACCACCTGCGATCCGGAGAGTGTGGGCTCGATCTCAGGAAGCTGTTCGACTTCGCCGGGAACCTGGCCGGCGTGCTGTCCCAGGCGTACGCGCCGGTTGTCGAACGCCGGAGAGGACTGCCCTACGGGGAACGGGAGCGACGCTTTCAGCTGGTGCGGAGGGGCAGGTATGTCGAATTCAACCTGCTGCACGATCGCGGTACTCTGTTCGGGCTCCAGACCGGTGCCCGAATCGAGAGTGTTCTGATGAGTCTGCCGCCGTTGGCCGCCTGGGACTACTCGCCGTCATATGAACCCGACTCCTTCGAGGCCAGGCTGCTCAGCATGCTCGAGCCGCGGGATTGGGTGGCTCAGGCCACCTGAAGCAATCCGATCCTCTGATCCACGTCCACCAGATCCGCCGCCGCGTTCAGCTGGCTGTAGAGCTCGCGGGCGAGCATGAGATAACTCAGGGCATCTCCCCGGCGCCGTTCCGACTGGTAGAGGGTCGCCAGCTCCTTGGCGGCGTCGGCTTCGGTCAGGGGGCAACTGGCGCCGGCCGCTATCTCAAGGGCGGATCGCAGATGCGATTCTGCCAGCGCCGGCTGACCGCGCTGCCGGAACACCATGCCCAGCAGGCGATGCGCCCCGGCCTTGTGGCGTCGGGCATCCACCTCGCTGAAGATCGCCAGCGCCTGCTCGGCGCCGGCCCTGGCCCCCTCCAGATCGCCCTGTGCCAGACGCACCTCCGCCCGGTTCATGAGAGCGAGGCCGCCGAGATGGCGGTCGCCCGCCGCGGCGGCGAGTGCCTGCGAGGTCTGATAATGCCGGTCGGCATCGGACCACTGCTTCTGATCGGCGTGGATCATGCCGAGGTTGTGGTGGGCGTAAGCGCATCCCCGGCTGTCGCCGCCGGCCTCGTAGGCGGCCAGCGAGCGTGAATAGTGGGCCAGTGCCTTTGCCCATTGGCCCTGGATATTGGCGACGATGCCCAGGTTCTGCTCGATCTTGGCCACCAGGCCGATGCGCTCGGCGGCGAGCTCGAGCGCGTGATGATAGCTTTCCGCCGCCTCGATCAGATCGCCCCGTTCCAGCGCAAACCCGCCCAACGCGTTGAACGCGTCGGCCGCCAGCTCAGGGGCTCCCGCCTCCAGCGCTACATCACAACTTCGCTCACAGAGCTCCCGGGCAACCTCCGGCTCCGCCCGAAGGTGATGCAGGACGCCGAGCCGCCGCAGGGCTTCGGCCTGCAGCCGGGCATCGGAGCTGAGCTCGATGACCGCCGCATAACACGCCATCGCCTGCGCGGACCGGCAGCTCAGATCATGGAGCCGGCCTTCACCGAGCAGCTGCTCGGCCCGATCCGGATCCACGACACTCTCCATGAGGGTGCCCATGAGGGGTCGGTGCCGCCGGCTCAGTACACGACCGCGTAGGTCGATAGGGCGTAGTCTGAAAAGAGAAGCAGTTTCCCCTCGACAGTCAGCGTCGCGGGGTCCATCACGGAAGGGACCGCTTGCAGCACGGTCAGCGTTTCGCTGACTTTGACGATTTGCTCCTGGGAGCCCGGCTGGACCGAGCAGTTCTCATAACTCACGGTAAGGTAGGCCGCGCTCCCATCATTGAACTTCAATCCCTTGGGCTCCACCGTTACCTGGTTCACCGAGCTCGACGACGCCTCGAGCGTGATGAAGACCGTGGTGTTGAGGGCCCTGGGCGGCACCTTGAGCGAATGGGGACCGGCCCGCAGGATCCCGCCCTTGGGCCCAATCCAGCCGGTGGCGAATGCATCGGGCAGCGGCTTGCACGGAGTGAGGCTGGGGGACGCGACCGCCTGCGCCATGGGTGGGGTGTCCGGCGCGGTAGGCTCGCTGGCACATCCGGGCACCAGGGTCGCGAAGAGCAGGCATGCGTAGAATCGGTGGATCCGGGTGAGGCGGTTCACAAAGCCTCCTGCGGGACAGCGGGTATGGCTGAGCGTGTTGCCGGGGTCGCTGGTGGGGTCGGCGAGTCTCCGCCACAACACAGAAGCGGCAACCGGTGTGCCACTGCTGCCATGAGAACTCGGCGGCGGTGCAGGAATCGGCGCAGAGTTCCTCAAGCCGGTGCGCCGGCCACTGTTCGATCCTGGGGTCTGCCAGGGCAACGTCAAAGAACGTGTCAGAGGCTGGACTGTTGCTTGGGACAACCTGTGGCGGCGTTGTGTCAACGAACTCCTTCAAATCTCTCCCCTTACCGGCGCATCCCGCTGCACCGACCTGCGTGAGCCCACGCAGGAGCGACTAATTTCTGGATATGGTGGAAGGGCACTTCCTTGAGCTAACATTGGGGCAGCCCACCGGCTCAGACGCCTTGCTTCAAAAACTTCTCCCCAGCGAGGTCCAGTCTGTGAGCACCACGCAGTCAGTTGCCGCTGCCCTATTGGAAGAGGCGGTCAGGCTCGACAGTCAGGGCAGGATCGCGGAAGCCGGCGAGCGGTATCAGGCCATCGTTGGCTCGGACTCCGTGGCCGAGCCCGTTCTGGCCGAAGCGCTCCGCCGTTTGGGGGTGATCCACCATCGCCGCAACGAGCCTCTCGAGGCCCGTGATCTCTGTGCCCGCAGCCTTGATCTGGCTACGGAGCTTCAGGATGACAAGCTGACCGCGGAGGCGCTCAACGCCCTGGCCGGGTTCGAGATGGAAAACGGTTCCCTGGACCGTGCCGCCGAGATCTATGGACGAGCGCTCGCGCTGGCCGGGGTGAGCGATGATGTCCGTGGCCGGATCGAACAAAACCTCGGCATTCTGGCCAACATCCAGGGCGAGCACGCCTCGGCCCTGGGCCATTATCAACGGGCGCTGGAAGCGTGTCGCCGAGCCGGAGACGAACGTGGCTGCGCGTACGCCTACCACAACCTCGGCATGGTCAGCGCCGACCAGCAGCAGTGGGGCGCGGCGGAGGGCTACTTCCGCCGCAGCCTCCACCTGGCGGAGCTGCTTCAGGATCTGCGCCTCCGCGGACTTTGCCTGCTGAACTATGCCGAAGTGCATCTGGCGCTCCAGCAGTATGACCATGCCCGACGCAGCGCCGAAGAGGCGCTCGGCATCTTCGACGAGCTCGACACTCAGCTGGCCAAAGCGGATGCCTACAAGATGCTGGGGATGATCTTTCGGGAGACGGGCCGGCCGGCGCTGGCGGAGTCGCGGCTGCGGACGGCGATCGAGCTCGCCATCGCCACCGGCGCGCTGCTGAGTGAGGCCGAGGCCACGCGCGAGCTCGCTATTCTCCGCCAATCGATGGGCCGCAACCAGGATGCCCTCGCCCTTCTCAACACGGCGCACCGGATCTTCGGCCAGCTGCATGCCCAGGCCGACCAGGTGGACATCGCCGCCAAGGTCGAG